>CAZPEY010000560.1:0-2621 GCA_964585665.1 uncultured Polyangiaceae bacterium | reverse complement strand
TGCCGGCCAGCGACGGCGCGCTCCTGATCTTCGACGCGGTGATGACCGGCTTCCGCGTCGCCCGCGGCGGCGCGCAGGCGCACTACGGCATCACGCCAGACCTCACCTGCCTCGGCAAGGTCGTCGGCGGCGGCCTGCCGCTGGCCGCCTACGGCGGCAAGGCGAGCGTCATGGCGCACGTCGCGCCCGACGGGCCGGTCTATCAGGCCGGCACGCTCTCGGGCAACCCGGTCGCGGTCGCGGCCGGTCGCAAGACGCTCGCGCTCCTGCAGCGCCCTGGCCTCTACGAGCAGCTCACCGCGACGACCGAGAAGCTCGTCGCGGGCCTCTCCTCCCTGCTCCGCGAGGCGGGCGTCCCGCACGTCGCCAACCAGGCCGGCGCCATGTGGACGATCTTCTTCAGCGATCAGCCGGTCACGGACTACACGACCGCCAAGCGCTCCGACACGGCGCGCTTCGGTCGGTTCTTCCACGCCATGCTGGATCGCGGCGTCTATCTGCCGCCGTCCCAGTTCGAGGCCGCCTTCACCTCGCTCTGCCATGATGACGCGACGACGTCCCGCACCCTTGACGCTGCGCGCGCCGCACTTAAAACCCTGTAGAAACAGACGCTCCGCGACACCAGGCTCCTCATTCGAGCATCGGTGTTGACCTCGACAGGTGGGGGTGGTATGAGCCCGCGCGTCGAGAGAGAGAAGGACCCCATGCGTCGGAGGCGACCATCGACCCAAGCGTCAAGAGGATGTGGAAGGCGGCTGCGCGTTTCAGCCACCTCGGCATCTTTTTTGGCGTCGCGGTCGTCCTTGGCTACCTCGGCGGCGCCTGGCTCGATCGGCGGTTCGCCACCGGCCATGCTCTCACGATCACTGGAATCGTGGTTGGCCTGGTCGCTGGGTTTCGCGAGCTCTATCGGGCTGCGCGTGCGTTCCAGCGATCCGCGGCGCGCAGCGCGGCTGACGATGGAGCCCCACGTCCCGACGGAGGCAGCCCATGAGCGCTAGTCTGCTCGAGGCCTTCGAGCGCATGGCGCTCATCCTCGCCGCGGTGCTGATCGCCGCCGGGGCGATCCTGCTGCCGCCCCACGCCGCCTACTCGCTCACCGTCGGTGCGGCGCTGGCGGCGCTCAACGCGGTGCTCGTCCACCGCATCGGCAAGCGGATGGCGCTCGCCAAGAAGTCGCCGGCGCTCGTCGTCGTCGTGTTCCAGCTCAAGCTCTTCGTGCTGGTTGGTCTCATCTTCGTCGCGATGCGCTACCTCGGGGTCGAGGCAGTGCCGTTCGCGTTCGGTGTCTCCGTGCTGCCGGCGGCGGTCTTCACTGCGGGTCTGTTCCGCAAGCAGCTCGTCAGCCCTTCGCCTTCCGAGGAAAGTCATGGGTGAGCATTCCACCTGGTTCGAGCTGATCCCGGGTGTCGCCAATCTGGAGCAGTTCACCAAGGCGTACCTGTCGCGCACGCAGATCGGCGTCGCGACGTTTCCGTCGCACTACTCGATCACGCACGTCCTCTCGATCCTGCTGGTGGTGATCTTCGCGATCATCGGCGGCGTCGTCTTCTCCGGCGCGGCCAAGCAGGCCAGGGCGGGCGGCAAGGACGCGCTCGTGCCGCCGCGCGAGTTCGGGCTGCGCAACCTCTTCGAGCTCTTTGCCGAGGCGGTGCTCGGCGTCGCCGAGGGCGTGATGGGGCCCGAGAACGCGCGCCGCTTCCTGCCGCTCATCGGCACGCTCGCCTGCTTCATCTTCTTCTCGAACTGCCTGGCGCTCCTGCCCGGCTTCGCGCCGCCGACCGCGACGCTGAACACCAACCTGGCGATCGCGCTGACGGTGTTCGTGCTGACCCACTACTTCGGCGTCAAGGAGCACGGCCTCGCCTACTTCAAGCACTTCCTGGGGCCGGTGATCTGGCTGGCGCCGCTGATGCTGCCGATCGAGCTCGTCTCGCACATCGCGCGGCCGCTGTCCCTGTCGATGCGCCTCCTCGGCAACATCGCCGCCGACCACAAGGTCGTCTTCACGTTCTTCGCGCTGGTGCCGCTGCTCCTGCCCGTGCCGTTCCTGGTGCTGGGCGTCATGGTCGCGGTGGTCCAGACGCTGGTCTTCTGTCTGCTCACGATGGTCTATATCCAGGGCGCGGTCTCCCACGAGCATGGCGACGACGATCACCATGCGCACGCGGAAGCGCACGCTCACTAAGGCTCGGTTCTCTTTCTGGAGGAAATGAACATGGTTCGCATCGGCAAGCTCGTGATGGGATTCTCGGCAGCGCTCGTGACTCTGCTCGTCGCCTCGGTGGCGCACGCGCAGGAGGTCGGCGTGCAGTACATCGAGCGTGACAAGTGGGTCGCCATCGCGGCAGGCCTCGGCATCGCGCTCGCGGCCTTCGGTGGCGCGCTCGGTCAGGGCCGCGCGGCGTCGGCGGCGCTCGAGGGTATCTCGCGCAACCCGAACGCCTCGGACAAGCTCTTCACCCCGATGCTCCTCGGCCTCGCGCTCATCGAGTCGCTGGTGATCTACTCGCTGATCATCTCGTTCATGCTCGTCTTCAAGATCCACTAAGACGGCGCGAGCAGGACTCGCAACTCAGACGGAAACGGGCTCTCCTGGCGACGGGAGGGCCCGTTTTTTT
>CAZPEY010000559.1:0-2629 GCA_964585665.1 uncultured Polyangiaceae bacterium | reverse complement strand
GACGAGCCCGCACTACGTGCTGCTCGCCTTCGAGACCCAGTCCTTCTGATCGAGAGATTGCTCCTGCGCTAGCGAACGCCCCACTTGCGGCTCCAGACCGCAAGCCGCGCGATCGTCGAAGCGTCGAGCACCGTCGAGGTTACCAAGACGGCACCGAGATCGATGTCAGCGTTGGCGCTCCCGAACCCGGCGCCAACCGAGTCCCATCCCATGTAGGGCGCGTCGTACGGCCCAGCGAACGACTCGCCCGACTGGGTCCCGTCGACGAATGCGCGAGAGACACCACTTGGTTCGATGGTGAACCCGATCAAGTGCGCCGCGCCGTCGGCGACCTGCGAGCCACGCCGCATGTGTCCCTGCGCCCACGACCCCGCCGCATCGGTCAGAACGAGCTCGGCCTGATCGCCGCCATAGCCGAGCTGCGCGCGGCAACTGCCGAGGCTGTCGCCGACGACGGTCTGGCCGGGATTCGGCGAATCCCCACCCTCCGTCTGGCGGCGCGTGCGCCCGATCCAGAAGGTGCTCCGTCCGGCCGGAAGAGCATCCCACGAGCGACGCAGGACCGCTCCGCCAGACACGCGGACGGCTGGCTGCCCGCCGAGCTGCGCCTCGAGCCAAAGCGGACGCGGGTCATCCTCCGCGACCAACGGCGCTTGGCCGGTGGCGGCATCCCAACCCACGACAGGCGCGCCGTGCTCGATCCGCAACTGGTACACCTCGCTGTCAAAGGCGTTGCCGCTTGCGTGCACCGGACCGTCGGGGGTCACCGCCAATCCATCGGCATGGCCCGGCGCAAAGGCACGGCCGGGGAGCTCGATCCAGGTCATTCCGTCGGTGCTGTGCCAGACGTCCGCGTGGTTTTGATCGTCCGCCTCGTACCCGCTCGAGAGCCAGAGCTCGCCGCGCCAACCGAAGACGTTGTGATATTCGCGCGGCGCCCACGGAGCGACACCGTTGGGCAAGACATTCTCCCAGGTCTGACCGTCGAAACGCCACACGTCGTTGTAGTACGTGCGCGGACCATCATCGTACGTTCCGCCGCCGACCAACCAGAGAAAGCCGGCGTGCTCGACGAGCGAATAGACCATGCCGCGCGGTGCCCAGGGCGCATCGGCCAGACGCTCCCACGAGGAGCCGCCGTCGGTCGAGCGCCAGACATCGGACAGGCAGGTCGCCGGGTCTGCGATGTCGAGCTGACCCCCCATGACATAAAGGGCGCCTTTGTAGACGCCCACCATGTGAAGCACGCGCGGTCCAAAAGGCGCCGCGGCCGTGACTTGCTCCCAGTGCGCGCCATCCGTCGAGCGCCAGACGTCCGGCGTGCCTCCGTTGTAGATGTCCCCACCAACCACGTAGAGGTACTCGACGCCAGCGACCTCATGTCGCAGCCAGCCGGCCGTGTGGCGGGGGCCAAACCGTGCCGTAGCGCCCGTCGCGGGGGGAGTAGAATCGTGCGCCAGCACCACGTTCCACGTCGCGCCCCCGTCGCTACTCCTCCACACTTCGTTGGTCGTGGGCAATCCGTCCCAGTCCACGGGGCCAGCGGGATCCCAGCCTCCGAGGAGCCACAGGGATCCCAGCGCATACACCAGGCCCGCGCCGTCGCGTGGTCGAAACGGCGCGCGGCCCGTCACCATGGACCACACCGGCAATTCGCGCGCCCCGCCGTCGAGCTTGGCCCCAAGGTCGGACTGAAACAGCCGCGCGCCGGGCAGCGATGCAGGCGACCAGGCCTCCCACGCGGCCTTGCGCTCGGCGGTGTCGCGCGATGTCGTCGCGACGACATCGTAGGTGCCTGTTGGCAAGGCGGGCGCGACGCAGTCGAGGGCGGTCGCGGAGCGCACGACGAGCGAGGTGCACGGCGCACCACCGAGCGTGACGGCGGTGACTCCGTCGAGGTGCTCGCCTGCGAGGCGCACGAGGACACCACCGGCCGTGTCGCCGAGGGGCGGATCGATGGAGGTGAGCGAAGGAGGGGGAGCGGTGTCTTTGGTGCAGGCGCCTTGCGCACCGAAGAGGCAGAGAGCCAGGAGTACGCCGACGCGCATGGTGGCGCGATTATGCGCTAGTCGCGCTCGAGGTAGGTGTAGCCGGACAGGCCGCTCTCGAACGCGCGCAAGAGGTGGCGCGACTCCTCGAGCGTCATCTTGCGTGATCGGATCGCCTCTTCGGCCGAGCGGCGCACGCGCGCCATCAGCTCCTCGGGCGAGTAGCTGACGTAGCGCAGCACCGACGTGACGCTGTCGCCCGGCAGGACGCTCTCGATCTGATAGCCGCTCTCCGAACTCGACACGATCACCGTGTTGGTGTCGCCGAACAGGTTGTGCAGGTCGCCCAGGATCTCCTGGTACGCACCGACGAGGAAGATGCCGAGGTGGTACGGCTGCTCGCGCAGCGGGTGGAGCTCCAAGACATGCTTGACGTCGCGGCGATCGATGAAGTTGTCGATCTTGCCGTCCGAGTCGCAGGTGATGTCGACGAGGATGCCGCGTCGCACCGGCTCTTCTTCGAGGCGGTGGATCGGCATGATCGGGAAGAGCTGGTCGATGGCCCACGAGTCGGGCAGCGACTGGAACATCGAGAAGTTGCAGAAGTAGGTGTCGGAGAGCGCCTTCTCGAGGCCCTCGAG
>CAZPEY010000558.1:0-2639 GCA_964585665.1 uncultured Polyangiaceae bacterium | reverse complement strand
GCATCACGGTGCGCTGGGACAAGAACTTCCTGACCGTGCTCTATGCGACGCTGGCGCGGCGCGACAAGTTCCGCGTCTACGGCGGCGTGCGGCTCGGCGGCACCCTCACCCTCGAAGACGCGTGGGCGATGGGCATGCACCACGTCGCGATCGCCGTTGGCGCGGGCAAGCCGACGATGATCGACATCGAGAACAACCTCGAGCGCGGCATCCGCAAGGCGTCCGACTTCCTGATGGCGCTGCAGCTCCAGGGCGCCTACAAGCGCTCGTCGCTGGCCAACCTCCAGGTGCGCCTCCCGGCGGTCGTCATCGGCTCGGGCCTCACGGCGATCGACACGGCGACGGAGCTCTCCGCGTACTACATCGTGCAGGCGGAGAAGACGCTCGAGCGCTACGAGACCCTGCGCAAGGAGCGTTCGCTCGTCGACGCGGGCGAGGTCGAGAAGAGCTTCGACGTCGAGGAGCGCGAGGTCCTGGCCGAGCTGCTCGAGCACGGACGCCAGATCCGCGCCGAGCGCGAGCGCGCCGCAGCGACGGGCGAGGAGCCGCGTCTGGCGCGCCTCATCGATCAGTGGGGCGGGGTGACGATCGTCTACCGCAAGCGCATGGTCGACTCGCCGGCGTACCGCCTCAACCACGAGGAGGTGCACAAGGCCTTCGAGGAGGGCGTGCGCTTCCTCGAGAACATGTCGCCCAAGCGCGCCGAGCTCGACAACTACGGCGCGGTGCGCGCGATGAAGTTCGAGCGGCAGGAGCTCGGCGCCGACGGCAAGTGGTCGGCGACCGGGGAGATCATCGAGCTGCCGGCGCGCACCGTGTGCGTCGCGGCGGGCACCAGCCCGAACACGATCTACGAGAAGGAGTACCCGGGCACGTTCGCCATCGACAAGCGCGGCTTCTTCGTCGGTCACACGGCAACGGTGGGCGAGGGGGGCGCGGTGACGCTCACCGCAGACCGCAACGGGTTCTTCACCTCGTACCAGCAGGACGGCCGGCTGGTCAGCTACTACGGCGACAACCACCCGCGCTACGCCGGATCGGTGGTCAAGGCGATGGCCTCGGCCAAGCACGGCTACGAGGCGGTGGCGGCGGTGTTCCCGCCTGGACCGACGACCTCGCAGCCCGAGCTCGAGACCGGCTGGAAGCTACTGGTCAAGCAGCTTGACGATACGCTCCTGGCCAAGGTGGTCGAGGTGCGACGCCTGACGTCCCAGATCGTCGAGGTCGTGGTGCATGCTCCGCTGGCGGCGCGCAAGTTCCAACCTGGGCAGTTCTATCGCCTGCAGAACTTCGAGTCGCTCGCGCCAACCGTCGACGGGACGCGCCTGTCCATGGAGGGCCTGGCGCTGACCGGCGCGTGGACCGATCCGGTGCGCGGCCTCCTCTCGATGATCGTCCTCGAGATGGGCGGTTCGTCCCGGCTGTGCGCACTGCTCAAGGCGGGGGAGCCGGTGGTGGTGATGGGGCCGACCGGCACGCCGACGGAGATCCCGAACGGGGAGGACGTGCTCCTCGCCGGTGGCGGGCTCGGCAACGCGGTGCTGTTCTCGATTGGCCGCGCGCTGCGTGCGCAGGGCTGTCGCGTGCTCTACTTCGCCGGCTATCGGCGCCGCGAGGATCTCTTCTACCTCGACGAGATCGAGGCAGCGGCGGATCAGGTCATCTGGTCCGTCGACCAAGGGCCGGCGCCCGAGCCGCGCCGGCCGCAGGATCGCGCCTTCGTCGGCAACGTCGTCCAGGCGATGGTCGCGTACGCCGAGGATCGTCTCGGCGAGCGGCTCGTCGATCTCGAGCGCGTGCGGCGCGTGATCGCGATCGGCTCCGATCGCATGATGCGCGCGGTCAAGGAGGCTCGGCACTCCCTCCTGGCGGCCCACATCGGCGATCACCATGCGGTCGGCAGCATCAACTCGCCGATGCAGTGCATGATGAAGGAGATCTGCGCGCAGTGCTTGCAGAAGCACACCGATCCAGCGACGGGCAAGGAGCACGTCGTCTTCTCCTGCTACAACCAGGATCAGAACCTCGACTCGGTGAACTTCAATCACCTCGCCAGTCGACTCAAGCTCAACTCCGTGCAGGAGAAGCTCAGCGATCTGTGGCTGCAGCGCCTGCTCAAGCGCGGTCAGCTCACCACCATCTGAGGGGTCGAGCGGTCGTCTAGGATGCGGTGGCGGAGGCGCGCATCTCGCGGATCACCGTGACGCGGATCTGCCCCGGGAAGACGAGCTCGTCCGAGATCTTGGCCGCGATCTCGGCCGACAGCTCGACACAGCGCTCGTCGCTGACGCGATCCTCTTTGACGTAGATGCGGAGCTCGCGGCCGCCCTGCACAGCGAAGGCGCGCTCGACGCCCTGGTAGCGGCCGCCGAGGCGCTCGAGATCTTCGACGCGCTGGATGTAGTTGTCGTTCTGCTCGCGGCGCGCGCCTGGACGTCCGCCAGACATCGCGTCCGCGGCTGCGACGAGGTGCGCGTACACCGAGTTGCACGGCTCGTCGGCGTGGTGGGCGCCGATGGCGTTGGCGACGATCTCGGCCTCGCCGAGGCGGCGCGCGTAGTCGGCGCCGATCACGGCGTGCGAGCCGTCGATGGCGTGGGTCAGCGACTTGCCGATGTCGTGCATCAGCGCGGCGCGCC
>CAZPEY010000557.1:0-2648 GCA_964585665.1 uncultured Polyangiaceae bacterium | reverse complement strand
GCAGGGTGTCCGCCCGTCCGTGCTCGGCATTTTCCTCGCGGCCCGTGCGGCCCGCGCCACCGTGGCGGCGCGACGGGGCTGCGGGGAGCGACGGGGCTTCGTCGTGGTCGTCAGGCCTCGAGGCGCTTGCGCATCCTCGCCAGTGCCCACAGGTTGTCGACGAGGTTGGGGTAGCGGCGTCCGGCGGCCTCGGCGCGCGCCCGCGCCTCGGCTCGCCCTTCGTCGTCGAGGCTGACGCGAGGTTTCGAGGCGGGCCGCGGGCGCTTCCACGGGGGCTGCTTGCGCGGGTTCATCGCAGGTCTCCGTCAGTACACCGCGATCAGATGCACCGCCTTGTCGATCCGCTTCTGCAGCGGATACAGCCACTCGGACTTGCCGCTCGCCTCGTCGAAGACGAGCTCGGGCTGCGGCGAGATCACGACGTAGGCCGTGGCGTCGAGCTGCCACAAGGTGCGCACATCGCCCTCGTGGCCTGCTCCGGCTGGGAGGTGGCCGGCGAGCGCTTTCTCGACGGCGGCGAGCGCTGCCTCGTCGAACGCCCGGTAGCCCGACGCGTTGCGGATCGCGATCTCCCGGATCGTTCCGTCGGGCGCCTGCCGGACGAAGATCTCGATGCGCCGCCCGAGGAAGAACGCCTGATCGGGGCGAGCGGAGCGCAGCTTGTCCGCGAGGGTCTCCTTGGTCGGATCGAGGGTGCGCGCCAGCTCGCCGGTCTTGGGTGGGTTCTTGAGGAAGCCGCGGAACTGCTTGAGGAAGAGCTCGGCCCGGTTCGAGTTGTCGGCCTGCGCGAAGGTCGGCGCGAAGGCCTCGTGCAGGCGCTTCTCGAGGCGGCGGAGCTCTGGCGCGACCGCGCCCTTGTCGACCCGCATCCGCGCCGCGTCCTCGGCGAGAAAGCTGGCGACGTCGACCCCACCCTGGCGCGAGTCGCCGCCGACGCCGCGGCGTGGGCGGAAGCCGCGGTCGCTGCTCGACGGCGAGAGGTCAACGCCGGCGGCGCGCGCCACCGCGGCGTTCGAGAAGAGGTCGACCTTGGGCGGGATCTGTCGCGGCTCGGCCGCCGAGCCGGGGGGCGTGGGCGGAGGCCCCGGGGCCGTGGATGCGATGGAGGCTGGAGCCGCGTCGCTCCCCGCAGAGGAGGCCGCGGCGACCGACCGCGGAGATGCCGCCGCCAGCGGTCGCGGCGGGTCGGCGTGGCGGCTACGCACCGGGCGAGCGGTCGCCTGCCGCACGCTCGGCGGGTCGTGGTCGCGCTGCGGCGCCTCGCTCGTCGTCGCGACGGGCTGGGGGATCGGCGGCTGCGTGAGCTCCACCTCGACGGAGGAAGGGCGCTGCCTCGCCAGCGGCACCTCGAGCCGCCCGAGCCCGAAGGCGAGGGCCGCGTGGAGGGCGACCGAGGCGAGGAGCAGGCGCAACACCCTCATCAGATGAAGCATGCGCGCGGTTCGTGCCAGCGCGACCATTTTCCGATATGAACGGCGCAGCGAATCGATCGATGAAGCGGCGCTCGTTCTTACGTGGACTTGGCATCGGTGCGGGGGCCCTCTTCGGCTCTTGTGCCGTCGGGCTCGGCGGCCTGCTGACGGCGATTCAGCCGCGCCGCACGCTGACCAACCGGGCGCGCGTCGACGACAAGTCCCGGCCGTTCTCGATCGCCAAGCGGCAGCGGGTCGTCGTGATCGGCGGCGGCATCGCCGGCCTCTCGGCGGCGATCGAGCTGGCCGAGCGCAACTGCGAGGTCACCCTGCTCGAGCAGGGGCCTCACCTAGGCGGCCGCATGGCGGCGTGGACCGAGCGCATCCTGGGCGAGGAGTTCCCCGTCGAGCACGGCTTTCACGGCTTCTTCGCGCAGTACTACAACCTCGACGATCTGCTGACGCGCGCCGGCTGCATCTCGAACATCCTCGACACCGGCGGCTACCCGCTCGTCTTCGCCGACCGCGAGGAAGAGCTCTTCGGCAAGACGACGACGATCTTTCCGTTCAACCTCCTGTCCGTCGTCAACCACTCGAAGACGTTGTCGCTGCGCGGCTTCACCAACGAGGGCGATCGCTCCGACGATCTGATGCGCTACGACGGCGAGAAGACCTTCGCCGAGCTCGACTCGCTCGATCTCGACACCTTCTTCCTGCAGCGCAAGATCAACCGGCCGTTCATCGAGACGATGCTCGAGCCGTTCGCGCGGACGACCTTCAATCGTCCGGCGCGCCTCTCGGCGGCCGAGGCGCTGCGCTTCTTTCACTTCTACTTCACCGGCAACCCCGACGGGATGAGCTTTCGCTACGCGGCGCGCGATCTCGGCTCGGCCGTGCTCGAGCCGCTCGGCAAGCGGCTCGTCGCGCTCGGCGGTCGGGTTCGCACCAGCTGCGCCGCGCGTCGGCTCGTCCAGGAAGGCGGCCGCGTCACCTCGGTGCTCGTCGATGCGGGCGCGCCTGCGATCGCCGCCACGCGCGTCCCGCTGGCGCAGCTCCCGACGAGCGGCTTCGTGTCGTGGACGGCGCCGTCGGGCGTGCCGATGCTGCTCGGCCGGCGCGGCGAGGAGCCGGTCGCGTTCGATGCGCGCTGCACGCACCTCGGCTGTCCGGTCGGGTACGACGCGCAGACGGACGGCTTTGCCTGTCCTTGTCACGGCGGCCGCTTCGACCGCGACG
>CAZPEY010000556.1:0-2661 GCA_964585665.1 uncultured Polyangiaceae bacterium | reverse complement strand
GATGGACTTACTCGGGGCGCGGCAGTAGAAGAGCGCTGATGGAAGTCGAGCTCGTCAAGGAATACCGCTTCGAGGCGGCGCACCGCCTGCCCGAGGTGCCCGCCGATCACAAGTGCGCCCGCCTGCACGGCCACAGCTTTCGCTTCGAGGTGCACGTCACCGGACCGGTCGACGACAAGCTCGGCTGGTACATCGACTATGCGGCGCTCGACGAGGTGGTCAAGCCGATCGTCAAGCAGCTTGACCACTACTACCTGAACGAGCTCGACGGCCTCGCCAACCCGACGTCCGAGAACCTGGCGCGGTGGCTGTGGCAGCGGATCGTCGGTGGGCTCCCCGGGCTGACGAAGATCGTCGTCATGGAGACCTGCAACACGCGCTGCATCTACCGCGGTCGCTAGCGCGCCGCCACGCCGGCTGAGCGCCGAGGCGCCTTGCCCGCTTGTGGCGGGAGGGGCGCCGCTTCGTTATATTGCTCCCCCATTTTCGTTCACCCTCGGGAAGGCAACGTGCCTACGTCAGAAAAAGACCTACTGCTTCGGCTCTATCGCCAGATGTTGCTCATCCGCCGCGTCGAAGAGGCGGCCGCCAAGGCGTACGCCGCCGGCAAGATCGGCGGCTTCCTCCACCTCGGCATCGGCCAGGAGGCGGTCTGCACTGGCGCCATCGACGCCCTTCGCCCCGACGACTACGTCTGCGGGACGTATCGCGAGCACGGCCACTACTTGTGCAAGGGCGGCTCGGCGCGCGAGGTGCTCGCCGAGCTCTACGGCCGCTCGGGCGGCGCGAGCCGCGGCATGGGCGGCTCGATGCACCTGTTCTCGAAGGCGCGCAACTTCCTCGGCGGCTACGGCATCGTCGGCGGTCACGTGCCGCTCGCCGCAGGGGCGGCGTTCTCCGCCAAGTACCGCGGCACGGATCAGGTGACGCTGTGCTTCTTCGGCGACGGCTCGGTGCCGCAGGGGGCCTTCCACGAGGGCATCTTGCTGTCGAGCCTGTGGAAGCTGCCCATCGTCTTCATCTGCGAGAACAACCAGTACTCGATGGGGACGCCGCTGTCGCGCACGTATCCCGTCGAAGACTTCACCAAGCAGGCGGCGGGCTACGGGGTCGCGCACGATCGCTTCACCTCCGAGGACGTGCTCGAGGTGCGGCGGCGGATGGAGATCGCCATCGAGCGCGCGCGCACCGAGAAGATGCCGACGCTGATCGAGGTGATCACCTACCGCTTCCGCGGCCACTCGATGTCCGATCCTGGCAACTACCGCACCAAGGACGAGATCGAGCAGTGGAAACAGAAGGACGCGCTGCCGCGGGCGCGGCAGCAGCTCGCGGCGCTCGGCGTCGACGAGGACGCGCTCAAGCGGCTCGAGCAGGAGGTCAAGGCCGAGGTCGAGGAGGCGGCGGCGTTTGCGGACGCCTCGCCGGTCACGCCGGCCGAGGAGCTGTGGGGCATGGTCTACGCCGATCCTGCTACCGACGCGAGGAGGTCGTAAGATGGCCAAGCTCAGCTATCGAGAGGCGCTCAACCGCGCGATGAGCGAGGAGATGGAGCGCGACCCGCTGGTCCTGCTGATGGGCGAGGAGGTCGGGCACTACCAGGGCGCCTACAAGGTCTCGCAGGGCATGCTGCAGAAGTTCGGCGAGCAGCGCGTCCTCGACACGCCGATCGCGGAGAACGGCTTCGTCGGCATCGGCGTCGGCGCGGCGATGACGGGCCTGCGGCCCATCGTCGAGCTGATGACCTGGAACTTCTCGCTCGTCGCGATCGATCAGATCATCAACAGCGCCGCCAAGGTGCGCCTCATGTCGGGCGGGCAGTGGAAGGTGCCGCTCGTCGTGCGCGGGCCCGGCGGCGCAGGCGGCCAGCTCGGCGCGCAGCACTCCCAGTGCCTCGAGCAGATGTACGTCAACTGCCCGGGCCTCAAGGTCGTCGCGCCGTCCACGCCGGCCGATGCCCTCGGCCTGATGAAGGCGTCGATCCGCGACGACGATCCGGTGATCTTCGTCGAGGCCGAGCGGCTGTACACGGTGTCGGGCGAGGTGCCCGACGGCGAGCACCTGGTGCCGATTGGCCGGGGCGACATCAAGCGGCAGGGCAGCGACGTGACGCTGGTGGCGTGGTCGCGGTTCGTCCACCTGGCGCTCGAGGTCGCCGAGACGCTCGCGGCGCGCGGCATCTCCGTCGAGGTCGTCGATCCGCGCACGCTGCGACCGCTCGACGAGGAGCTGATCTTCTCGTCGGTGCGCAAGACCAATCGCTGCGTCGTGCTCGAAGAGGGGCACGGCTACTCGGGCATCGGGGCCGAGATCGCGGCGCGCGTGCAGGCGGCGTGCTTCGACGATCTCGACGCGCCGATCGAGCGCGTCTATCGACGGGAGATCCCGATGCCGTACGCGCCGGAGCTCGAGGCGTACGTGACGCCGGATGCGGCGCGGACGATCGAGGCGATCGAGCGCGTGCTCTACGTTTCTGCGGAAAGAAGGAGCTAGTCGATGGCGACCCTGATCAACATGCCGCGCCTCTCTCCAACGATGGAGGAGGGGGTGCTGGCGCGGTGGACCAAGAAGGCGGGCGACAAGATCAGCCCCGGGGACGTCATCGCCGAGGTCGAGACGGACAAGGCGAACATGGACTTTCCGCTCGAAGAGGAGGGCACG
>CAZPEY010000555.1:0-2667 GCA_964585665.1 uncultured Polyangiaceae bacterium | reverse complement strand
ACGGCCAGTGGTACGTCTACTCCTACTACCGCAAGGCCAAGTAGGGCCGTTCCCCTCCCGCTGCTCGCTCAGTAGTCCTGGTAGGCGCGACGCAGATCCGCTCGTCCCACCTCCCCACCCAGAAGCACCTCGCTACCGTCGAGCTCGACGCGCTCCACCGAGTTGATCACCCAGCGAGGTGTAGCGTCCTGGTCGGCCGACAGACACGAGAGCAGCAGCTCGTAGCCGAAGTACCGCACGACCGCCGCGCCGAGCTTCGGATCGTCGAGCACCCGCGCAGGCGGGGGCCAGCCTCTGGCGGCGAGCGCGCGCTCGACATCGGGAAGGTCCTCCGCATCGGGCTCGTGCTCGGCGCGCAGCTCCCGCAGCTCCTCTTCGAGAAATTCTGCGACGAGCGATCGATCGACGCGAACCTCGTAACGCCCGATCGGTAACTCGGGCGTGCGAAAGTGCTGTCCGAAGTTCATCTCGCGCACCGTGAGCGCGGCTGCGTCGACCAAGGCGCCATTTACCCGGCACTCATGGCGCGCAGCACGAAAGCGGCTCTCGAACGGTCGGTACTGCGGCATCGCTAGTGGGGGACGCTACCACGCGCCCCGACGTTCGTGATGGACCGCCCTTCCCCTCGACTGGCACGATGCCGGCGGGGGAGATCATGACGCGTGTCCTCGGGATCCTATGCGCAGTGCTGGCCAGCCTTGGGGCGATGACGGCGTACGCCGACGAGCCCCGTCGCGCGCTCGAGATCGTGCACCACCAGCCCGAGGGGGTCGAACAGACGCCGCCCTCGATCAGCGTGACGTTCAATCAGCCGATGGTGCCGGTGACCTCGGTGGGCAACCTCACGGGGCCCGCGCCCATCCGCGTCGAGCCGGAGCTGGCCGGCCAGTGGAAGTGGCAGGGCACGACGACGGTGTCGCTGGTGCCCAAGGCGCGCCTCAAGTTCGCGACGCGCTACCGCGTCACCGTCCCGGCGACGCTCAAGAGCTCGTCGGGCCAGTCGCTCGCCAAGGACTTCGTCTATTCGTTCGACACGCCGCGACCTGCGGTCAGCCACGCCCAGCCCTCCAACGGCTCGAGTGAGGTCGGGCTCGAGCCGCCGATCCTCCTCTGGTTCAACCAGAGCGTGAGCAGCGCGAAGGTCGCGCCGTTCGTCCGCCTCCTCGCACCGGATGGGCAGAGCGTCGCGCTCAAGGTGCTGCCACCAGCGGATGCACGCCTCGGCAGCTACGCGCAGGCGAACAACGCGGCGGCGATGGCGGCGTTCGTGCCGGCGCAGCCGCTACAGCCCAACACGCACTACCGCATCGCCGTTGGCGCGGGCGTCCTCTCCGACGAGGGACCGCTGCCCGGGACGCAGCCGTTCGAGTCGAGCTTCACGACCTTCCCGCCGTTCGCGGTCAAGGCGCTGCGCTGCGGCGACTGCAACAACTGGACGGAAGAGAGCAGCGCCACCTGCACCGTCGGGCAGAGCCTCTGCGTCACCTTCAACCACGCGATCACCGCGCCGGACGCCGCGAGCGTCGCGAGCGTCACCCCGCGCCCGCCCGACGCCAAGGCGCGGATCAACTACAACCAGCTCTTCCTTGACGGCAAGTACGCCGCCGAGCAGACGTACACGATCACGGTCGCCGCCGGTCTCAAGGACAGCTACGGCCAGCGCCTCGCCGCACCGTGGACCCGGAAGGTTCGCTTCGAGCACCTGCCGACCTCTGTCGAAGCGCTCGTCGAGTCGCAGGCCCTGGTCGAAAAGAGCGGTCGCCTCGCGCTGCCGCTCCGCCTGGTCAACGTCGACTCGCTGACGATCGACGCCTATCGCTTGAGCGACGCGCAGCTCCGTCGCGCCATCTCGGCCGTCGAGCACTCGACGCAGAGCGACTACTTCACCCGCGAGCTCCAAGCGCTGCAGCCCGCCAAGGTCGCGACGTGGAGCGAGCGGCCCGGGCTGCCCAAGGATCGCGCCGAGCTCTACCAACTCTCGCTCAAGCAGCTCGTGCAGCAACACGGCGCTGGCACATACCTCGTGCGCATCGGCAAGGCCGAGCGTGCGGTGCTCGTGCAGCTGACCGACCTCGGGCTGACCGTGCGCTACGACAGCGCCAAGATGATCGTGCTGGCGACCTCGGTCGCGACCGGGCGGCCACTGCCGGGCGTCACGGTCTACGTGCTCGACGAGCTCGACCAGCCGCAGCCGGCGGGGACGACCGGCGCAGACGGCCTCGCGGTCCTCGAGGCGATCCCGCACGGCGACGAGCGCAGCCTGCGCGAGGCGCTGGTCGTCGCCTCGCTCGGCAAGGATCGCGCGTACGTTCGCGCCAGCGGCTACGGCGACGATCAGCGCTCGGTGAGCTTCAACTGGGGACGCCCGTATCATCCGGCGCAGCGGCGGGTCTTCTTGTACCCGGATCGCGATCTCTATCGCCCCGGCGAGACGGTGCACCTCTATGGCATCGATCGTCGCTACGCCCCGACCCAGCTCGGCGCCATCAAGCCTGGTGGCGATCAGGCACCGGTCACCTTCACCGCAAAATCGTCACGCCAGCGCGAGCTCGCGAGTGGGTCGGTCGTTCCGACGCTGTTCGGCACCTTCTACCTGTCGTTTCGCATCCCGAATCACGTCGACCTCGGCGCGATCCACATCCAGACGTCGCTCGGCTCGACCCACGT
>CAZPEY010000554.1:0-2674 GCA_964585665.1 uncultured Polyangiaceae bacterium | reverse complement strand
GTGCGCCGCCTCGGCAAGGCCGACAACTTCTGGATGATGGGCGACACCGGCCCGCAGGGGCCCTGCTCGGAGATTCACTACTGGGTGGGCGACGTCAAGGATCTTGACCATTCGCGCTTCGGTCAGGAGCCGGGCCCCGACGGCGCAGGCTGGGTGGAGATCTGGAACCTGGTGTTCATGCAGTTCGAGAAGGCGTCCAAGGACGCGGCGCTGCAGCCGCTGCCGCGCCCGTCGATCGATACGGGCGCGGGCCTCGAGCGCGTCGCTGCCGTGGTCCAGGGGCAGCGCTCGAACTACGACACCGACCTCCTGCGTGAGCTGGTCGAGTACGCCGGTGACCTCGCCAAGAAGAAGTACGACGCGAGCACGGAGGACGGCGTGTCGATGCGCGTGCTCGCCGACCACGCGCGCGCCGCGACCTTCCTCATCGGCGACGGCGTCATGCCGTCCAACGAGGGGCGCGGCTACGTGCTGCGCCGGATCATGCGGCGGGCGATCCGCCACGGCGTGCGCCTCGGCCTCGGCGAGGGCGCGTACCGGCAGATCTGCGAGCGGGTCATCGCGACGATGCACGAGGCGTATCCCGACCTCGACGAGGCGCGCTCGCTCATCGGCAAGGTGGTGGACGCCGAGGACGGCGCCTTCCGCCGCACCATCGATCGCGGCCTCAAGCTCCTCGACGAGGAGCTGGCGAGCGTCGCCAAGCAGGACAAGAAGGTCCTCGCCGGGCCGGTCGCGTTTCGGCTCTACGACACGTTCGGCTTCCCGCTCGATCTGACGCAGGTCATCGCGGGCGAGCGCGGCGTCGGTGTCGACGAGGTGGGCTTCGAGGCGGAGATGGACAAGCAGCGCCAGCGCTCCGAGGACTTCGGCGGCTCGGGCGAGAAGGCGATCGGCAACGTCGAGAAGCAGCTGCGCGCCGAGGTCGGCGAGACGGAGTTCACCGGGTACGACGTGACCGAGGGGCGCGCCACGGTGCGCGGCCTCCTCGTCGACGGCGCGACCAGCGTGCGGGCGGTGCACGGCGCCGGGCGCGTCGTGGTCGTCGTCGATCGGTCGCCGTTCTACGGCGAGTCGGGCGGCCAGGTCGGCGATGCGGGCAGCCTGGTGATCGGCGATCACGTCGTCGACATCATCGACACGCAGAAGGTCGACGGGATGATCCTGCACCACCTCGGCAGCGGCGCGCCCACCCTCAGCGTCGGCGACACTGTCGAGCTGCGCGTCGACGTCGAGCGCCGCAACCGCACGCGCGCCAACCACTCGGCGACCCACCTCCTGCACCTGGCGCTCAAGGAGGTGCTCGGCACGCACGTCGCGCAGAAGGGGTCGCTCGTCGGGCCGGAGCGCCTGCGGTTCGACTTCGCGCACTTCTCGCCGCTCTCCGACGAGGAGAAGCAGCGCATCGAGGCGATCGTCAACCGCGAGGTCCTCGCCAATCTACCCGCGGAGTGTCGCGAGATGGGCTACGACGAGGCGCGCGCCTCGGGCGCGGTGGCGCTGTTTGGCGAGAAGTACGGCGACCGCGTGCGCGTCATGAAGATCGGCGCGCGCTCCGTCGAGCTGTGCGGCGGCACCCACGTCCAGCGCACCGGCGACATCGGCCTCTTCAAGCTGCTCTCGGATCAGGGCATCGCGCAGGGCGTCCGGCGCGTCGAGGCGGTGACCGGGTGGAATGCGGTCAAGTACGTGGACGATCTCGAGCGCGAGCTCGGGCGCGCCTCGGCGTCGCTGCGCTCGCCGATGTGGTCCGTCGCCGAGCAGGTGGATCGCCTGCAGAAGGAGCTCAAGGAGCGCGAGCGTACGATCGAGGCGCTGCAGAAGAAGCTGGCGATGGGCAGCGGTCGCGACATCCTCGCGTCGGTGCGCCAGGTCGCTGGCGTCAAGGTGCTGGCGACGCGGTCCGAGGTCGGCGATCCGAAGGCGCTGCGCGACGTGGCCGATCAGCTCCGCCAGAAGCTCGGCTCGGGCGTCATCGTGCTCGGCGGCGTCGCCGACGGCAAGGTCGCGCTCGTCGCCGCGGTGAGCGCCGATCTGGTGGGCCGCTTTCAGGCCGGCAAGCTCATCGGCGAGCTGTCGAAGATCGTCGGTGGCAAGGGCGGCGGCAAGCCCGACTTCGCGCAGGGCGGCGGCAGCGACGCCAGTCGCCTCGACGAGGCGCTCGCCGCCGTCGACAAGCTGATCGGCTGACCGACGCTGTGCGTCGTGCCCAGCAGGGCCGGCAGCGCTTGACTTTGCCGATCGCGCTTTGCTATCGACCCGACACCTAACCTCCCACCGTCGAAAAAGGCAGGTGTCCCCATGAAGAATCGACTGCTCCCTGCGTTCCTCGCCAGCCTGGTCGCCTCGCTCGTCTTCGCGGTCGCCTGCTCCGGGGGCGGCGGGCGGCGGCACGGTGGAAACACCATCAAGCTCGACGGCTCGACCTCGGGCGCCAAGGACATGAAGGGTTCGTCGAACAACAACGAGAACCCCGATCTGGCCAAGGGCGGCGGCGGCAACAAGACGGACCTCAGCTCGTCGGGAAGCGGCCTCACCTGCCAGGAGTTCTTCGCCTGCATGGGCAACTGTGCCGCCGACGACTCGGCCTGCGTCGACGATTGCTACAACCAGACCTCCCCCGACGGGCAGCAGCAGTTCAGCGATCTCTTCAACTGCCTCGCCAACACCTGCG
>CAZPEY010000553.1:0-2678 GCA_964585665.1 uncultured Polyangiaceae bacterium | reverse complement strand
CGAACGCGAACCCCTGCCGCTGCAGCTCGATCGTCCCGGTGAGCGTCGAGGGCGCCGCCAGATCGCCGCTCGGCTTGCCGTCGCTCTTGCCGCCGCCGTCGCCAGGGTCGACGCCGAGATCATTCGGCTCCGAGACGTTGGCGTCGAGCGAGGTGTTGTTGTTGTTGTTTTCGCGGCGACCGCCGCCGCTACACGCGATCACGCCAAGAAATCCGACCAGCACAAGCCAGCGCATGAACGCTTCGATAGCGCAGCACCCGCGACGAATCGACGGATTAGAATTTCGTTCTAGCGCTTACGAAACAGCGCCCTCGGGTAGAGGCCGGAGCGACACTCAGCCGTCGAAGCGAAGCGCCATCACGTAGCGCTCCCAGACCGGGCGCCACGCCTTCAGATCGGCGATGCCCAGCACCCGCCGCAGCGTCTTTACGCCCGTCGGATCGGTGGCGCGGTTCTGCAAGAACCGGCGATGGAACTCGAGCAGCAGTCCCTGTTCCTGCAGGTAGTAGAGCAGATAGCGCGACTGGCTGTAGTGGATGCCGCGATCGTCCGCGTAGAAGGCGGTGTCATCGAGCGCACAGAGCGTCGCAAAGTCCATCGTTCGCTGCTCGCGGATCGCCCTCTGCAGCCCCGCAAGGCGCCAGTTGGTGTGGCCGATGATGTGTCCATCCCGCTCGCCCGCCTGCTCGAAGAGCGATCCGAGGCCCTCGTTGTACCAGGCGGGTGCCTTGGGGAAGTTGGTGCGCATGTACGGGTGCACGATCTCGTGGACGAGCGTCCCGCCGCCGGTGGCGATGTTCATGATGAGCGCGCGGGACCGCGGGGAATAGAAGCCATAGGGCGTATCAGGCGCCTCTCCGGTCAGCTCCTTGGCGACGCGCTCGTAGGTCGCCGCATCGGCGAGCAGCCAGACGTCGATCGTCTCTGCGGGGTCACGCGAGAAGAAGTCCTGCTTCAGGCGAGCGACCGTCCAACCGACGAGGCCCTCGACGTAGCGCTGCAACTGCGCCTTCGGTGCGACGACGACGAAGGGCGGGTGGGCGGCGACGGCGTAGCCATCGGGGATGGCGTGTGGCGCAGCCGCGGCAGGCCCCGCGACGAGCGAAGCGACCACCAGCGCGCAGCAACCGAGCCCGACACGCAGGACCTGCATGACTCGATTGTGCGCGACTGGTGGCGCGGCGCAATGCGTGGACCGCAAAGTCGTGTGGAGGAGAGCGGAGGTTTCGATCCCCATGCCCCTGGTGGAGCACTCAGCGGTTAGCAACCGTGATCGGGCGCCTGCCCGATTCACTCTCCGATCCCGGTTAGAGGATCTCGTGTTCGTTCCTTCGTTGGTTACTCGTGGTGATCGGTGAGACGCCGGTCGAAGTCGACGTAGAGCCGCGCATTCGACGAGCGCGCCAGATCGCCGAGCGTCTCGAGCTCACGCAGGCGCAGCAGCGCCGGGTGCGTGGTGTAGGCCGCTGCGGCCTGGGCGCGCTCGCGCAGCGCCTCGAGCTCCGCCGCGGTCTTGACACGCAGCACGGCCGCCTCGGTCTCGGCGGCAAGCCGCTGGGCGTTGGCCTGCGCCTCGCGCTCGATGCGCTGGGCCTCGGCCCTGGTGCGCGCCTCGACGAGCTGCACCTGCGACATCCGCTCGGCCGCCAGGACCTTGTTCATCACCTCCTGCAGATTGCCGGGAAAGATGAGGTCCTTGACGTCGGCGCGCAGGATCTCGACGCCGTAGCCGCGCGCCGACTTCTGGACGTCGGCCAGGATCTCCTCGGAGAGCTGGTTCCGATTCGTCAGGATGAGATCGAGCGTCATGAGCGCGAGCGAGCGCCGCGCCGCCAGCTGGACGTCCGAGTAGATCCGCTCCTCGTAGTTCGCCACGGCGGAGAGCGCCTGCGCTGGGTCGATCACACGGAACTGCACGAGGATGGAGACGCGGATCGCGACCTTGTCCGAGGTCAGGATCTCCTGGCCTTTGAGCGTCAGCTCGCGCTCGCGCACGTCGACCTCCACGATCTCGACGATCGGCAGCTGCTTGCCGAAGAGGCCGACCGACGCTGGGATCTCATAGCGACCCGCGTCGAGCACGCGATCGACGGCGCCGTCGACGTACCGGACACCCTTGTGCGTGTTCTTGATCAGGATCTCGGTCTTCTTCTTTTGAATCTTGTTCACGACATCACCCTATTGATTGAACTGCATTTCATTGCATTTGCGAAAAGAGGAGCCCCGCAGCAGCCTCGATGTGGAGTACGAGGGATCAGATGTGACTCCGAGGGTCGCCTACCGACTCGGAACCGGTCATGGTCAGATCGCTCCTGAATCTGCCGGGGCAGCGGGAGACGGAGGTATCGAGCCCCACACGCGCCTTGCGTGCGATCCGTTTTCGAGACGGTCCTGGAACCTCTCCAGCTCATCTCCCAGTTGGCCGCGGTTAGCGGCGGTGGAGGCGGCGGGAATCGAACCCGCGAATCTCTGTGTGCAAGACAGTGAACCGTCCCAACGGCACCCCCTCTTCTATTCAGTTGTTCGTCGGGGGAAATACGGGATTCGAACCCGTGTCTCGCGTTCCACAGACGCGCGCTCTCTCCACTTGAGCTAAATTCCCCGTGAGCTGCGTCGCTGCATTGGTCAGGGTGGCAGGAATCGAACCTGCTGCTTCCTCGTTCCAGGCGAGGCTGTCT
>CAZPEY010000552.1:0-2681 GCA_964585665.1 uncultured Polyangiaceae bacterium | reverse complement strand
GTCAGCCTCGAAAAGAGCTCGGTTCCAGGGTACCCGAACGAGATGTCCGCCAGCTGCAGGAGCACCGCAAGCAACTAACACAATCGCGCCTGGCTGTGGTATCCCCCGAGGGTTGACATGGCGAACATCGTAATCGTCGGCGCCCAGTGGGGTGACGAAGGCAAAGGCAAGGTCGTCGATCTCTACTCGGAGTTCGCCGATGTCGTAGTGCGCTTCGGCGGCGGCGCCAACGCAGGTCACACGCTCGTCGTCGAGGGCAAGAAGCTGGTCACGCACCTCCTGCCCTCGGGCGTGCTGCGTGGCCGCGGCACTCGCTGCGTGCTCGGCGACGGCATGGTGATCGATCCGCGGGTGCTGCTCGAGGAGATCGCCCTGTGCAAGGCGAGCGGGCTCCTCCCGGACGATCGCGACCTCATGATCGGGCGCTTCGCGCACGTCGTGATGCCCTACCACCGGGCGCTCGACGGGGTGCGTGAGGCGGGACCGGGCGCGATCGGCACGACCAAGCGCGGCATCGGACCGGCCTACGAGGCGAAGATGGCGCGGCGCGGCGTCCGCATGCTCGACCTCATCGACGAGGCGCGGCTGCGCGAGCTGGTGGCGAGCAACTACGCCGAGCTCGGGCCGGTGTTCGCGTCGCGCGGTGAGGTGCTGCCCGACGTCGAGCCGATGATCGCCGAGTACCTGCAGTTCGGCGCCGAGCTGCGCAAGTACTTCGGTGACTCGAGCCGCTTCGTCTACGACTCGATGAAGCGCGGTCAGCACATCCTCTTCGAGGGCGCCCAGGGGGCCCTCCTCGACGTCGATCACGGCACCTATCCGTACGTCACGTCGTCCACGACGACGGCGGCGGGCGCCTGCACCTCGTGCGGCATCGGCCCGACGGCGGTCAGCGCGGTCGTCGGCATCACCAAGGCGTACGCGACGCGCGTCGGCGGCGGACCGTTCCCGAGCGAGCTGCTCGGCGAGGCTGGCGATGCGCTGCGCGAAGCGGGCGGCGAGTACGGCGCCACGACCGGTCGCCCCCGTCGCTGTGGTTGGCTCGACGTGGCGGCGCTGCGCTTGGCGGTGCGCTGGAATGGCCTCTCGGGCCTGGCGCTCACCAAGCTCGACGTGCTGCGCGGCATGCGCAAGATCAAGATCTGCGTCGGCTATCAAGTCGACGGCGAGCTGCGCGACGAGCTGCCGACGGCGCTCGCCGACCTCGAGCGCGCCACGCCGGTCTACGAGGAGCTCGACGGCTGGGAGGCCGACCTGCGCGACGTGCGCGAGTTCGACGCTCTACCAACGGCAGCGAGGCGCTACGTGCGCCGGATCGAGGAGCTGACCGGCGTGGAGGTCATCCTGGTCTCGGTGGGACCGGCGCGCGGCGAGACCATCCTCGTCCGCAACCCGTTCCGGTAGGCCGAGGAAGTTTTCTAGCGCGGCCAGCGTCGAATTCAGCTATGACCCCTCTGCAGGTTTGCGGAACCCAACAGAACAGCCTAAAATACGGTCTTTCCACCGTTTCGGGCCAAGAGGAACTCGCACGATGAAGATCGTATGCGACAATTGCGCGACCAAGTACTCCATTGCCGACGAGAAAGTCTCCGGCAAGGTCTTCAAGATCCGCTGCAAGAAGTGCAGCCACATCATCGTCGTGCGAGGCGGTGAGGGGGCGGACAAGCCGCAAGAGGCGCCGAGTGCCGCGCGCTCCGAGGCGACGGGAAGCGCCGAGGCCGTCTGGCACCTCGTGATCGATCGTGAGCAGGTCGGTCCGATCACCGCTGACGAGGTGCGCCAGAAGTTCGCCGCCGGTGAGATCGACGTCGAGACCTACGCGTGGCGCGAGGGCTTCGCGGACTGGCTGCGGCTCGGCTCGATCGACGACTTCGCCGAGCTCGCCAAGCTCGCCGTGGCAGCGCCCGCGGCCGCCGAGCCGCCTGCCGAGGAGGCCGCTCCGGCCCCCGCGGCGGCCGCCGCTCCATCGAGCACCAAAGATCTCTTCGCTGGTGAGGAGGCCGACCTCTTCGGGGGCGCGGGCAGCACGACCGTCGACATGCCCGACGCCGGTGGCGTGGGCCTGTTCGGCGGCGGCAACGGCTCGGCCAAGAGCGAGCCGCTCGCGGCTGCGCCGGCCGCGGAGCCCGCACCGCGTCAGAAGCGCAACTCGTCCCCGTCGCTGCAGCCGCAGAGCGCGGCCGCGGCCGAGGAACCCGCTGGCGGCGGAAAGATGACCGGCCAGCGCAACGAGAACTCGATGCTGTTCTCGCTGTCGAGCCTGCAGAGCATGGCGACCGGGGGCGCGGCCCCTGCGTCGTCGTCGTCGTCGTCGAGCGCCGCGAGCCGCGCCGCCGGCCCACCGCCAGGTGGCGTCGACACGCGGCCTGGCTTTGCCAACTCGCAGTCCGAGGGATCGGGCCTCATCGACATCCGCGCGATGGCCGCTTCGACACTCAAGAAGAAAGACGACAAGGAAGACAAGGCCGATGATCTGCCGAGCTTCTCGGCGCCGCCGGTCTTTTCCCCCGTCGCTGCACCGATCCTCATGCCGGTGCCGCAGTCGGGCGCGCCCAAGTGGCTGTGGCCTGTCGTCGGCCTGGGCGTCGCCGCGGTGCTCAGCATGGTCGCAGTCACCGTCATCCTGATCACCAAGAAGCCCGAGGTCGCGGCCGCGCCGCCCGTCGCTGCGCCTGCCGCTG
>CAZPEY010000551.1:0-2692 GCA_964585665.1 uncultured Polyangiaceae bacterium | reverse complement strand
GCGCAAAGAGCTCGCCGACCTCGGGCGCTGGATGGCCGAGAAGTATCGCGACTGAGGCTGGCTGCAGGGCAACGGACCAGGGAACGAATGACCACGCTAGAGGGCGAGGACGCCAAGAAGGTCCTGGCCGACATCCACCAGCGCAACGAGCGATTCCGCGAGGAGCAGCTCACGAGCGCCAAGGAGGCAGCGGTCTCCGCAGGCAAAGAGCCGTTCGATCTCGAGAAGCTTGAAACGCTCTGCGACACCTCGATCGATGGCTTCCTCGCCCCCATCGAGAGTCGGCGTCGGGCTCTCGAATACCGGTACTACGTCAACAACCCGACCATCAAGACGATCGAGGAGTTCGCCGACCTCCTCACCCGCCTCGCCAAATACTGACTCACAGCATCGCCGACCTCGGGCGCTGGATGGCCGAGAAGTATCGCGACTGACCTCAATGCGCGAACGCGCGCCCCGTTCGCCGATTCGTCGGGAGGAGCGGTCGTCGCGCTTGCGACGCGCACACCGCTAGATCCTCGAGGGCAAACTCACGGGCCGTCTGCAACCGACCGAGCCGCTCGTGCGTCGCGGAGGCGCCCCTGAGCGCCCGCGACAGCGCCTTTCGGTACCCCGTCCGTCGAGGATGCTTGACGACGAGCTCGCGGAGCAGCTCGACCGCTTCGACGTACAGCGCCGCGGCTCGATCGTCTCCATGCGGATACAGGGGCAGGCGATCTTCCTTCCGCTCGTGGATGCTCTGGCAGCGTTGAGCCGTCTCGAGCAGCAGCGCGACATGGGCACTGGCGCGCCATGCGCTCGACGGATCCTCGGCCGTCAGTACCCGCAGGACTCGCAGTCGCTCTTCGTTGATGGCATCCCTGATTCGGTGGCCCTTGGCGGCCGGGAGCCACGGGATTCGTGCCGACACGCCTCCGAACGTGACCTCGAAGGCCTCCCAGCGTCTGCGATGCTGGAGCGCAGCCTCCCCCAAACCCGAGATCAGCCATCCGAGCTCGGCCCATGCGCGCCACACGTAGCAGGACACGATTGGCGCCCGCATCAGTGCCGCACGCACGGACTCGTTTGGCAGATCCAGCAAGCACGCGAGCTCTTCGGCGTCCTCTACGCGCGCTCGCTCCGTCAGACAGCCGATCGCGCCCACGAGCGCTTCGAAGACTGCAGCTCGACGAGGCGATGCCTCGCGCTCGCGGGTGGCGGCGGCGCACGCTCGGAGCCCGGCGGCGGTGCGTGCGTCGAGCAGCGTCGGCGCTACCTCGTAGGCGACCGTGCCATCGCCCGAAGCGCACCGTGCCCACGCGAGGAGCTGGTCGCAGGTGGGGAACCTTCGGCCGTCTAGTTGATCTCGCAGGAACCGCAACAGCACGGCGCCCGTCATCGACTCGAGCATCTGACGCCGGCAGACCTCGCCGAGGAACCCTTCGGAGCGCAGCCAGTTCGTGACCTGCTCCTGCGCCAGCTCGTCGCAGCGCAGCTCCATCAGCTCTCCGCCCAGCGAGAGGATCGGCGCGGCAAGCGACGGCCGCTCGTCGCAGTTTCGAGCCAACCAGCGCTCGGCCATCGCCACGCCGTGGATGTTGAGCCACGTTCGGGCATCCACGACGCCCCGGCGCGCCCTGGCTCCCCGCTCGTTCCGAGGTGCTGTCGCGTTCTTGTTTGCTCTTGGCATCGGGGCCTCCCTCTCATCCCTTCCTACGCGACCGTGTCACGCGAGGTCACTGTCGAGCGCGAGAGGCCGCGCGCCGATTCTCCGGGGGACGTCCTCGACGAGGAAGTGCGTCAGCTCGAGGAACGACCCGAGCACGAGCCACGACGACAGATCGTAGAACCGCCGCCGCCGCGCATCGCTCACCAGCCGCTCGAACGCGAGCACCCCGTCGCGGCACAAGGGGTCGGGCTTGAGCAGCAGACGCTCGACCTTTCGCCAGTCCTCTTGCCAGTCGGTCCCGTCCGACGGCGCGCTCGACCAGAGCTGGTGGAAGGCGCCGATCGCCTCGCTCTTTGCAACCTTGGCAACGCTCATTCGCTGGCTCCTCAGGAGTGGTTGATCCGTTGCCAGAACACCATGCCGCGCTGACACCTGAGGTCAGAGTCTCGGGTCAAGCGAACATCAACGACGAGCCGAGGACCTCACCTGTCCTACTCTCATGGTGTACTGTTTGACGAACCAACCGAGGTCGGAAGCGAGCGCATGAGCGAGAGCAAGCAAGAGGCGTTCGGGATCCTCCACATGCTGTGGTCGCGTGCGCCCTCTGACGAAACCTACTCCAAGGCAGATTGGAAGCTGGTGGAACGCCTCGTCACAGGGCAGGACTGCATGCATGGCGAGGCGGTGATGGCGTTCGACCGTCTGGTCAAGCTTGCGCGCCAGCGCTTGGTCTACGATCTGGAAGGGTGGCGCACGCTGGCGGCATTCCTGAAGCTCGAGCGGCATCTCGACGACGCGGCGCCGCCGCAGCAACTCGAGCCCAGGGCCTGTCGCTTGCCGAGCTAATTTAGCTCACGCCAGGACCGGGGGGAGCGCTGGTCGTGGCCGCCTCACCCGCGCGTAGCTCGGCGACCTTGGCCGCGGCGGCGTCGACCTGCTCGCGATCGCCGCGCGCCGTCGCGTAGAAGCACAACATCTGCCACGCCTCAGCCGATGCGGGATGCAGGCGCACCACCGCCTGGATGAGCGGCCACAGCTCGGCCC
>CAZPEY010000550.1:0-2701 GCA_964585665.1 uncultured Polyangiaceae bacterium | reverse complement strand
AGGGCTTCGACGGCGCCAAGGACGCGGCCAAGCTGCGCGCCGAGCTCGAAGAGCTCACCAAGAACTGACGATCCGCCCCCAGGCGACTCAGGAATCTGAGGGGCGGCGCGACGCTCTTTCGCAGATTTGGCGGGTGTTCCGCTCGGCACGTCGCGTGCTCTGCTCGACCTGATGAGCATTCGTTGGATTCTCTGTCTGCTCGTGACCGGGTGCGTTGCGTGCGGCGGCGGCTCGCTACCACTTGAATCGGCGGACCTCGCGGCGCGCGTCGATCTGGTCACGCCGGTGTGCGCGTTCGAGCCGTTCGTCGACTGTGGCTGCGGTTGCTGCGGCGGCACCGAGCCGAACGAGGTTTGCGTCCGCGCCTCGCTCGGCGAGACGCTCGAGTCGGTGCGCGGCACTCCGTCCGCGCCGACGCCGGAGCAGTGCCAGTCCGCTGGCTGCAGCCTCGGGGTCCGCTACCGCTGCTGTGACTGAGTTGGAGTACGATGCGCGGCATGATCGCTGACGCGCTGCCGCTGGCCCGCCTCCGCACCGAGGATCTCGCCGCCCCCGAGCTGCAATTCACCGATGGTACGCATCTGTACGTGACCTCCGGGCAGAAGCTCGGCCACGGCGGGATGGGCAACGTCTGGACGCTGCAGCGCCTCGATCCCTCGGGCCAGGCGCCGCCGACGACCGTCGTGGGCAAGACGTTCCGCGAAGAGTTCCTGATGCTCTTGCGGCAGGATCCGGCGGCGCGCCGGCGCTTCGAGCACTTCGAGCGGGTCATCGCCAAGCTGCGCTCGCTCCCGCATCCCAACCTGCTGCCCGTCGAGCTGATGGCGCCGATCGCCGACAACTACCTGCTGATCACGCCGCTGGCAGGGCCGTCGCTGCTCGAGCTGATGCCGACCGTGCCGCTCTCTGCGAGCGAGCGGGTGCGGCTGTTCCTCGACGCGCTGCGCGGCCTCGAGGCGCTGCATCAGCAGGGCATCGTCCATCGCGACTTCACGCTCAACAACGTGCTCGCCAAGCTCGGCGACGGTCCGCCGACGGGGGCGCTGGTGTTCGACTTCGATCTGGCGGTGGCGCCCGCGCTGCTCGCGCCCGAGCAGCGCAGCTACGCCGCGTACTACGAGGGCCAGGTGCTCGGCGCGCCCGAGTTCTCGATCGCCCCGGAGCTGCTCGACGAAGTCCTCGACCAGCAGCCCATCGCGCCCAGCGTCGACGTCTACGCCGCCGGGACGGCGCTGTTCGCGCTGTTCTCGGACTCGTCGGTGTACGGCGAGGCGCCGGATCTGGCCGCGCTGTTCTTTCGCATCGCGGACGGCGTGGTTCGCTCGGGCGAGGCCAGGGTCGCGTATCCCGACGCGGTGCCCGAGGTGCTGCGCCCGATCATCAACATGTGCCTCGAGCGCGATCCATCAGAGCGCTTCGTCGACGCGGGCGCGCTGCTGTTCTCGCTCGAGCGCGCCTATGAGCAGATGGCGCCCGCCACCGAGGAGCTACGCACGACGTTTCGTCGAACCGGTGGACTCGGCCTCGTCCGCACGCGCTTCACGCTCACCGAAGCGGAGCGCTACGCGCAGAAGGCGCACGCCGAGGTGGAGCCGCACGAGCTCGAGGCGGTCGAGCGGCTGCTCGTCCCGCACGGCTACCTCGTCGAGCGCGCGCTCGGCCGCGTCAAGAACCACCCGATCTTCCTCGCCATGCCGGATCCTGCGCTGGTCGAAGCGGGCCGCTTCCCGGAGGCCAATCCGTATCGAAAGATCGTCACCGCGATCGATCTGTCGACCAAGGCGCCAGACTTCCTCGAGAGCTGGCTCGGCCGGATCTTTCCGAGTGTGACGCGGGTGCGGCAGGGTGCGCTCACGACGCTCTACAAGGTCGCGCACGACGGCGGCAGGCTGCTGCTGTTCTCCGAGTACGTCGCCGATCCGCGCTTCGGCACTGAGCTCGCCAAGCACGATCTCACGCTCGAGGAGGCGCTCGCGCTCGGGCTCATCGTCGGGCGCACGCTGCAGCGGTTGCACGCCGAAGGGCTGGCGCACAACAACGTCCGTCCCGAGTCGTTGGTCTTCAAGGGGAACCGCGACACGGGGCGCGTGCAGTCGCTGTTCCTCGGCCTGGTCGAGCCGTCGCTTGTGCCCGAGGCGCTCGCCGAGGACGTCCGCAACCTCGCTGGCCTCGTCGCGCCGCTGATGAAGGCGCGGCGCATCGCGGCGCTCCGTCCGACGCTGCGGCCGAGCATCGAGCGGCTGCGCGTCCGGCTCGAGAAGATGGCGAGCGGCGAGGTGCGCACGGTGACCCTCCAGGCGTTCCTCGACTTCGTCGCCGACGGCCTCGGCGCGATCGATCCGACGTTCGATCTGGTGCGCGCGCACCAGGGCAACACGCTCGCGTACGCGGACCTGCTGGTCCGCCACTCGCTCTTCAATCGTCTGTATGGGGCCGAGTCGCCGGTCACGTGACCGCGCGTGGAGGAGGGCGAGGCCCCCTCCCGCCGTCGGGAGGGGGCAGCCCGTCAGACGTGTCTAGGCGGCGCGCCGGCGGCGCGCCATCAGCGTTGCAGCGACGAGGAGCAGCGCCATCCACGACGCCCCGTCGCCGCCCGTCGAGCACCGGAACCCGCCGCCGCCGGCGCCGACGATCTTGGTCTGGCCGGTCGGCTGGGCTCCGTCGACGCAGGTCGCTGCGCAGGTCGACTCGACCTTGCAGA
>CAZPEY010000549.1:0-2707 GCA_964585665.1 uncultured Polyangiaceae bacterium | reverse complement strand
GGAGGCTGCCCGCGTAGCGGATCGTCCGCCCGTAGAGCAGCGGAAAGAAGCACGAGCCGAGCATGGGCAGCAGGAACGAGGGCTCCTGCCGCGACGAGAACACCAGGCGATCGAGGGTGGGAAGGCGGGTCGCCGTGCACAGCGCTTCGCCGGGCGCCCGACGAAGATCGCAGTCGCCGAAGAAGTCGACGATCGCCTCGCGCACGAGGGTGCTCATGTCGAACGGCGAGCGATTGTGGAGCAGCCGTCGCCACGACACGATCGAGCGATCGCCGAGCTTGCGGAGCGCGCTCGGCAGCTCCTTGGCCCGCCCCGCGGCGACCGCGGCGGCGACCAGCGAGCCCGACGACGCGCCCGCGGCGAGCGGCAGGACGCGGCCGTGCTCGGCGAAGGCGGCCGCGACGCCGGCGCCGAAGGCGAGGCGACAGGCGCTGCCCGCGAACACGATTCCCTCGATGTGCTCCACGGCGCCGTGATAGCGTGCGCGCATGGCCTATGTCCACGGTGGAAGACTCGTCTCCCAGGCACTCAAGCGGCACGGCATCTCGCACGTCTTTACCCTCTGCGGCGGGCACGTTCAGGCGATCTACGATGGCTGCCTCGATGATGGCATCCGCGTCGTCGACGTGCGCCACGAGCAGACCGCCGGCCACTGCGCCGACGGCTACGCGCGCATGACCGGTCAGGCCGGCGTCGCCATCGTCACCGCCGGACCGGGGGTCACCGACGTCGTCACGGCGGTGGCCAACGCGCAGCGCGCCCAGGTGCCGATGATCTGCATCGGCGGCGCTGGGCCCAAGACGCTGTGCGACATGGGCTCGCTGCAGGACATGGACACGGTCACCTTGATGCGCCCGATCAGCAAGTGGGCGGCGCAGGTCGCCGAGGGGCGGCGGCTCGGCGAGTACATCGACTCGGCGTTTCGAATCGCGACCTCCGGCGTGCCCGGCCCGGTCTATCTCGAGATGCCGCTCGACGTCCTGATGACCGGCGGCGACGATGCGCTCCCCGCCACGGCCGCCATGACGCCGCCGCGGCCGGGCGGCGATCCGAACGCAATCGGGCAGCTCGCAGCCCTCGTCAAGAAGGCGGAGCGGCCGGTGTTCCTCGTCGGAACCCAGCTTCGCTGGAGCCCCGATCGCGAGGCGCTGCGCCGGCTCGCCGATGCGAGCCAGGCGCCGTTCTTCTTGAACGGCATGGCGCGCGGCGGCTTGCCACCCTCGCACCCCAACCTGTTCACGCGAGCGCGCAAGATGGCGATCGCGTCGGCGGATCTGATCGTGATCTTCGGTACCCCGTTCGACTTCCGCCTCGACTACGGCCGCGCGATGAACCCGCAGGCGACGATCGTGCAGGTCGATCTCGACGGGGGAGAGCCTGGGCGCAACCGCAAGGTCGATCTCGCGATCCACGGTGACAGCGGCCTCGTGCTGCAGCAGCTGCTGGCCGCGCTCGGCGGCAAGGGGCCCGAGCGCGCCGAGTGGCTGGGAGCAGTGCGCGCCGCCGAGACCAAGAGCCGCGCCAAGATGGCGGGCGAGATCGCGTCCGACGCCTCGCCGCCCAACCCGCTGCGCGTCTGCGCCGAGGTCGGAAAGCGCCTCGGCCCGAACGACATCGTCGTCGGGGACGGTGGTGACTTTGTGGCGACCGCCGCCTACGTGCTCGAGCTCGAGTGGCCGCAGGTCTGGATGGATCCCGGCCCGCTCGGCACGCTCGGCGTCGGTCCGGGCTACGCGATGGCGGCCAAGCTGGTGCGGCCCGACGCCAATGTCGTCCTCATGTACGGCGACGGCAGCTTCGGCCTGCACGCGATGGAGTTCGAGGCGATGGTGCGCCAGAACATCCCGGTCGTCAGCGTCATCGGCAACGACGCGGGCTGGACCCAGATCCGCCGCGGCCAGGTCGAGCTCTACGGGCACGAGCGAGCCGTAGCGACGGCGCTCGAGTACACGCGCTACGACAAGGTCGTCGAGGCGCTCGGCGGCTTCGGCGCCTACGTCGATTCGATCGATCAGCTCGGGCCGGCGCTCGACGCGGCGTTCGCCTCGGGCAAGCCCGCCTGCGTCAACGTCAAGATCGCGTCGAGCGATTTCCGCAAGGGCGCGATCAGCGTCTGAGGACCGACCCAAAGAGAGGGGAGCCAATGCGAGCACTGGTGGTGATCGGCAGCGTGGTGGCGATGACGAGCCTGGCGGAAGCCAAGGGCAAGCCGCGGCGGCCCTCGGCGGTTGGCGAGATCGTGGCGCCGGTGGCGCTGCAGTTCACGGGGCGCAACGCCGACGGAGACAAGCCGCAGCGCTGTCGCGACACGATGCGCGGCTTCGGCGCCAAGTTCGACGACAACGCGCAGATTCGCATCGTCATTCACCTGCAGACCTTCAAGAACCACCTGCGCATCCTCAACGGGGGCAAGCTGGCGTTCCAGGAGAAGCTGCCGATCTGGGCCATCCCGGAGCTCTGCCAGGAGGCGCTGTCCGAGGCGATGAAGGTGGCGCGGAGTGCCGCGGCTGCGCCCGCTGCGCCACCCGCGCCGTAGGCGCTCAGTCCTTCCGGTGCGGCGTCGCGCGCTTCTCGATCGTCGCTGCGAGCTTCAGCTTGAGCGCTGGATCCGGCTCGCGCGCCGCCTGCGCCGCGAGCGCCGCGTCCACGTCCTCTCCCTTGATCCGCTCGAGCAGCTCGAGCGCCTTGGCGCGCGCCTCCTTGTCGG
>CAZPEY010000548.1:0-2724 GCA_964585665.1 uncultured Polyangiaceae bacterium | reverse complement strand
GAGCGCGCCTGCCTGATCGGTCGCTCGACGCACGGCGACCTCGCCTTCGTCAGAGGTTGCGACCAGCGCGCCAGCGACGGCTCGGTGTGCGACGACACCTCGCAGAACGCCCCCACCGCCGCGCTGCTCGAGCTCGCCGCCGACCTCCCCGTCTTCGTCACCGACGACACGGCGGTGCCGCTCCGCGCCATCAACGGCGACGTCCTCCCCGCGTCGATCGCGCTCGACGAGCGCACCGGCACACCGGCGGTCGAGATGATCCTCGGCGCCGGGGCCCTGCGCCACCTCGAGCTGCGCGTCGACTACCCCGGCAACCGCGTCCTGATGCGCTGCCAGGACGACGCCGCCTGCCGCACCTACCCGCGCTACGTGCGCAGCCACCGCGGCGACTGCGCCAGCGATTCGCTGTGCCAAGCACCGAGCGCGATCGCCGATCTCCCCGCCGAACGATTTGGCGGTCGTTGCCCGGCCTTGTAGAGTAACGGACACGTGGAGCTGCTCCATCTGGTTGGCCGCGAGGCCATGGTCAAGTTTCTTGACGAATGGCAGGAGCTCGCCACGCGGACCGGCGCCCCCAACCTGTTCTACGAGCCGTGGATGCTGCAGCCGGCGGTCGAGCTCGGGCTGTGCGACGACGATCCCGAGTGGCTGCTGGGACGCGAGGCGGGTCGGCTGGTGGCCGTGGTGCCCCTCGGCCGCCGCAACCTGCCGAGCCGCCTGAGCCCCGCGCAGCGCCTGCGACCGCTCCTGCACGCTTACTGCTGCTCGTCGCTGCCGCTCGTCGAGGCCGGGCGCGAGGCCGAGGTCGCCCAGCGCCTGGCGAGCTGGCTGGCGAGCCAGCAGCGCGTCCTCTTCGTCGAGTGGCACCGCCTCCCCAAGGACAGTGCGTTCTATCCGGCAATCTGCGCGGCCACGCGCGTCGCCGAGGACGGCGGCTACGATCGGGCCTGCTATCGCCCGACGCCCAACGAGGCCTTCGAGCGCTACCTCGACCGCGTGCTCGCCAAGAAGCACCAGCAGAACTACCGTCGACTCGAGAAGATCCTCGCCCGCGAAGGCGAGCTCGCCTGCGAAGCGGTGATGGATCCGGGCCGCGGCGACTCGTTGCTCTTCGAGTTCCTGCAGCTCGAGCGCGCCGGCTGGAAGGGGCGCGAGGGCTCGGCCCTCGACTGCCGCGACGAGACCCGGGCGTTCTTTCTGCGCACCATGCGGCAGGGCCTGCAGCGCGGCCGGGTCCAGATCCTGGCGCTGCGCCACCGCGGCCAGGCGATCGCGATGAAGACCAACCTGCTCGACGGCGCGCAGTCGTACACGTGGAAGGTCGCCTTCGACGAGAGCTACCGCAAGTTCTCGCCCGGCGCGCTGCTCGAGCTGGCGTCGATGCAGCAGCTGGCGGCGGTGCCCGGCGTGGAGACCATGGACTCGGCCGGGGTCGCCAACAACGAGCCGTTCGATCGCCTCTACAACGAGCGGCGGCCGATCGCCCAGCTCCTCCTCGGCACCGGCTCGCTCCTGTCGCGCGGCGTCGTCGCAGGGCGCCCCGCCCTCGCCTCGGCGCGGCAGCAGCTCCGCGAGCTGCGCGACCGACTGCGCCCGCGATAGGACTGGCACACCTTCCCGTCATCCGTTATAACGGATGCATATGAACCACCTGGCTTTCACTCCATATTCCGCGACCGCCGGCGGGGTGCTGATTGCGCTCGGCCTGGGCGGCATGCTGCTCGGCAGCGGTCGCCTCGCCGGCATCACCGGCGTCGTCGCAGGTCTGCTCCGCCCCGTCCCCGGGGATCGCCTTTGGCGCGCCCTGTTCGTCGGCGGCATGGTGCTCGGCGGCCTGCTGGCCTTCGTCCTCCTTCCCGGGGCCTTCGACGCCCACCCGGCGCGCTCCCCGCTGCTCCTCGGCGCCGCCGGCCTCCTCGTCGGAGTCGGCACGCGCCTGGCCAACGGCTGCACCAGCGGCCACGGCATCTGCGGCAACGCCCGCCTGGCGCGCCGCTCGATCGTCGCCACCCTGACGTTCATGGCGACCGGTTCGATCGCCGCGATCGCTGCCGCGCACCTCGGCTGGAGGAGCTGACATGGGCCGCCACCTGCTGTCCCTCGTCTGTGGTGTGCTGTTCTCCGTCGGGCTCGCGCTCTCGGGCATGACCCGGCCCAGCAAGGTGATCGGCTTTCTCGATCCCACCTCGGGCTGGGACCCGTCGCTGATGTTCGTCATGGTCGGCGCCATCGCGGTCTACGCCATCGCGTGGCGTCTCGTCGCTCGCCGTCGGACGCCCCTCTTCGGCGGCGCGTTCCCGCCGGCCGCACCCCGCAACGTCGACCTGCGCCTCGTCGGCGGCTCGGCGCTCTTCGGCCTCGGCTGGGGCCTGGCGGGCTACTGCCCCGCCCCAGCGATCACCGGCCTGGTCAACGGCGTCGACGCGCTGCTCTTCGTCGGCGCGATGCTGATCGGCATGCGCCTGTACCAGGCGTTCGCGCCCGCGCCCGAGGCCGCCCCCGGGCCAGCCCCTCGCCTCGAAGAGGAGGCGCTGCCGCTCGCCCAGGATCGCGCGCTGCCTTGAGCACCCTTCCCGAATTCCTCGCCACGGATTAAGCTTTCGACGGTTTGCGAGGGCTTGCTCTGGTCCTGGCGCTCCTCCTGGCGGTGCCGAGCATGGCGGCACCGCCGGCAGGGGGCGATGCGCAGGGTGCGCTGGTGCGCGCCAAGCTCGCCTATGAGCG
>CAZPEY010000547.1:0-2729 GCA_964585665.1 uncultured Polyangiaceae bacterium | reverse complement strand
CGCTGCGTGAACGCCTGTGCACCCTCGACCACGCCGCCGCCATCGGCGATCGTCGCCAGACCGAGCGCGAGCTCGCGCGCCATCGCCTGTTCGTAGGGCAGATCGTTCTGGTCGTAGGCCGAGCGTCGATCGTTGCGCATGCACGCCTGCGGAAAGGCCGCGATCGTCCGCGCCAGCGCTTCGGCGGTCGCGCGCGCCTCGCCGCGCTTGCACACGCGGTTGGCAAGGCCCATCTGGAGCGCCTCGGCCGCGTCGACGGGGCGCCCGGTGAGGATGAGATCGAGGGCGCGCGACAGGCCGATGAGGCGCGGCAATCGAACGGTTCCCCCGTCGATAAGCGGCACGCCCCAGCGCCGGCAGAACACCCCGAGGATCGCGTCCTCCTCGACGACGCGCAGGTCGCACCAGAGCGCCAGCTCGAGGCCACCGGCCACCGCGTGCCCGGCGATCGCGGCGATGACCGGCTTGCGGAGCAGCATGCGCGTCGGCCCCATCGGGCCGTCGCCGTCGGGCAGGACACGATTGCCGTTGCCCTCGGCGATCGCCTTGAGGTCAGCGCCCGCGCAGAAGGAGCCGTGGTCCCCGAACAGCACCGCGACCTTGGCCGTCGGGTCCGCGTCGAAGTCGGCAAACGCTGCTGCCAGCGCCTCGGCGGTCGGGCGGTCGACGGCGTTGCGCCGCTGCGGCCGATCGAGGATGACCGTCGTCACCTCGCCGCTGCGCTCGACGCGGATCACGCGGGCTCCTCGCGGTTGCGCATGTGATCAGCCAGCGCCGCCAGCTTCTCGCCGAAGAGCTGTGCGGTCATCGCGTCGACGCCGTGCTCGGCGATCGCCTGCCGCATACAGCGCATCCACTGATCGCGCTCGGCGGCGCCGATCGAGAACGGCAGGTGCCGCGCCCGCAGCCGCGGGTGACCGAAGCGCTCGACGAACATCGGCGGCCCCCCCGTCCAGCCGACCAGGAACCAGAAGAGCTTGTCGCGCGAGCCGGCAAGCGACTCGGGGTGAAGGTCGCGCAGCACCTTCGTCTCGGGCAGCGTGTCCATGAGGTCGTAGAAGCGATCGACGAGCCGGCGCACACCCGCTTCGCCGCCGAGCCGCGCGAACAGCGAGGTCGGGTCGACCGGAGGTGGGTTCGGGGAGTCAGCCATGGCATCGCAATACCACGCCAAGCCTGGGGAGGTGAATCCAGTGAAACTCGATCGCTGGCCTGCGCACCTTGAAGGATCCCATGCATGCCAAGCCTCTCCTCCGCGCTGTTGCCTTCACCCTGCTCGCGGCGGGTGCCGCGTCTGCTTCACCTCCAACGCCGGTGCCGGCGCCAGCCGATCCCCAGCAGGCCGCAGACCAGGCCTTCGATCGCCAGGACTGGGCCACCGCCGCGACGGCGTACGAGGCCTTGAGCCGCTCGGCACCGACGGTGCCCCGCCACTTCATGCGCCTCGGCCTCAGCCGCCATCAGCAGAAGCGTTGGCCCGAGGCGGTGGCAGCGTACGAACGTGCGATCGCGCTCAAGGCGCCCGCATCCCCGACAGCCCACTACAACCTCGCCTGCATCCTGGCCGCGCAGCCGAGCGAGCGCGCGCGCGCCTGGGAACACCTCGAGGCCGCCGCGGGGAGCGGCTCGATCCCCACCGCCACGCTGCAGCAGGACCCCGACCTCGCGCCGCTGCGCAGCGACCGACGCTTCGCGGCGCTCGTCGCGACCGCCGAAGCTCGCCAGTATCCTTGTCGCCAGGCCCCCGAATATCACCAGCTCGACTTCTGGCTCGGGCGCTGGGAGGTGCTCGCCGGCACGAAGCCCGCCGGTGAGAGCCACATCGAGCGCGCCGCCGACGGCTGCCTCGTCGTCGAGCACTGGCGGGGCGCGAGCGGTCACTCCGGCAAGAGCCTCAACTTCTATCTGCCACGGGAGCGACGCTGGCGACAGACCTGGGTCGGCTCCGATGGTGACGTGATCGAGTTCTCAGGTCAGCTCGTCGACGGAGAGCTGCGCTTTTCGGCCAACGGCTGGGCGAGCGACGGCAAGCCCACGGTGCGCCGCCTGACGTTCGCGCCGCTCACCGCGAGCCGCCCCGGGCCGCGCAAGGTCCGCCAGCTCGGCGAGCTGTCCGAGGACGGCGGGCGCACCTTTCGCGTCGAGTACGATCTGCTCTATGTTGAGCGCGCCAACGATCCAACCCCAAAGTCGAAGGACACTCCATGAGAACTCTGCTCCCTTTCGTCGCTGCCTCCGTCTTCGCGCTCACGCTCGCTCCGGCCAACGCCGATCACCACGCGCCGACCAAGACCGACTCACCGACCTTCGCCGCGCTCAAGAAGCTCGTCGGCACCTGGACCGCGCAGACCGAGAAGATGCCGCCCGTCACGATCACCTACGCGCTGACGTCGGGCAACCGCTGCGTCAAGGAGACCATCGAGCTCAAGGACAGCCCGATGGAGACCGTGTTCTGCGACAACGGCGACGCCGTCGTCGTCACGCACTACTGCCACGCCGGCAACCAGCCGCGCCTCAAGTCCCAGGGGCTCTCGGCCGACGGCAAGAGCATCACCTTCGACTTCCTCGACGCCACCGGGCTCGCCTCTCCCAAGGAGGGCCACATGCACAAGCTGGTCATGCAGCTGCCCGACGCGACCAAGGGCAAGCTCGTCGAGACCTGGAGCTACTTCGAGAACGGCGCCGAGAAGTCGCTCAACGTCTTCACGCTGACGCGCAAGAACTGATCG
>CAZPEY010000546.1:0-2733 GCA_964585665.1 uncultured Polyangiaceae bacterium | reverse complement strand
TGCCGCTGTTCTGCTGATAGCAGTCCCAGCTGTTGTTGTAGAAGAGCGAGTTGTAGAGCGTCACGCCGGTGCCCTTCGACGAGTTGATCGCGGTCTGGCCGTTCGAGATCGTCAGGTGCTGGAGCAGCGCCGTCGAGAAGCTCTCGAGGGTGATCGCGTTCTGGTAGTTGTAAAAGGTGCTGTTGATGATCGTGATCCCGTCGGTCCCCGACGGAGACCTGAAGTACACACCGCCCGCGACGTCACGGAACATCGACTTCTCGATGTAGGTCGGGCCTTCGGCGTAGATCGCCGAGCTCGAGTACTGGTTGGCCTGCTGGAACTGGCTGTTGCGGATCGTCAGGTTGACGTCCGCCGTCGCTGCGATCGCGCCGCCGCGCAGACGATCGACGGCACAACACTGGTTATCGCCGTCGAAGCGATCGAACAGGATGCCGTCGATCTCGACGTTGATCTTCTGTCCGAAGTTGGGCTCGAGCACGAGCGCGTGGAACCCTTGAGAGGGGCTGGTCTGCCGACGGAACGTGACGCGCGTGCCGCTGATCTTGAGGCTGCGCTTGACGATGCCGAGCGTGTCGCCGAACCGGGTCGAGGTCACGGGGATGGTGCCGCTGTCGAAGTTGACGATGCAGTCGGGCACGGAGAGCACGATCTCACCGACCGTGTCCTTGGCCAGCTCGGCGACGACGGTGTCTCCCGTCGTCGAGTTGCACGTCGTGATCGTCGTCGTGGTCTGCGCCTCGACCCGCGCCGCGCCCACCAGCACGACGAGGCCGACCAGTCCCAAGCCAAGGCGCCTCATAAGAAACTGCATCCGTCCATCTTACCTCGCCCAGACCCCGTCGCGAAACTGGCTCCTGATGGGTTATTGACACAATTGATAACAAGCGATCACGCCGACTTATTGTCATCCTCGACAATAGCTGCTTGCAGGGATCGCGGCGCGTCGCTATGAGTGGGTCCATGAGCACCGCGCGTCACCAAGAGCCCTTCTATCGACTCCTCCGCAACGCCATCGGTCCGCTGCCCGGCGTGCCAGGCAAGATCACCCGCCTGCTGTCGATCCTCTCCGAGTACGGCCACGGCCGCGAGCTCGACGATCGGCTGCACCGCCTCGTGGCGCGCGGGCTCATCGAGGCGATCCCGACCCGGTTGCAGCTCGTGGTGGGCTCCCTCGACATGGTGCGGTTCTGGATCTCGCCGGCCGCCGCCGACTACTACCGCGCGCAGGGGATCGACTTCACCTTCCACCAGATCCTGCGCTTCCTCGACGAGCCAGCGTCGATGGCCGACCCGGTCGGCTTCTTCTCGACGCCCGACAACATCATCGGCCACCTGATGCAGGTCGTGCACGCCAACCCGCTCTACGATCTGCAGCTCCTCGACATGCACGACGACGGCCTCGCCGAGCTGCAGCGCCAGCTCCGCCAGATGATCGACGGCACCCACCCGCGCAGCCAGTCGATCGGCGCCATCGTCGAGGAGCGCGACTACCACGCGCGGCTGCTCGCCTTCGTCGACAAGTGGCAGGTCGATCGCACGACGCCGCCGGTGCTGCGCGTCAACATCGCCGACAACCCGACCTTCCGCGAGCTCGAGGCGACGTTCGGCTCGCTCACCGAGGCGATGCGCTACTTCTGTCGCATGCCGACGAGCGTCGCTGGTGCCGTGCAACACCTGCTGACGGTACACGCCTTCCCGGCGCACCTTGGAGCGCTGGCCAACCGCAACTGAGCGATTCGAAGGCGGGGGAGGACGCGCTACTTGCGCTGGGCGAGGAACTTGCCGAACACCGCCGCCTCTTCGAGGAGGAGCTTCTCGGCGTTCGAGTAGATCAGCTGCTCGGCGATCACCGCGAGCGGCTTGAGCAGGAAGGGCAGCCCGATGATCTTGAGCTGCCCCGAGATGGTGCGCTCGGTGCGGCCGCCGAGGTCGCGAAAGCGGAAGGTCCCCTGGTTCTCGAGGTGCTGCTTGACCTTGGGGTGCTCGCCGATGTTGCGAAACGAGATCGTCTTGGCGGCCTTGTCGACCTTGGACTCCTGAATGAACGGGAACAGCGACGGCGGAATCTCCTTGGGCCCGACCTTGCGGATCATCGGCACGGGCTTGCAGCGCAGGCGCCACTCGAGGGCGTTGCCCGCGTCCTTGCGATCGAGGGACTCGATGTCCTCCATCGACTTCATGTTGGCCTTCATGAAGGCCGGAAACTCGGGGTCGCACATCGCCGCGATGACCGCGTCGACGGGCGCGTCGAACGTATGCTTGAGCTCGAAGTTCATGGGGTTCTCCGACGAGAAAGGGCGAAGCTAGTCGCGATTGGCGCTTACTTCAAGAGTTTGTGCTTCTTGACCTTGAGGACCGGCGTGCCAAAGCCGATGCCCATGCCACCCCCGTCGACCTTGCCTTCGATCTCGACGGTGATGCCGCTCTTTTCGAGCTCCTTGGGCAGATCTTCGAGTTTGTAGACGTCGCCCTTGTCGGTTTCGAGCGTGTAGTAACCACCTTCGAGGTCGGAGCGGAGCACGGTTCCTTTGAACTTGGGCATGCCAAACGCTAGCAGGCCGGCGGTCAGTAATCCACTCCGTCGTCGGTGAGGTACTCCGCGTTGACGACGAGCGACGGCAGATAGTCCTCGTGCTGATAGCGCCAGACGTAGTGGCTGTAGATGTCGACGACCTTCTTCATGTACTCGCGCGTCTGGGTGTAGCTGCAGAGCTCGACGAACTCGTCGAG
>CAZPEY010000545.1:0-2736 GCA_964585665.1 uncultured Polyangiaceae bacterium | reverse complement strand
CCGGCAACGGCGACGACTACAACGCCGACTACTGCAACGGCAAGGACTACAAGCTCGTCTGCGGAGGCAGCGACAGCTTCGAGCAGGTGATGCCGACGGGCACGCCGTACGGCTGCGACGCTTCGCAGACAACGAGCCGCTGCGTCAGCCCCGACGGGGTCGTCGATCTGTCGGGCAACGTCAAGGAGTGGACCTCGACGCAGCCGTCGATGAGCGTCCTCTCCTACGAGGTGCGCGGCGGTGCCTTCGACAACATCGCCAGCGGCCTGACCTGCCAGTTCAACTTCTTGTCGCTGCCCCCCGCCACGTCACTCGGCACGGTCGGCTTCCGCTGCTGCTCGTCGGTGGCCCCATGAAGACCGAGCGGCTCAAGGACATGACGAAGACTTTGCCGAAGAAGCGCTCTTACTCGAGGTCCATCATGCGATCTTCACGTCTCGCCCTCGTGCTCGTCGGATTGGCGGCCGGTCAGGCGCTCGCCGCGGACGGTCAGGCGCCAGTGCTCGTCTCGAAGTCGCTGACCGCGGCGACCGTCGCGCTCGTCGATCCCGAGTCGGGCGCGTCGTCCGGCACGGCTGGCAGCGACACCAAGATCGCGGTCGGCGACATCATCTCGTTCCGCTTCAAGTACTTTCCCGTGCCGTCGAAGATCTTGCGGGGCATCGCCGGCTACCTGACGGAGTTCGTGCCGCAGAACACCGAGGTCGTCGGTGTCCGCTTCATCGACAGCGATGGCAACTCGGTCATTCCGAACTACCCGGGCATCACCAGCGCGACGGCGATCGCGCGCAGCTACGCCGAGACCGGCGTCTTTTACACCACGTCGTCGTCGCTCAATCGCAACCCGACAACGCTTTTCTCACCCTCGGCACCGGCATCCAACTGACGACGGAGCCCGCCGCGGCCAGCGGCATCGTCGGTCCGCTCGTCGGTGCCTCGACACCGTTCTTTGCGCACGACGCGTGGGACAAGGCGCAGGTGGACGCGTTCGGTGCGACCGGCGGCCCAGCGCCAGTCAACTACGGGTCGCCCGTCGCCGGCGCCGACGCGCTCTATCAGTTCCAGGCGCCGAACGGCAGCGGTGTCGTCGGCCCCTGGGCACGCATCCTCTATCCGGGCTCGACCATCGGCAGCACGACGTTTACCCCCGCGTCGACGGGCGCCTTCCGCGCCATCGCGGCGGCCTCCGGCGGCTTCGACCTCAAGCCCAACGCGACGCTCGCTGCCACCGCGGTGCGCTTCGCCGGCGGCGAGATCCGCACTGGCGTCCCCGTCGAGACGGAGGTGTTCTTGAAGGTCAAGGGCGTGCCGCTCGACACCGGCATGAACAAGGACGTCGACTGCGGCGAGGCCTTCGGCGGAGACACCTCGGGCCGCAACCCGCCGGCCTGGAACACCGGCGCGCAAGACAACGTCTGGAACTTCTACGTGCCGTCGCCGGCTTGCGTGTTCCTCAACCTGCTCTTTGAGCTCAGCGTCGACAAGACCCTTGCGACGCCCGGCGCGGGCACGCTCAACTACACCCTGCACGGCCGCAACCTCTCGACCAACGTCGCTGGCCAGCACAACGTCGTGGCGACCATCCAGTACCAGGCGCCCCTCGTCCTGTCGGTGACGGGCACGACGCCCGGCTACACGGATCAAGTGTGCGGAGCGTTCCGCTGCGTGAGCTGGAACGTCGGCAACATCGCCCCCTCGTTCGACTACGTCTACAATGCCCGCTTCACCTACACGGGCGGCAACGGCGCCGACAACATCACCACGTTCGCGCGCTACACCTCGGACGAGCTGCCCGGTAACGTCGTCAACCGGACCGGGGGCAACGTCGTGCAGGCGCAGTCGATGCTCACCGGCATCTCGGTGCTCGAGACGACCGTCACCTCGCCGACGACCGCCGTCGCGGCGGGGACGACCAAGCTGATCTCCGGTACGCTCAAGAACTCCGGCACGGCGGGGGTCACCGTCGACATGGTGGCGTTCGTCTTGCCCTCGGGCTGGACGCTGTCGGGCAATGCGACGATCAACGGATCGAGCGAGACCTGCGACAAGGATCCGGTCACCGGCGCGAACACGTCGACCTGCTCGACCTCGCGCGTGGTCTTCGACGGCCTCAACCTCAGCCTCGCCGCCGGTCAGACGATCAACTACAGCTTCACGGTCAGCGTCCCGGGCGGGGCGACCGCGGGACTCTACCCGATCGACGTCGAGCTAATCTCGGGGCAGTCGTCCTACGGCGGCTCGCCCGAGACCTACTTCCGCAACGTGGCCACCATCCCGGTCGCGCAGGACCGCTGCGCGACGCCCGTGCTCTCCTGCAACCAGGTGCCGTCGCTGCCAATCTCGACCTCGTCGAGCACGATTAACGGCACCTGCGCTGGCGAGAACGGCTCGACGATCAACCTCTACTTCAACGGTGTGCTGCGCGCGAGCGGCACCTGCACGTCGGGCACCTTCTCGATCGCGGTTCCGACTGGCTCCTTCGGGTCGCTCTACCCGGGCCTCGAGATCCGCGCGACCGCGGTCAACTCCGGCACGCGCCTCGAGAGCCCGCTGTCGGTCAAGTGCCTCGTCTCCCCGGCGACCGGCTGCACCGACGGCGTCGACAACGACGGCGACGGCAAGTGTGACTTCGCCGGCTGCTATGTCGGCAACACCTTCTTCCCCCCAGACCCGGGCTGCACGTCGGCGTCGGACAACGACGAGACGGACCTGCAGTGCTCGGACGGCAAGGACAAC
>CAZPEY010000544.1:0-2739 GCA_964585665.1 uncultured Polyangiaceae bacterium | reverse complement strand
GTCGCCCTCGATCCACTTCTGCGTGCCGTGCTCCTTGGGCTCCTTGCGGATGTAGAACGCGTCGATCGGGCGGCTGCGCTGCCAGGACAGCGTCGCGACCGCCGAGGCGATCGGATCGGCGCCCATCGTCAGGCCCCCGACCGCGCGCACCGTCGGCTCGAGCTCGGCGATCAGCGAGTTGAGCACGAACCCGACGAGGAAGTGCCCCTCGGCGGTGAGGATGGCCTGCTTGCAGTCGATGTAGAAGTCGCTCTTCTTGCCCGACGACAGCGTCACCTCGCGCTTCTGGTACGAGAGGCGGGTCAACAGACGCAAGAGATGTTGCTTGGCCTCGTTCAACGTCATCGGCGCACCAGCTTCTGCCTGCCGATCGTCGGCAGCTCGGGGATGAAGCGCTCGCGCTCGCTGCGGCGGGGCTCGTCGGGTCGAGAGCGCTGCTTCTGGTTTGGGGCCGACGCGGACGGCGCGGCGGCGACCGGCGCGGCGCGCGGCGGCGGTGCGGGTGGCGGCGGCGGCTCGACCGTGCGGGTCGGTGGTGCGGCCACGCTCGAGACCGCGGACTGGGCAACCGCAGGAGCGGTCGCGAGCGCCGCCTGCACGGTCGCGACCCGGGGCGCGCTCGAGGCGGACGCGTGGATCTGACCGACCGAGAGGGGCGCTTGCAAGGTGGCGTCGAGCGTCCGCGTCGTGCGGACCTGCCCCTCGAGAATCGCCCCCTCCTCGACGATGAGGCGGGCCGCCTGCAAGTCGGCGCACAACACCGCCGTCGGACCGAGGCGGACGCTCGCGGTGGCGCGCAGCGGCACCCGCAGCTCGCCGTGCAGCACGACGTCGCGGGCGCACACCTCGCCGAGGATCTGCGCGCCGCGCTCGATGGTCAGCGCTCCGAGCACGGTCACCGGCCCCTCGACGACCCCCGCGATGACGAGATCCTCGCTGGCCACCAGGCCGCCGGTGATTCGAATGTCCGGACCGATACGACTCGCCATGCGCAGTGGGCCCAAAAGTGATGGAATTCGCCCTCAATAGCAAGAGGCCGCGGCGGTGGCTGGCCGTTTTCCGTTGCCGCTCAACCAAAACCGCGGCAAGAGTATTCGACTCCAGTGCCGAGCTCCGCACAGCCCATCGAGAGCGCAGCGCAGCTCACCGCGCGATTCGCCGCCGCCAGCAAGCCCACCTCCGAGCGCCGGGTGGGCGTGGAGCACGAGAAGCTGCTCGTGCACCAGAGCGGCCCGCGCGCCCTGCTCGCCCCCGAGTATCCGCTGATCGCCCGGATCCTCGACGACCTCGCGGGCACGGCGGCGCCCAGGGCCGCGCCGATCGTCGAGCACGACCAGATCATCGGTCTGCAGCTCCCGATCGGCGGCACGGTGACGCTCGAGCCTGGCGGACAGCTCGAGCACTCGTCAGCGCCACGCCATAGCCTCGGGGAGGCGCTCGCCGACAACGATCGCCACCTCGATCAGCTCCTCGCCGCCGCCGAGCGACACGATCTCCTGCCGCTGGCGCTCGGCTTCCGCCCGTTCGGCACACGGCAGGACGTGCCGTGGATGCCCAAGGGGCGCTACGTCGTCATGCGCAACTACCTGCCGACGCGCGGCGCGCATGGCCTCGACATGATGACGCGCACGACGACCGTGCAGGCCAACTTCGACTGGACGTCGGAGGCCGACGCGATGTCGATGCTGCGCACCGCCTTCGGGATCGGCCCGCTGGTGACGGCGCTGTTCGCAGCCTCGCCGCTCGCTGACGGCAAACCGACCGGACAGCAGAGTACGCGCGCCGCGGCCTGGCTCGACACCGATCCGGATCGGTGCGGCCTGCTGCCCTTCGTCTTCGCAGATGGGGCGGGCTTCGCCGACTACGTCGACTGGGCCCTGTCGGTGCCGATGTTCTTCTTGAAGCGCCACGACGAGTACCTGCCGCTGCATGTGCCGTTCGGCCGCTTCTGGGCCGAAGGCTGGCAGGGGCACACCGCGACGCTGGCCGACTGGGAGCTGCACCTGTCGACGCTGTTCCCCAACGTGCGGCTGCGCAGCTACGTCGAGGTCCGCCAGGCCGACGCGTCGACGCGCGCCATGGCCAGGGCCCTGCCGGCGCTGTGGCTCGGCCTGCTGTACGACGAAGACGTGCGACACCAGGCCTGGCAGCTGGTCGCCTCGCTCAGCCTCGACGAGCGACGGCAGCTCGACGTCGACGCGGCGGTGCACGGGCTGCACGGCAGCGTCCGCGGTCAACCAATCCTGACCCTCGCGCGCGAGCTCGTCGCGCTGGCGCGGACCGGCCTCAAGAGCGTCGCGCCCGAGCACGTCGAGGAGCTCGCTCCCGTCGACGAGATCGTGCGGAGCGGGCGCAGCCAGGCCGATGAGATCCTGGCGCTCTACCAGCAGCACGGCCCGACGCTGGCGCTCGCCGACGCGCTGCGCCTCCGCTGATCCCCGCCCTACGAGAGCAGCTCGGCTAGATCCGTATCGGCCGGCACGCCGAGCGCGCGGAGGCGCTGCAAGGCCAGATCGAGGTCGCTGTCGGAGAGGCCAGCCTCGTCGCACAGCCGCGCCAGCATGTCGGCCGGGGCGGGTTGGGGCGCCGCATCGACGGGCACCGTCGCCGACGCGGGCAGCGGCCCGCCCTTGCGCAGCGCCGGCAGATCGGCGCGCGACACCGCGACGCGCCGCAGCGCCACGCGACCGAGAGTGCCCGCCGGCGGCGCCGTCGTCGGGGGAGAGGCGATCGCATCGA
>CAZPEY010000543.1:0-2764 GCA_964585665.1 uncultured Polyangiaceae bacterium | reverse complement strand
CGCCCGCGCCGGCATCAAGGATCCCCGCCGCCCGATCGGCAGCTTCCTGTTCCTCGGGCCCACCGGCGTCGGCAAGACCGAGCTCGCCAAGACGCTCGCCGAGCAGCTCTTCGACTCCGAGGCCAACCTCATCCGCCTCGACATGTCCGAATACCTGGAGAAGCACAGCGTCGCCCGCCTGATCGGCGCGCCTCCCGGCTACGTCGGCTACGACGAGGGCGGCCAGCTCACCGAGGCGGTGCGCCGACGCCCCTTCTCGGTGGTGCTCCTCGACGAGATCGAAAAGGCCCACCCCGATGTCTGGAACACGCTGCTCCAGGTGCTCGACGACGGCCGGCTCACCGATGGCAAGGGCCGGGTGGTCGACTTCAAGAACACCGTCATCTTGATGACCTCGAACGTCGGCTCGCAGTTCATCGCCGAGGTCGACGACGTCGAGGATCCGAACGTCCGCCGGCAGATCGATCAGGCGGTGCGCGCGACGTTCAAGCCTGAGTTCCTGAACCGCCTCGACGACATCCTCGTCTTCCACAAGCTGGGTCGCGCCGAGCTGCGCCAGATCGTCGAGGTCCAGCTCCGCCGGCTGCAGGAGCTCGTCAAGGAGCGCAACCTCAAGCTCGAGCTGACCGCCGAGGCGATCGATCTGCTCTGCGACCGCGGCTACGACCCGACCTACGGCGCGCGACCGCTCAAGCGCGCCATCCAGCGCTACGTGCAGGATCCGCTGGCGCGCGCGCTGCTCACCGGCAAGTTCGCGCCGGGCGACGTGATCCTCGCCCGCCGCAACGGAGACGAGCTAGACTTCGGGAAACAGATCTATTCGGACGACAAAGCCGCGTAGCAAAGCGCGAGCGCGACGGCACAACCGGGTAGGCAACCATGTCGACGACGACCATGACCGATCTCTACGCTGTGCTTGGTGTGTCGGAGAACGCGACGGCAGACGAGCTCAAGAAGCAGTACCGCAAGCTCGCCAAGCAGTACCACCCCGACGCGACCGGCGGCGACAAGAAGAAGGAGGCCAAGTTCAAGGAGATCTCGGCCGCCTATGACGTCCTTTCCGACGACAAGAAGCGCAAGGAGTACGATCGGCTGCGCAAGAACCCGCACCCGGGCGGCTTCCCCGGTGGGGGCGGCGGCGCCGTCGACATCGAGGAGCTGCTGCGCAACATGGGTGGGGGCGGCATGGGGGGTGGCAACACGCCGTTTGGCGATCTGTTCAGCATGTTCGGGCAGGACGGTGGGCAGCGTGGGCCGCGCCGCGGGCAGGACATCGAGGCGGAGCTCGAGATCGATCTGCCCGACGCGGCGCTCGGTGCCGAGCGGACGATCACCATCGACGGGCGTCAGCTCAACGTGAAGATCCCAGCCGGCATCCGGGCGGGTCAGACGATCCGCCTCGCCGGCCAGGGGCGTCCGGGCCACCGCAAGGGGCCGCCGGGCGACCTGCACCTCGTCGTGCGCGAGCGACCGCACTATCGCTTCCGCCGCAAAGAGAACCCTGGCATGCCGAGCGGCGACATCGAGGTCGATGCGCTGGTTCCCCTCGACGTCGCGCTCGCCGGCGGCAAGGTCGACGTGCAGACGCTCGAGGGGACCACGGTCAGCGTCACCGTGCCGCCGCGCACGTCGAGCGGCAAGCAGCTCCGCCTGCGCGAGAAGGGCGCGATGCACGCCGGGCGGCGCGGGGATCTGTACGCCGTGCTGTCGATCCAGCTGCCCCAGAGCCTGACGCCGGATCAGGAGCGGCTCGTCGCAGAGCTCGTCGAGAGTCTGCGCAAGAAGTGATCGAGCCTCTCGCGCGCGTGAGAGTCCCTTGCCGCACCGCAGAACGTACTTACGTTCTGTCGCATGAGCTTGCCAACGCTGCCGCTGCTCCCGACGCGCAACCTGTTCGTCTACCCAGGCGTGACGGCGCCCATCGAGATCGGCCGTCCGGGTTCCCTTGAGCTCGTCGAAGTGGCGCTCAAGCAGACGCCCGCCCACCTGCTCCTCGCGCCAGTGCTCACTGCCGGTGATGACGAGGCCGACGCCGCTCTGTCCAAGGACTCGCTCGCGCTTGGCGATCTAGCCGGCACCGCGGTGGTCGCCGAGATCGCCAGCTCGACCGAGCGCGGCGGCAAGCGCACGATCGTCGTGCGCGGTCGCAGGCGCGTCCGCCTGGTCAGCCTCGTCGGCGAGCTGCCCTACCTCGTCGCGAGCTTCGTCGACCTCGTCGAGGAGCCAGCGGCGAGCGATCCGGTGGCGCGCGGCATGGCGATGGCGCTGCGCGATCGCGCCCGCACCGTGACCGATCAGCTCCCCGGGCTCCCGCCCGATCTGCGCGCGCTGCTCAACGACGGGAAGATCGCACCGGGCGAGCTCGCGGACCGGCTCGCCGGCTACCTCGAGTTTTCGAGCATCGAGCGCATCCAGCTCCTCGACGAGCTCAACATCGTCGTCCGCCTCGAGCGCGTCCTGCAGCGCCTGGTCGAGCAGAGCACCAAGGTGTTCGTCGAGGCCGAGCTGCGAAGCAAGGTCAGCTCCAACATCGAGAAGCAGCAGCAGGAAGTGATGCTGCGGCAGAAGAAGCGCGCGCTCGAAGAGGAGCTCGCGCACCTCGCGGACGCTGAGGCCGAGAGCGAGGGGGGCGCCAAGGGCGGGGACAAGCTCGAGGAGCTGCGTCGGCGCATCGCCGAGGCAGTGCTGCCCGAGGAGGTCGAGCGCGTGGCGCAGAAGCAGCTCGCGCGCCTCGCCAACCTCAACCCCGAGTCGCCGGAGACCT
>CAZPEY010000542.1:0-2771 GCA_964585665.1 uncultured Polyangiaceae bacterium | reverse complement strand
AAGATGGCCGAGGCCAACAAGGCCTTTGCCCACTACCGCTGGTAACCGTTAATTTGCCGGCGGGCGAGGCCGACCTCGTCCGCCGGCTGCAGTACCCCTCTCGCTCGTAACGAGAGGTCGCAGCACAAGACATATTGGAGACAGGCAGCGAAGTCGTAGCAGCTACGATGGATCGTCTGCCGAGCAGACCTGAGCGACCCAGTCCTTCAGGTCCACCCGGCAAACCCGCCTCACCGCTCTACAGCCTCCTCCAAGCACGATGGTCCTGAACCGGCTCGACGCTCAGCGTGTCGAGCCTCTGTTGCTGGAGGATCCGTCTCCGACGGAAAAGCTGTTGATGCACGCCGCCGCCGAACACCGCCCGACGACCCCGATTGCGCGCCTGCGCAACATCGGCCTCGTCGCGCACATCGACGCCGGCAAGACGACGACCTCCGAGCGCATCCTCTTCTACACCGGCAAGAGCGATCACATCGGTGAGGTCGAGGACGGCGCGGCGACGATGGACTGGATGCTCGAGGAGCAGAAGCGCGGCATCAGCATCACCGCTGCCTCCACGAGCTGCATCTGGGCCGACCACCACATCAACCTCATCGACACCCCCGGCCACGTCGACTTCACCGTCGAGGTCGAGCGCAGCCTGCGCGTCCTCGACGGCGCCGTCGGGATCTTCTCAGCGGTCGAGGGCGTCCAGTCGCAGTCCGAGACGGTCTGGAAGCAGGCCGATCGCTACGGCGTGCCGCGCCTCGCGTTCGTCAACAAGATGGACCGCCCGGGCGCCGATCTGCGTCGCTGCGTCGATCAGATCCGCGAGCGCCTGGCGTGCGTGCCGGTGCTGGTGCAGCTGCCGATCGGGCACGAGGAGAGCTTCCGTGGCCTCGTCGACCTGGTCGAGATGAAGGCGCTGCTCTGGACCGATGAGGCCACGGCGCGCTTCCGCACCATCGAGATGGGCGGGCGGCTGCTCGCCGACGCCGAGGAGGCCCGCCGCGCGCTCGTCGAGGCGCTGTGCGAGGTCGACGATGCGCTTATGGTCAAGTATCTTGACCGTGGCGCCGTGAGCGCCGACGACCTGCGCGGCGCGCTCCGTCGAGCGACGCTGCAGAAGCGCGCCGTCCCGGTCCTCTGCGGCACCGCGCGCTACAACAAGGGCATCGAGCCGCTGCTCTCGGCGATCGTCGACTATCTGCCGGCGCCTGCCGAGCTCGGCGCGATCACCGGGCAGGATCCGCAGACCCTCCTGCCCGTCGAGCGCCGCCCCTCGAACGACGAGCCGTTCGCCGCGCTCGCCTTCAAGATTCAGCATGACCCCGTCGTCGGACCGCTGACCTACCTGCGCGTCTACTCGGGCAAGGTCGGGGCGAACACCACCGTGTTCAACGCCAGCAAGGGACGGCGCGAGCAGCTCGGTCGTCTGGTCCAGATGCACGCCCGCTCCTACGAGGACGTTGGCAGCGTCGCGGCCGGCGACATCGCCGCCGCCATCGGGCTGCGCTCGACCTCGACGGGCGACACGCTGTGCGACGAGCGCGCGCCGATCCTGCTCGAGTCGATTCGGGTTGCGCAGCCGGTGGTCAGCCAGGCGCTCGAGCCGCGCTCGGCCGAGGACGAGCAGAAGCTCAGCCAGGCGCTGGCGACGCTGGCGCACGAGGACCCGACACTCGCCGTCACCAGCGACCCGGAGACGGGGCGCCCGCTGGTGCGCGGCATGGGCGAGCTCCACCTCGAGGTCGTCATCGAGCGCCTGCGTCGCGAGTTCGGGGTCGACGTCGATAGCGCGCAGCCCAAGGTCGCCTACTTCGAGACGGTGCGCACTGCGGGTACGGCCAGCTACCGCCTGCTCCGTCAGGTCGGTGGTCGGGGCCAGTTCGCCGAGGTCGAGTTCGAGCTGCACCCGCTGGCCGCCGGCGCGGGCCGCCGCTTCGTCGTCGCGCTGCCCTCGACGGATCGGCTGGCCAAGGAGTTCGTGACCGCGGTCGAGCACGGCGCGTGGTCGGCGGCCGATCGCGGGCTGCTCTCGGGATACGCGGTGACCGATCTCGAGGTGCGCCTCGTGCGGGCGGTCGAAAACCCTGTGGATTCGTCGGCGCAAGCGTTTGAAATTGCAGCCTTCGAGGCTTTTCGGCAGGCGGGAGCGTCGGCGCAGCCGATTCTGCTTGAGCCGATCATGCAGCTTAGTGTATCTAGCCCCGACATTTTTGTAGGCCAAGTAATCGGCGACCTCTCTTCTCGTCGAGGAAAAATCCTCGGGATGGAGGCTCAGTCCGGGTACCAGACCCTGACCGCAGAGGCGCCGCTCGACGAACTCTTCGGATATGCGACCCGGTTGCGGTCACTTTCGCAGGGCAAGGCCACACACACGATGGAGTTGACTCGGTACGCACCAGTACCGTCGGGAATCGCCGACACCCTGGTGGGCCGGGCAAAAAATTAAGGAACTGGTCCCGCCGCCCGCGCCGTCGGCGCAGCGGTAGGGAAGAAGCAGCGATACTAAGGAGCTCGGGATGTCCAAGGAGAAATTCGTCCGTAACAAGCCGCACGTGAACATCGGGACGATCGGTCACGTGGATCACGGCAAGACGACGCTGACGGCGGCGATCACCAAGCACTGTGCGACGAAGGGCCGCGCGCAGTTCATGGCGTACGACCAGATCGACAAGGCGCCGGAAGAGCGCGAGCGCGGCATCACGATCGCGACGGCGCACGTGGAGTACGAGAGCAAGGCTCGCCACTACGCGCACGTCGACTGCCCCGGCCACGCGGACTACGTG
>CAZPEY010000541.1:0-2782 GCA_964585665.1 uncultured Polyangiaceae bacterium | reverse complement strand
AGCCGCCCATGGACATGGGCATCCGCTACCTCGGTCTCGACGAGGAGAAGCGCGAGCTGCTCCGGCTCTACATCAGCCAGATGAAGAAGTAGACAAGACGACCCGCTACTTCTGCGGCTTGGCCTTGTCGTCCTTGCCAGTGATCTGATCGATGATGTCGGCGTTGGGATCGGTTTGGTTCTCGGCCGGCTTGGTAACCGTGTCGATCAGCGTCGAGCCCGTGCGCGCCGTCGCCTTGCCGACCGGGGTCCGCGCCTTGTCGACGGCGTTGGCCACCGCGGTCTGACGGAGCACCAGACAGAAGTTGCCGTAGAAGCTCGAGCGATCGACCGCCCAGAGCGTCGTGTCGCCCGAAGCCGGCCACTCGAGGTGCGACAGCGTCATGTCTTCTTTGGTCTTGGTCGGCTCGAACTTCATCTCGGGCTGGCCGTAGCGTCCGGTGAGGAGCTTGCCGAAGTCGTCGAAGGTCTTGCCCGAGAACGCCGGATGCTCGGCGTTGAAGGCGATGAACTGCTTGTAGAGCTTGCCGCCCTTGAAGAACAGGAACCGTCGCTGGTTCGGCTCCCACGCGACGATCATCGACTCGTCGTTCTTGTGCCCGAACTCGCGATCGATGATCGAGACGTCCCAGCCGGTCTTCTGGCCGTCGAACTTGATCAACGTCCCCTTGACCTTCTCGATGTCCTCGTCGCGCTGCTTGCGCAGCTGATCCTGGCGATAGACCTCGAGCTCCTTGGCGAGCGCCTCGTCGGTCCGCTTGTTGATGTCGTCCGCCATGACCTTGAAGACGTCGTCGACCGACATGCCCCACTTGAAGCGCCCCATGAGCTCGGACATCGCGCGCTGCTGGGTGGCGCTCGGTGCGGCGCGCTTGGCCGGAGCGGCTGCCTTGCCGGGCTTGGCCTTGCCCTTGGCGGCAAATGCCGTCGGAGCGAGGAGCAGCATCGACGAGAAAAGAACGATCTTCTTCATGCGGGGGAACCTACCACAGCGACAGACGAATCGCCGGTCGGAATATTCGCGGCGGGAGGTCGCTACTTGAGCTCTTGGATCGTGGCCGGATCGCGCGACAACGACACGCTCGCGCCGGTCAGCGCGTCGGGCACCACCGCGACCTCGAGCTCCCGGCCCGAGACGGAGCCGTGGCAGCCGCCGCACACCGAGTTGAAGAAGCGCTGCGGCACGCCGCGCGAGATGTGCTCGCCAGGACCATGTTGATCCTGCTCGCTCATCGTCATGAGCTTGTTGCCCTGCGCGTCGAGGAGCTCGAGATACAGCGGCGTCAGCGACGGGAGCCTGAGCTGGATGCTGCCGTCGGCGGCGAGCGGCGCACGCCCGACCTCCTTGCGCACGTCGTAGACCATCTGCGAGCCGATGCGCCCCGCCATCGCCGCCGCCAGGTCACTCGGCGGCGCCTCGGGCGTGTACCCGACGACCGTGGTCGCCGAGCGCAGCTTGTCGACGAAGCGCCCGGAGCGCAGGTTGGCGATGAGCAGCGTGCCGAGCATCGGCGCGTCGGGATAGTGCACGGTCGCGTGGGTCGGATCCGGATCGACGCGACCGCCAAAGACGAGCTGGGTCGTGTTGCGGAACGGCTTGCGGTGCTCGCGACGGAAGCCGGTCGCCGCCTCGACGTGCGAGGACGCCCCACCCGTGAGCCCCGCGACGGGGGTGCGCGCTCCGCTGAGCGGATCGAGCACCACGAGGTCGTAACGGATCGAGGCGGCCGCGGCCAGATCCGTGACGTCCGATGCGTACGACACGAGGATCCTGCCGTCGGGCAAGAGCGCAGGCGAGCGATACGCACCGGCGGTCGCTCCCGCCCGCCCCGTCGCTGCAGGATCCGGGATCGTCATCGAGCGTAGGAAGGTAATCTCGCTGCGATCGGCCTCGAACGGCCCGATCGAGCGATTGAACAGCGCCACGGTGCCGCCACCTCCCTTGGCTCCATCGTCGGACGCGATGAAGATGAAGTTGCGATCGAGGCCCTCGCGGATCTCGGTTGCCTGGCCGTAGTCGACGGACGGCTTCATCATGCCCTGGGTGTCGACGGAGTAGGCTCGCTGCGCCAGCAGCGGGTGGTAGTCGGTGCCGTCCCAGTTGATGCGCCGACCGCTGACTTGATAGAAGTCGGCGCTCGCCTTCTCGGCCGTGAAGGTGATCTGACCGTTGGCCATCAGCGCGGGGGAGAGCTCGGCGCCACGCATCGTGGTCATCGGCTCGGCCACACCGTACGTGTCGCCGGTCCTCGGCAGTCGCCACAGGTCGGTCTGAGGCAGCAGGTATTTGAGGGAGCGAGTCGGCCCCTGTCCACCGACACCGCGCGTCGACACGAAGAGCAGTGAACCTTCGGGGCCGTAGTACGGATCGAACGAGTGCACCGGCAGTCCGTTGACCGGCGGTCCACCGGTCGTCAGCCGCGTGCAGCTCCGCGGCGACAGGGTGACCTCGTAGAGGTCGAGCGTGTCGCTCGCGCCGATCCGCATCGCGAACGCCACCTTGGTCGCCGAGTAGTCGAACTCCGGGCCGCGCACATCGATGTCGTCCCGCCCGGTGCCAACGCCCGGACAGGTATCGAGGAGGCTGCCCTGCAGAGTGACGCCGCCAGGGTTGGTCTGGAGGCCGGCGCCCATCGGCATCGCCCCGAGCACCAGGTCGGCTCCGCCGCGGAACGTGTCGAACTCGATCAAGCGATCCGCGTTCGGCGGCCGCACGACGACTGCGATTGGGAACGTCTCGCCCGACGCCAGCGTGTCGGCCTCCCCCTTGGCGAGCAGGTCCG
>CAZPEY010000540.1:0-2785 GCA_964585665.1 uncultured Polyangiaceae bacterium | reverse complement strand
GTGATCGACGACGAGGGCAGCAAGGAGATCGAGATCCTCGAGCTGCCCGCCTCGGATCTCGAGAGCGAGGATCCGAGCAAGGAGATCGAGATCGGGCCCGCCAGCGTCGCTGCGCAGCCGAGCCCGGCCAGCACCACGACGCCCCCGTCCACGAGGCGCGCCCCCGCCGTCAACGAAGACGCGCTCACCGCGCCCCGCGTTCTCGCCACGCCCGAGGAGCTGCGCGAGGCCAGCGGCCCCTTCGCCATCCCTTCGCCGCCGGTCCGCGCCGAGCCGTTCCGCGACGATGCGGCGAGCGCGCCGCCTCCTCCGTCGAGGGGGCCACGCGCGCTGGCGATCGCCGGCGGCATGGCCGCCGTGGCGCTGATCGGGCTGGTGATCTGGGCGTGGCCGCTGCTGTTCGCGCCGCAGTCCCCGAGCGCTGTCACGGTGCCGCGCGGCAACGCTCCCGACGCTGCGCCGCCGGTGGGCGATCTGGCGAGCGGCGCCGCCTCGAGCGGCCAGCCGATCGTCACCAAGCCCGATGTCCCGTCTCTGACCGCACCGCCGCCGTCGCCAGCCCCATCCCCATCGCCGTCGCCCAGCCCGGCGCCGCAGCCGGTCGGCTGGTGCCCCGAGGGGATGCAGATCATCTCCGGTGTGCCGCGCGTCTGCATCGACAAGTACGAGTACCCGGGCAAGGATCAGCTCCCCAAGGTTGGCGTGTCGCTGCCCGAGGCCGGTCAGCTCTGCGCGCGCCGCGGCTATCGCCTGTGTCGCGACGCCGAGTGGGAGGCGGCGTGCCGCGGCCACAAGGGGGCCAGCTACCCGTACGGTGGCGCGCACGACGCCAAGAAGTGCAACGAGACGAAGGACAAGGGGCTGGCCCCATCGGGGAGCTTCGGCGAGTGCGTCTCGGCGTCCGAGGCGTACGACATGAGCGGCAACGCCGCCGAGTGGGTGTCGAGCGGCAACGTGCGCGGCGGCGCGGCCGGTTGGGGCTCGCCGCGCTGCTCGCAGATCGGCCACGCCAAGGTCGAGGAGGGACACCCGCTCGTCGGCTTCCGCTGCTGCTCGGACCTGCCCGAGTAGGGCGCTCTTCCGTCGCAGCGATCAGCCGGCGGTGGCGCGGCTCTGGCCGAGATCGAGGGGGTTGACCGGATCGAGCAGGGTCTCGGCCCACTGCGCGATCGCCTTGTCGCTGGCGAGCTGCCCCGTCGCCGTCGCGACCTGCTCGAGGGCCTCCTCGAGCGCGGCGCAGTCCGGGTAGCGATCCGCCGCCTCGTAGGCGAGCGCGCGCCACAGGATGGCGTCGAGCGCTACCGGCAGGTCGAGGCGCAGCGTCGAAGGCTTGGGCAGGTGCGGCCAGCCCTCGCGGCCGCGGTCGGCGAGCATCGCCAGGTCGAGGTTGACCTCCTGGCCGGTGAGCACTTCGTACGCGATCGCGCCGACGGCGTAGAGGTCGGCGCGCCGATCGATGGGCTTGCCGACGCGCTGCTCGGGCGCCATGTACGCGGCCGTGCCCTTGACCGTGCCGGTCTGGGTCTTGTTGACCCGCGTCTCGACGTTGGCTTTGGCGATGCCGAAGTCGCCGACCTTGACCGCGCCGTTGCGCGCGATGAAGACGTTGGCGCTCTTGACGTCCCGGTGCACGAGGTCGAGCGGCTTGCCGTCGGGGCCCTTGGCGGTGTGCGCGGCGTGCAGGCCGTCGCAGATCTTGCGGAGGATCGCGAGCCCGACCTTGAGCGGGATCTGCTCGCCGCGCTCGGCCGAGCGGCGGAGCAGCCGCTCGAGGTCGGAGCCCTCGACGTACTCCATCGCGATGAAGTACTCGTCGCCCGCCTTGCCGAGGTCGGTGATCTGCACGATGTTCGGGTGGGTGAGGCGGGAGGCGAGCCGCGCCTCGTCGAGGAAGTGCTCGACGACGATGTCGACGCCGCCGAAGTTGCGATGCAGCACCTTGAGCGCCACGAGCTTCTCGAAGCCGGCCTCGCCGAGCGCGCGCGCCAGCAGCACCTCGGCCATGCCGCCCGAGCCGAGCTTGCGTACGATCGAGTAGCGGCCGATCTGCGCCCCGATCTCCGACGGCGACGCGGAGGCGCCAGCGCTGCCGGGGGCGGTCGAGGCGACGCCGCTCAACGTCGACGTTCTCTCGATCGTCGACAGCGATGCCGCTGACGGCGCGGTCGCGCCCGGAGGAGCCGTCGCCTCGGAACCATTCGGCGCAGCAGGCGTGGTCGTCGCAGTCGCTGGCGCACCACGGCCGACGAAGAGGCTGCCGAGTAGTCCGGCCAGCGCGAGGGCAGCACCGGCCAACCAGAACGGCGACAGCGGCGGGGGCCCAAGCGGCACGAACAGCGCGAGCTCGAGCCCGCTCGCCGCCGGGGTCGACAGCGCGAGCACGACCTTGGTCGCCTGCGCGCTGGGGGGCGTTCCGAAGGCGAGCTCGTCTTGTCCGACGGTGAGGCGGGCGGCGGCGCCCTCGCGCTGCAGCCGGGCGACGAAGGGCGCGGTGTCGAGAGGCCAGGCCACGGCGAGCGCGCCGGTCAGCTCGTCGGCGCGCGCCTTGGGCACGACCGAGACGACCTCGGAGAGGACGAGCTTGCCGTCGACGACACGCAGCGCTGCGCCGGTCGGCTGCAGCAGGAGTCCGGGGCCGCCCTCGGGTAGCGTCAGCAAGATCGTCGGTGCACCGCCCGCCCGCCCATCCTTCCTGGGGACTTGGCCGATGCTGATCGTCTCGCCGGGCTTGGGGCGAAAGGCCAGCTCGTCTTGGGTGAGGTCGCGGACCGTCGCGGCGTCGGTC
>CAZPEY010000539.1:0-2806 GCA_964585665.1 uncultured Polyangiaceae bacterium | reverse complement strand
CAGTGTCCATGCGGATCGCGTCGCACGGGCAGGCCTCGACGCAGAGGCCGCACATGATGCAGCGGAGCTCGTCGATCTCGAAGATCTTCGGGCGCTTCTCGGCGGCGTTGCCCGTGTCCTCGGCGACGATGGTGATGCAGTGGGCCGGGCACGCCGTCGGGCAGCACATGCACGCCACGCAGCGGACCGCACCGTCGTCGCGCGTCATCAAGCGGTGGATGCCGCGGTTGCGCGCCGGGTACGGGATCTTGTGCTCGGGGTACTCGAAGGTGACGGTCTCCTTGCGCGACTGCACGTTGCCGAAGAAGTGGCGCATCGTCACGCCGAGGCCCTTGATGATGCCGGGCAGGGTCAGCTTCTTCTGGATCGTGTCGGTGCGCTCGACTTCCTTGACCTTCGCCTTCGACTTGGCCTTCGGGAATCCGGATGCCTGGGACATGAGCTCTCTGACTCCTCTGCGTTACGGGCTGCGCCACGCCTGAACGGCGAGGATGACGAACGACGTGATGAGGACGTTGGCGATCGACAGCGGCAGGAGCTGCTTCCAGCCGAGGTTCATGAGCTGGTCGGGGCGCATGCGCGGCAGCGTCCAGCGGATCATGAGCTGCAGCCAGCAGAAGACGATGACCTTGAAACCCCAGGCCATGAAGCCGAGCAGCATGACCAGGCCGTGCGGCAGCGGCAGGTGCGTCTGGCCGAGGTGGATGCCGTCCGCGTGAACGAAGGGGATCTGCCAGCCGCCGAAGAACACCGTCGTCATGATCGCCGAGACGAAGATGACCTCGATGAACTCGGCGAGGAAGAACACGCCGAAGCGCATGCCCGAGTACTCGACGAAGTAGCCGACGACCTCGCTCTCGCCTTCCGGAATATCGAACGGCGTGCGCTTGGTCTCGGCGATCGCGGCGACGAAGAAGAGGATGCAGGCGACCGGCTGCATCACGAAGCCCCAGCCGAGCGGGTTCTGCGTCTGCGCACCGACGATCGCGGCGGGCTCGAGCGAGCCGTAGACGAGGAAGATGCCGAGGATCGCCAGGCCCATCGTGACCTCGTAGGACATCATCTGCGACGAGGCGCGCAGGCCGCCGAGGAGCGACCACTTGTTGTACGACGCCCAGCCCGCCAGCGTCGTGCCGAACACCGCCAGCGAGGCGATCGCGAAGTAGAACAGCAGGCCGACGTCGAGCCGGGCGATCTGCATCGGGACGATCATCTGGCACTGCTTGGGATCAGCGACGACCTCGAAGAGGCGCCCGCCGCACAGGTCGCCGCCGAACGGAACGATCGCGAAGACGATGAACACCGGCACGATCGCCATGAACGGCGCGAGCGCGAAGAGGAACTTGTTGGCCTTCGCGGGGACGAAGTCCTCCTTCATGATCATCTTGATGGCGTCGGCGATGAAGTGCGGGATGCCCCAGCCGCGCCAGCCGAGGATGCCGGCGCGGTTCGGGCCGATGCGGTCCTGCATGTAGGCCGACTGCTTGCGCTCCATCCAGGTCAGCAGCGACGCGAGCGGCATGACGAAGGACAGGAGCAGGAGCAGCATCTTGACCAGCGCCTGGAACCACGGCGCGGCGGCGAAGGTGCCCCACGGCTGCGACGCGATCCACGGCACGAGGCCGCCGAGCACGAGCACCATCACGGTGCCGATGCCGCCGAAGATGAGGAGCGGAACGATGAAGAGCAGCGCGATGCCCATGGCGTTAACCCCTCGACCCGGCGAAGCGGAGTTGCACCGTCGGCAGGTCGCGCCCGAACTCGGCGTCCGCGAAGCCTTCGACGTTGCTCTTGAGCTCGGCGAACACCGAGCGGGCCATTGCCCACTCGGCGGGGACGGCGAGCTTCTTGGCGAGCTTGCCGACGAGCGCGTAGTGCGGCAGCGCCTCGCCCGGCGGCTCGACCGCCTGACGCAGGCGCTGCACGGTGCCCTTGTGGTTGGTGAAGGTGCCGTGCACCTCGGCCCAGGCAGCGGCGGGCAGCACGACGTGCGCCTGCGCGGCGATCCCCGACTCGTGCGTCGACTGATAGACGACGAGCTCGAGGTTGCGCAGCATCGGCAGCGCCTCCTCATCGAGCTCCACCGACGGGCCGAGGATCCAGAGCGCCGACAGCTCGTGGGCGGCGAGCGCTGCGGAGAGCTGCGCGGCCCCCTTGGCCTTGCCGCCCGAGATGGCACGCACTCCGGCGGTGTTGGGGTTGACGTCGGCTGAGCGCAGGATGCTGTCCTGCCGCTCCGGTACCGGCGCCTTGCCGCCGACGAAGATCTTGTCGAGGCCGAGGGCCGTGGCGACCTTCATCAGCGCGTAGTTGTCCTCGTTCGTCGCCTCGGGGGAGAGCACGACGCCGATGCGGTTCGCCTTGCCGTCGTCGATCATCGTCCGCAGGCGCTCGGCGGCGAAGCTGATGGCGCGGTCGAGCGAGGTGCGCTCGCCGAGGAGGCGGGCGCCGGCGACGCGCTCCTGCGTGAGCGCGTGATAGGTCAGGCGCCCTTCGTCGCACATCCAGAACTTGTTGATGCTCTGGTTCTCGCGCGGGACGATGCGGTGCACTTGCCCCTGCGCGTGGTGGAGCTCGATGTTGCAGCCCGTCGCGCAGCCGTTGCAGACCGAGTCGGTGGCCGACAGCTCCCAGACGCGCATCTGGAAGCGGAAGTCCTTGGCGGTGAGCGCGCCGACGGGGCAGACGTCGACGGTGTTGAGCGAGTAGGGGTTGTCGAGCTGCGTGCCGGGCGCGCAGCCGAGCGTCTCGCGATCGCCGCGGTTCGACATCTCGAGCTGGTGCTGGCCGGCGACCTCGTCGCAGA
>CAZPEY010000538.1:0-2812 GCA_964585665.1 uncultured Polyangiaceae bacterium | reverse complement strand
GAGACGACCGCGACTGCGGTCGGCATCATGCCGGCGCCGCGCCCGTAGTAGAGCGAGTTGCCGAGCGCCACCGAGGACACGTAGACGGCGTTGAACACGCCGTTGACCGACGCGAGCAGGAAGCGCTTGGGCACTAGCGTCGGGTGGACGCGCGCCTCGATCGAGTCGCCGTGATCGCGCGCGATGACGAGCGGCTTGATGACGTAGCCGAAGCGATCGGCGTAGCGGATGTCGACCGCCTCGATCGGTCGCAGCCCCTCGACGAGCAGCTTGTCGAGATCGACGCGGGTGCCGAAGCAGAGCGGCACGAGCACGCAGAGCTTGTGCGCCGCGTCCCAGCCATCGACGTCGAGCGTCGGATCGGCCTCGGCGTAACCCAGCCGCTGCGCCTCGCCGAGCACCTCGCCAAAGGCGCGGCCCTCGTCGGTCATCGCGGTCAGCAGGTAGTTCGAGGTGCCGTTGACGATGCCGACCAGCTCGGTGATGCGGTCGGACGCGAGGCCCTCGCGCAGCGCGCGGATGATCGGCACGCCGCCACCCACCGACGCTTCGTAGTAGAGATCGACGCCGCGCGCCTCGGCCGCCGCGAAGATCTCCTCGCCGTGCTTGGCGAGCAGCGACTTGTTGGCGGTGACGACGTGCTTGCCGGCGGCGATCGCTTGCAAGACATAGGTGCGCGCCGGCTCCTCGCCGCCGATGAGCTCGATGACGATGTCGATCTCCGGATCGTCGAGCACCGCCTTGGGGTCGGTGGTCAGCATCGTCGGCGGGATGTCGACGAGGCGCGGCTTGTCGGCGGTCTGCACGAGCGCGCGGCGCACCTCGACGGTGGCGCCCGCCAGGCGCTCGGAGATCGCGGCGGCGTTGTCGGCGAGCAGTCGCACCACACCCGAGCCGACGTTGCCGAGGCCGAGCAGTCCGAGACGAAGGGTTCGCATGTCGCGCGACGGTACTTTGCTCGCCGAGCGGAGTAAAGTGCAGGCGCGTGGCCGCCCCCCGAGCCGATCTCCGCGACGACCGACCGACGACGAGCGCCTTCTGGCTCGGTCGCTTGGACGCTCGCCCGCTGGCAGTGTTTCGCATCGTGCTCGGCGCGATCGTCCTGTTCGATCTAGGCGATCGACTGCGCGACTTTCACGCCTTCTACACCGACCTCGGGCTCGTCGAGCGGTCGGTGCTCACCTCGGCGGTGGCGTGGTCGGCGGCGGGCTGGATGGGCGAGTCGTGGCAGGCCGGTGTCGTGTTCGCGCTCGGAGCGCTCGGCGCGGTGGGCCTGGTGCTGGGGTTCAAGACTAGGTGGTCAACCCTCTTGACCTTCTGGGCGGTGCTGTCGATCCAGGAGCGCAACCTCGCGATCTTCGACGGTGGCGACCAGACGCTGCGGCTCCTGCTGTTCTGGTCGATCTTCGTCGATCTCGGGGCGCGCTACAGCCTCGACGCGCGGCGCGGTCGTCAGGACACGATCGCGGCGGTGCCGGTGAGGCTGCTCCAGCTCCAGGTCGTCTTGATCCATTTCTTCGCCGGGGTGAGTAAGAACGGCGCGACCTGGAAGACGGGTACTGCGGTGTTCCGCGCCATGCAGGACCGGACGTTCGGGCGCAGCGGCGGCGAGTGGCTGCTGGCGTACCCGACGCTGTGTACCTGGCTGACGTACGGGACGCTGGCGATCGAGATTTGCTTCCCGTTTCTCGTCTGCTCGCCTTGGTTGCACTCGCGGCTGCGTGCGTTCGCGGTGGGCGCTGCGCTGCTGCTGCACCTCGGGATCTTCTCGCTGATGCGCATCGGGATGTTTTCGTTCGTGATGCCGCTGTCGCTGTTGGCGCTCGTGCGCGCGGCCTGGTGGCCGGCATGGCGGCGCACGCCGCCCGTCGCGGACGAGGGAGAGCCTCAGTCGACGATGGCGTCGCGGTGGATCTGGTTTCCGGTGTCCCTCGCGGTGCTCATCACCTGGACCTTGGCGGCGGTGCAAACCCCGGCTTTGCCCCTGCGGATCTTGCGCGCGCTCGGCCTGCAGCAGCAGTGGAAGCTGTTCGCCCCCGATCCAGCCGGGGTGCGTCGCACCTGGTACGTGCCCGGGGTCCTCGGCGACGGCCAGCTGGTCGACGTGGGCGCAGAGATCGCGCCGCGGTTCATCGAGGACTACCCGGTGCGCTACACGCGCTGGGCGAAGTGGAAGTCGCACCTCGCGGGGCCCGGCATCCGCCGCCTCGATCAGACCGGTCGCTACCTCTGTCGTCTGTGGAAGGGGCTGCACCCAGACGGGCCCGCGCTGGTCGAGCTCGACCTCGAGTATGCGACCGAGCCCGTCGTCGATCCTGGGCAGACCCGACTAGCGGCGACGATGACGCGCGCGCTGCATCAGCCGTGTGTGCGGCCGCCCAAGCGCGTAGAGCAGCAGCCCGAACAGGAAGAGGCTCACGACGGACCCGACTGACGGAGAAGCAGAGCCGCCGAGCGAGCAGCCGGATTTGTCGTGCCCTGCCTTGGTCAGATCGGCAGCGCCTAGATCGACGCCTGGATCAGGATCGATGGGGGCCGCGAGGTCGGGCTGCTTGACGCAGCCGCACACGCCCGCGGTGCACTGCGCGCTCTCATCGGAGGCGCAGCTCGCGGAGCAGGGGCTGCCATCGCTGAGCTCGGTGCCCATGCAGACTCCGTCGCCGTCACACACCTCGTTCTGACGGCATGGATTGTTGAGCGAGCAGGGCGATCCCTTGACCAGCGGCACTACGTCGCAGGCGCCGGTGCTGCTGTTGCAGATCGACGACTTGCAAACGCCGGGATCGGCGCAGGTCTTCTTGGCGCCGTTGCA
>CAZPEY010000537.1:0-2819 GCA_964585665.1 uncultured Polyangiaceae bacterium | reverse complement strand
ATAGATGAACGCGATGACGTCGGCGTCCTGCTCGATCGCGCCCGACTCGCGCAGGTCCGACATCATCGGCCGCTTGTCGGCGCGCGACTCGACCGAGCGGTTGAGCTGCGACAGCGCGACGACCGGCACGCGCAGCTCCTTGGCCAGCGCCTTGAGCCCACGCGAGATCTCCGAGATCTCGCGCTGCCGGTTGTCATCCTTGGCGGCCCGACCCTGCACGAGCTGCAGGTAGTCGATGACGATGATGCCGAGCTGATCGGGCGTCTTGAAGATGTTCTGATCCGCGCGCCAGCGACGGCTCTTGGCGCGGATCTCGAGCAGCGTCGGGGAGCCGGTGTCGTCGATGTGGATCGGCGCCTCGGCGATCTCGGAGGCCGCCTTGGTGATCTGCACCCAGTCGCGCGTCTCGAGGAAGCCGCGCCGCAGCTTGGCCGAGTCGACGCGCGCCTGGCTGCACACCAGACGTTCGGCGAGCGACTCCTTGGACATCTCGAGCGAGAAGACCAGCGCCGGGCAGCGGTGGAAGATCGAGGCGTTCTGCACCGCGTTCATCACGAACGACGTCTTGCCCATCGACGGACGGGCCGCGATGATCACGAGGTCGCCCGGCTGCAGCCCGGCGGTCATCTCGTCGAACTTGTGGAAGTTCGACGGCACGCCGGTGATCGCCTTCTTCTGGTCGTAGCGCTTCTCGAGGTTCTGGATCGTCTTCTTGAGGACGAGCTTGATCGACTCGTAGGACGAGCGCTGCGAGCGCTGCGCGATCTCGAAGACCTCGCGCTCGGCGGTGTCGATGAACTCGTCGATGTCGCCGTACTCGCCGTAGCCGCGCGCCGCGATCTCGGTGCACGCCTCGACCAGGCGCCGCGCCGTCGCCTTGCCACGGATGATGCGGCCGTGATAGGCGATGTTCTCGACGGTGACGACCCGGCTCATCAGCTCGGTCAGGTAGTCCGCGCCGTGGAAGGCGCGCAGCTTGTCGAAGGTGTCGAGCGCGCGCATCTGCTCGACCACGGTCAGCGCGTCGATCGGCTTGGTCGAGCGATCGAGCTCGATCATCGCCTCGTAGATGGCGCGCAGCGCCGGATGATAGAAGTCCTCCGGGGAGAGGAACTCGGCCACCTGGTTGAACGTCTTGGGGTGGACCAGGATGCCGCCGATGACCGACTCCTCGGCTTCCTGAGAGTGCGGCGGCACCCGCCGACGCGAGACTTCCTCGTGAGCAACCGAAGCGGACATGTCGCTTCGGGATACTGCTCGCCCTGCGAAACTTCAAGCACGGAGCGGCGCCACTTTTCAACCGCCTGCAATCACGCCGAAATTCTGCGCTCGCCGACGGCCAAAAGTTGACGGGGCCCGCGGCTGCGTCGAAGATCGAGCGATGGCGAGCAATACGCGCGGCAGCGGCGCCGCGACGGGCTTGGTGACGCTCGTCGCGCTCGTCTGCCTGTTGGTGCCCCTGCCGACGGCAGTCATCGACCTGCTGCTCGCCGCCAACCTGATCGGCGCGGTGCTGGTGCTGCTGGCGGCGGCGAGCGTCGAGCGGCCGAGCGAGCTCGGCGCCTTGCCGCGCCTGCTCGTCTTCGCGGCGCTCGGGCGCCTGGTGCTCTTCGTCTCGACGCTGCGGTTGGTCCTGGGACAAGGACAAGCGGGCGCGGTGATCGACGGCTTCGGCCGCATCGTCGTCGGCAACGATCTCATCGTCGGGCTGGCGCTGTTCCTGATCTTGATGCTCGTGCAGTACGTCGTGCTGGCCAAGGGCGGCGAGCGCATCGCCGAGGTCGCGGCGCGCTTCGCGCTCGACGCGATGCCGGGGCAGCAGGCGGCGATCGATAGCGAAGTCCGGGGCGGGCAGCTCCCGGTCGCCGAGGCGCAGCGGCGGCGGCAACAGCTCGTCGAAGAGGCGCAGATCTTCGGCTCGCTCGACGGCGCGATGCGCTTCGTGCGCGGCGACACGATCGCCGGCTTCATCGTGCTCGCGCTGGCGCTCGTCGCCGGGCTGGGCATCGGCATGTGGCGCGACGGGCTGCCCATCGATCAAGCGGTCCGTCGCTACACGCTGCTCACCATCGGCGACGGGCTGGTCATGCAGCTCCCCTCGCTGCTCCTCGCGTCGGCGGCGGCGCTCATGGTGACGCGCGTCGCGACCGCGACCCGCAGCCGCGCTGCGGCGTTCCTGCGCTGGCAGGCGCTGCTCGGGGCGGCGGCGATCGCGCTCGGCCTCGGCTTCTTGCCGGGGCTGCCGCTCTGGCCCTTCTTGGTGGTCGCGCTGGTCCTCGCGGCGCTCGCCTATCGACGCAGCGGCCCCCCCGTCGCCGATCCCAGCGATCGGCGGCCGGTGCTGGCGGTGCGCCTGCCCGACGAGGCGGCGCCGACCGAGCACGAGTTCCGGGATGCGCTCGGCCGCCTCGTCGTGCGGCTGTCCGAGCAGATCGGCATTCCCGTGCCGCCGATCGCGCTCCGCATCGATGCGACGCTCGCCAAGGGGCAGTGCGTGGTCGAGGTGCGCGGCGTCGAGGCCGCGCAGGCCCAGTTCCACCTCGACGCGCTGTTCGTCGACGCGGCGCCGGCGGCGCTTCCCGACAAGGTCAGCGCCCAACCGGCGACCCACCCGATTCGCCAGACGCTGGGCTCGTTCGTGCCCGCGGCGGATCTCAAGGGGATCGACCGCAACGACGCGCTTGGAGCTGCTGAGTTCGTGACCTTGCTCGTCGAGCGGGTGATCGGCGAGCACCTCGCCGAGCTGTGCACGGTCGAGCTCGTGTTCGGCCTGGTGCAGCAGCTCTCCGAGACCCACCCCAACCTGGTGCGCACCGTCG
>CAZPEY010000536.1:0-2831 GCA_964585665.1 uncultured Polyangiaceae bacterium | reverse complement strand
CGGGCGGCAACGCGCTCAAGTTCTACTGCTCGGTGCGCCTCGACATCCGGCGCATCGGTCAGATCAAGCAGGGCGAGAAGGTCGTCGGCAACCGCACCAAGGTCAAAGTGGTCAAGAACAAGCTGGCGCCGCCGTTCCGCGAGATCGAGTTCGACATCATGTACGGCGAGGGCGTGAGCAAGGAGGGCGACATCCTCGACCTCGGCGCCGAGCTCGGCGTCATCGAGAAGTCGGGGGCGTGGTTCGCCTGGAAGGGTGAGCGCATCGGCCAGGGTCGCGAGAACGCCAAGGAGTTCTTGAAGGCCAACCCCGAGATCGGCAAGCAGATCGAGCGCGCCGTCCTCGAGAAGAGCAACATTCACCGCCCTGGCGACGAGCCGGCGGCGGCCGCGGCGCCCGAGCCGCAGAACGGCGCGGCCCCGAGCAAGAAGGCGCGCCCTAGCGAGCCGGCGCGCGCCTAGCCGGCCAAGCACGACAACAATCTCCGACGGTGGAGAAAACTGACACGAGGGCGGCGGAGATCGCGAGATCTCCGCCGCTTTCGTTTGTGGGCTACTTGAAGTTGGCGAGCAGCATGCGCTGCATCGGTGGCACCTTCGACGGACGATCGATCCAATCGAGATCGAGCGCGTCGCCCTTCAGGTGCTGGCGAATCACCGTCACGTACCACTGAATCGCCTGCTTCGGCCCGTCCTTGACGATCACCCAGGCGCCCATCGTCGAGCGATCGCGCTTCACGAAGGCGCGGCTGTCGGGGACGTAGACCCACTGGGTCTTACGCTCGAAGGCCTCGTGGGGGAAGCGGACGGCGACGATCGACTCGGCCGGAAACTTTTTGGCCCACACGCCGCGGATGAAGCGCTCGAGCTCGGCCTTGTCGCCCTTGGCGTAGACATCCTTGGGGGCGCGGTTCTCGCGAATGATCGCCTCGGCGAGCTTCTGCGCTGCGGCCTCCATCTCTTCGTCGATGGCCTTGGCCCGCGCCTCGATCTTCTTGCGCTCGTCCTCGGACGACGCCATCGGTGCCCAGATCGCCGCCAGGTTGTCGACGCGGAAGCGGTGCTGCATCAGCGGCGACTCCCAGCTCGTGAACGCCTGGTACTGCTGCTTGTCGACGGCGGTCTTGCTCGCCTCCTTGAGCGCAGCCGCCGCCTTGTCGAGCGCCGCGGGCGCCTCCTTGAGGAACGTCTGGACGGCCTTGTCGTAGTCGGGGAAGCGATCCTTGGCTTCGCGCAGCGCGATCTGCACCTCGGTGAGCTTCATCCCCGGCTCTCCCTCGATGTGCTTCCTGTACTCGAGCAGGCGGCCGTACTTGGCCAAGAGCTCGTCGAGCTTCTTCTTGGTCTCGGGCCACGCAGCGCTGTCGGCCTTCATCTCGACGACGAGGCCATGCCCCGGCCACTGCCTCCACACGTAGTAGTCGAGGTCGTAGCGCTGCGCACCGAGGAAGCGCTCGCCAAACGCCTTGATCGTCTCGAGATCGCCGGCACACTCGGGCGCCGCGAGCAGCTTGATGATCGCGTCCTTCTCGTCGGCGGCCGCCTGCTTCGAGCCGGAGAGCTTCGCGGAGAGCTCGCCGACCTTCTTCTTGACCTCCTCGAAGTGCGCCAGCTCGCGCTTCACGTCGTCGTTGGTCGCCGGCAAGTCCTTGAGCTTCTCTTCGATCCGATCGAGCTTCTTCTGGTTCTCTCCGACGAGGCGATCGGTGTACGAGCTCGTCCCGGCGAGGTAGCGCTCGAGCGACTTCTCGAGCATGCCCATCTCGTTGGTGGCGCGCGACAGCAGGCTCGCCTGCTTCTTGTCGAGATCTTCGGCGTGTGCGGTAGCAGCGACGGTGAGGCCGAGGGACAGGACGGTGCTGGTGAACCAACGGGGAAGCAGACCACGACGCATGAACGCTCCTTCGGCTCCGAGGACAAGGCCCGGGTGACTCACCTTTTCACGACGCGAGGAGGCCCGTCAATGACGCAGGCCACACGTTCTTGCTACGCGGTCAGAGCGCGGTAGGCTGACCCACGAGTGCTCGACTCGCGCGCCTCCGACGCCGCACCCCGACGCCCCGCCTGGCGCGCCCTGCTCCTGCCGTTCGTCTGGATCGTCGCCGTCAACCTCCCCGGGCGCCTCCGCCTCGCGGCCGACGAGGCCCGCTTCGGCATCCCGCCCATCGAGACGCTGCTCGGTGGTTTGTCAGCGGATCTGGCCATCCTGACCTTGCCGCTCATGCTGCTGCTCGCGCTGCCGATCGTTGCTGCTACGCAGCAAAGAGGTCGCTTGGGCCGCGCCCTCGTCACCCTCCTCGCTACCGCCCTGCTCGCGCTGTCGTGGTTGATGTCGGTCAGCGCGACGGAGACCAAGCAACAGCTCGGCTTCTATCCAACGCTGTACGAGGCGCGGGGCGGGCTCGGCAATCGCGCGTTCGTCACCGCGTCGCTGCAGCTCGTGTTCGGCGAGCGCTACCGTGTGCCAAACCTCGTCGGCGGCGTCGCGACTGGCGTCGCGCTCGCGCTCTGGCTGCGCGCGCTGTTCGCCGGGCAGATCCGGCTTCGCGCGCAGCTCCGCGCCGCGGTGATCGGCTGTTTCACCGCGACGCTGCTGCTGGCGCTCGTGGTGCGCGCCAGCGCGCACGTCGGACATGTTCGCCAGCTCTATCCGCCTTGGACCACCTTCCTGCGCAGCTTCGTGCCGATTCGCAAGACCAGCCAGTTCAGCGGCCTGCGCAGCGTCTACCAGGATCGCACGCCCGACCCTGTGCGGGCGCGGCGCGGCGCCGAGCGGCGTGGCCTCCCCCCGCGCGGCGCCGACGACGACCCAGCGGGCGCGCCCCCTCCGCG
>CAZPEY010000535.1:0-2834 GCA_964585665.1 uncultured Polyangiaceae bacterium | reverse complement strand
CGGGAGCGACCGGGGCCGCCGCGACCGGCGCGGGCGCGGGCTCGACCGGGGCCGCCGCGACCGGCGCGGGCTCGACCTTCGACGGAGCGGTCACCTGATCGTGGATCGTCGTCGGCACCGCCGCGGCGTGCGGCGCGGTCACCTGCTCGGGCCCGGCGATGAGCTCGGGCGCCGCGGGCTGCCGACGCTCGACGGGAGGCGCGCTCGGCTTCTTTGCCTGGGCCTGGGCCTGGGCCTGGGCCGGCGCAGGCGCCGCCGCCGCGTCCCCGAGGTTGGCGAGCGCCGCGAAGGCCCGGTGCTCGAACTTCACGTTCGGATCGCTCTCCGGGAGGATCAGATCCTCCGGCTTGTAGCCGATCCGGCCGTCGCGGATCGCGTTGCCGACGCTGCGCAGCTGGTTCCACAGCTCGTCGGACTCCTTCTTGGGCGCGTGCCCGGACGCCTTCCACTCTGCCATCAGGCCGCGGTACGTCTCCTTGGCCTTCTCGACGTCCGGCTCCTCCATCAGGGCCTGGGCGCGCTTGACGATCTCCTGCTTCTTGCCGAGGTTGGCAGCGCCGGCCTCGTCGAGCTTCTCGAAGTGCTCCTTGCGCCGCGCGAAGAACGCGTCGCAGGCGGTGCGGAAGCGCTGCCACAGCGCCTCCTGCGCCTCCTTGGGCGCCGGTCCCGCCTCCTTCCACTCGGCCTGCAGCTCCTTGAGCCGCTCGGCTGTCTGCTTCCAGTCGCTCGAGTGCACGAGCCCCTCGGCGCGCGCGCAGAGCTGCTCGAGCCGCTTCTGGTTCTCCTCGCGGTTCGCGTCGCGCTCGGCGAAGTGGGCCTTGCGCCGCTCGAAGAAGCCGTCGCAGGCGGCGCGGAAGCGCTTCCACAGCACCTCCTGCTCCTTGCGCGGCGCCGGCCCGGCGTCCTTCCACTCCTTCTGCAGGTTCTTGAAGGCCTCCGCGGTCTCCTTGAACTCGCTCGACTGCGCGAGCGCCTCGGCGCGCACGCAAAGCTCCTCGAGCTTCTTCAACGTCTCGCCGCGCTCCTTGGCCTTCTCGGCGAAGTGCTCCTTGCAGCGCGCGTACTGCTCGTCGGCCGCCTTCTTGAAGCGCTGCCACAGCGCCTCGGACTTCTCCTTGGGCGCTGGACCGACCTTCTTCCACTCGGCCTGCAGGCCCTTGATGCCCTCGGCGAGCTTCTCGAGATCGGTCTCGGCGGCGAGCGCCTCCATCTTGGCGCACAGCGCCTCGAGCATCGGGACGTTCGACCAGCGCCGCCAGTCCTCGGCGTCGCGCAGCTCGGCGACGCGCCGGCTCACGAGATCGCGCGCCTGCTCGTAGCGATTGCGCAGTACGGCGCGATCGGCGAGCGCCTCGAAGGCCGCCTTGGCCTCCTTCTGGGCTTGATCGGCGCGCTTGCGATCGTCGGTGTTGGCGAGCGCTTCGAGCTCGCCGATCGCCTGCTTGCAGCGCTCGACCGCCTGCGCTTCGCGCTCCGCCTCGGCCCGCTCGCGCTCGGCCTCCTGGGCCGCGATCTCGCGCTTGGCGGCCTCGTAGCGAACGAGCAGCTCCTCGCCAGCGGCGACGTGGGCGCGCCGCGCGACGCTGTCGATCTTCTCGACCAGCCCGGCCAGCCGCTTGCTGCGCGGCTTGGTGTCGGTCCGCAGGGCCTCGATCTGGTCGACCAACTTGCCCAGAAACTCCTTGGCCTTCTCGCGCTCGGCGAGCTCCTCGGGTGAAGGACCGCGCGGCAGCTCGGCCTCGACAGCGGGCACCGCGACGGCAGGCGCAGTCTCGACCTTCGGCGCAGCGACGACCGGCGCGACCTGAGCAGCGGCGACGACCGGCTTGGCAACGGGCGGCAGCTCCGCCGGCGGCTTGGCCTTGCCGCGGTTGACGCGATCGAGGCGCTGCTGCTGCTTCTGGCGCGCGCGCTCGAAGCGATCGGCGTACTGCTTCTCCGGCGCCGCGATCAGGTGGTGCCACTCTTCTCGGAGCTCCTCGAGCTTGAGCTCGAGCTCGGCGAGATCGTCGAGCTCGGAGAGGCGCTCGATGCGTCGGCAGAGATCGTCTTGCTGAGCGCGCGCCGGCGGCAGCTCCGGCTTGGCCGCCGCGCCGCCATCTCCGCTGCGCAGCTTCTCTTCGGCCAGCGCCCGCGCCGCCTTCTGCTTGGCCCGCTTCTGGACCTCGGCGAGCATCTTCTTGTTGTTGAGCTTCTCGGTGGCGAGGACGGCGACGTCGCGATTCTCGTCGCCGAGCGCCACGTCACGCAGCGCATTCTCGTCGGTGAGCCGCTCCGTCGCCTGCTGGCGGATGTGCGGATCCTCGGCGGTCCGCGCCAGCTCGCCGAGCGCCTTCTGCTCGGTCAGCCGAGCCAGCGCCGCGTTGCGCACCGTCTGCTCGGACGCCTTCTTGGCGACCTCGATGAGGGCGCGCGACGAGCGGAGCTGCTCGAGCGCGGCCAGGCTCTGGGCCGCGTCCTCGCCGCGCAGCGCCCGATCGATCAGGAGCTGGTGCGCCCGATCGGCCGCCGTCTTGCGCAGGGCCTCGTCTGGATCCGCGTCCGCCAGCTCGAGGAGCAGGCGCGTGTCCGAGACGCGCTTGAGCGCGATCCGCCGGATCGCCGCATCGGGATCTTCTTTGAGCACGCGCTCGATCGCGTTCATCTCGTCGTCGGAAAGATCGCGAACCGCGTCCGCGCGAACGGTCGGATCGCTGTGCCGCCACTTGGGTCGAAAGAGGTCCAGAAAGCCCATGTTTTCTCTTGTTGTTCCTGTAGTTCCCTGCGAAGGCGCGCAATCTAGCCTGGGCCCCCGCCGGCTGCAATGGGCTGGGCGCGCCAGGGCGCTCACCGTC
>CAZPEY010000534.1:0-2838 GCA_964585665.1 uncultured Polyangiaceae bacterium | reverse complement strand
AGCCGCCCATGGACATGGGCATCCGCTACCTCGGTCTCGACGAGGAGAAGCGCGACCTCCTCCGGCAGTACATCAGCCAGATGAAGAAGTAGACGAACGGTAGACGGCGAAAGCGGCCAGGGCAGGACGGAGCGCTTGGCGGGATGAGCCAGGCCGCGGCTACTTCTGCGGCTTGGTCTTGTCGTCCTTGCCCGTGATCTGGTCGATGATGTCGGCGTTCGGATCCGTCTGGTTCTCGGCCGGCTTGGTGATCGTGTCGATGAGCGTGGAACCGGTGCGCGCCGAGACCTTACCAACGGCGGGGCGCGCCTTGTCGACGGAGTTGGCGACCGCGGTCTGGCGCAGCACGAGGCAGAAGTTGCCGTAGAAGCTCGAGCGATCGACCGCCCAGAGCGTCGTGTCTCCGGAGGCCGGCCACTCGAGGTGCGACAGCGTCATGTCCTCCTTCGTCTTGGTCGGCTCGAACTTCATCTCGGGATGGCCGTAGCGAGCCGTGAGGAGCTTGCCGAAGTCGTCGAAGGTCTTGCCGGAGAAGGCTGGGTGCTCCGCGTTGAAGGCGATGAACTGCTTGTAGAGCTTGCCGCCCTTGAAGAACAGGAACCGTCGCTGGTTCGGCTCCCACGCGACGATCATCGACTCGTCGTTCTTGTGCCCGAACTCGCGATCGATGATCGAGACGTCCCAGCCGGTCTTCTGGCCGTCGAACTTGATCAGCGTCGCCTTGACCTTCTCGATGTCCTCGTCGCGCTGCTTGCGGAGCTGATCCTGGCGATAGACCTCGAGCTCCTTGGCGAGCGCCTCGTCGGTGCGCTTGCTGATGTCGTCCGCCATCGTCTTGAACACGTCATCGACGGACATGCCCCACTTGAAGCGGCCCATCAGCTCGGACATCGCGCGCTGCTGGGTGGCCGTCGGCGCGGCGTGCTTTGCGGGGGCTGGGGCCTTGCCTGCCTTGGCCTTGCCCTTGGCGGCAAACGCCGTCGGAGCGAGGAGCAGCATCGACAAGAAAAGAACGATCTTCTTCATGCGCTGGACCCTACCACAGCGACAGACGGATGGCCGGTCGGATTATTCGCAGTGGCGGGGAGGGCTACTTGAGCTCTTGGATCGTGCTCGGATCGCGAGACAGCGACACGCTGGCGCCGGTGAGCGCATCGGGCACCACCGCGACCTCGAGCTCACGCCCAGAGACGGAGCCGTGGCAGCCGCCGCACACCGAGTTGAAGAAGCGCTGCGGCACGCCGCGTGAGATGTGCTCGCCGGGCCCGTGCTGATCCTGCTCGCTCATCGTCATCAGCTTGTTGCCCTGCGCGTCGAGGAGCTCGAGGTACAGCGGCGTCAGCGATGGGAGGCGCAGCTGGATGCTGCCGTCGGAGGCGAGCGGCGCGCGCCCGACCTCCTTGCGCACGTCGTAGACCATCTGCGAGCCGATGCGGCCAGCCATCGCCGCGGCCAGATCGCTCGGCGGGGCCTCGGGCGTGTAGCCGACAACCGTGGTCGCCGAGCGCAGCTTGTCGACGAAGCGGCCCGAGCGCAGGTTGGCGATGAGCAGCGTGCCGAGCATCGGCGCGTCGGGGTAGTGCACGGTCGCGTGGGTCGGATCGGGATCGACTCGACCACCGAAGACCAGCTGGGTCGTGTTGCGGAACGGCTTGCGGTGCTCGCGGCGGAAGCCAGTGGCGGCCTCGACGTGCGAGGACGCTCCACCCGTGAGCCCAGCGACGGGCGTGCGCGCCCCGCTGAGCGGATCGAGCACGACGAGGTCGTAGCGAATCGAGGCGGCCGCGGCCAGGTCCGTGACGTCCGAGGCGTACGACACGAGGATCCTGCCGTCTGGAAGGAGCGCTGGCGACCGATATGCACCCGCGGTCGCGCCGGCTCGTCCCGTCGCTGCCGGATCCGGGAGCGTCATGGAGCGCAGGAAGGTGATCTCGTTGCGATCGGCCTCGAACGGCCCGATCGAGCGATTGAACAGCGCCACGGTACCGCCGGCACCCTTGGCGCCATCGTCGGACGCGATGAAGATGAAGTTACGATCGAGGCCCTCGCGGATCTCGGTCGCCTGGCCGTAGTCGACCGACGGCTTCATCATGCCCTGCGTGTCGACGCTGTACGCGCGCTGCGCCAGCAACGGGTGGTAGTCGGTGCCGTCCCAGTTGATGCGGCGCCCGCTGACCTGGTAGAAGTCCGCGCTCGCCTTCTCGGCGGTGAAGGTGATCTGGCCGTTGGCCATCAGCGCCGGGCTGAGCTCGGCGCCGCGCATCGTGGTCATCGGCTCGGCCGGGCCATACGCGTCCCCCATCCTCGGCAGGCGCCACAGATCGGTCTGCGGCAGCAGGTACTTGAGCGAGCGAGTCGGCCCCTGGGTGCCGACGCCGCGCGTCGACACGAAGAGCAGCGACCCCTCAGGGCCGTAGTACGGGTCGAACGAGTGCACGGGCAGGCCATTGACCGGCGGTCCACCGGTCGTCAGGCGCGTGCAGGTCCGCGGCGACAGCGTGACCTCGTAGAGGTCGAGCGTGTCGCCCGCGCCGATCCGCATCGCGAACGCCACCTTGGTCGCCGAGTAGTCGAACTCCGGACCGCGCACGTCGATGTCGTCCCGCCCCGCGCCAACGCCCGGACACGTATCGAGGAGGCTCCCCTGCAGCGTCACGCCGCTCGGGTTGGTCTGGAAGCCGGCGCCCATCGGCATCGCGCCGAGCACGAGATCCGCGCCGCCGCGGAACGTATCGAACTCGATCAAGCGATCTGCGTTCGGCGGCCGCACGACGACGGCGATCGGGAACGTCTCGCCCGACGCCAGCGTGTCGGCCTCCCCCTTGGCGAGCAGGTCCG
>CAZPEY010000533.1:0-2854 GCA_964585665.1 uncultured Polyangiaceae bacterium | reverse complement strand
GTAGAGCAGCGCCGCTCCGACGATCACGAGCGTCGTGATCACGCCGATGCGGCCTTTGCCGCGCGCCACCTTGTCGGGGACGAGCGCCAGCAGGGCGAGGATGCCGCCCTCGCCGCGGTTGTCGGCGCGCATGATGAAGGTGAGGTACTTGACCGTCACGACCATCATCAGTGACCAGAAGATCAACGACAGGACGCCGAGCACGTTGGCGGTCTCGAGCGGCATGCCGTGCTCGCCGGTGAGGCACTCCTTGATCGTGTACAGCGGGCTGGTGCCGATGTCGCCGAACACGACGCCGAGCGCCGCGAGCGCCAGCACCCACACGCGGCCCTGGGGGCCGTGGTGATCATGAGGGACATGGGCTGCGGGGGGCTTGGCCGGAGCGGCGGGGCGAGGGGGAGCGGGGCGCTTGCCGGTCACCGCCTCATCGTCGAGGTCGGGGGCCGCTCCGGTGGCGGGCGGCGCAGCGTCGGCGCTGGGCGTCGGAGCGGGGGCTGGTTCGGGATCGGGGGACGTGACGGCGGCCGCTTCAGGCGGCGTCGCTGCCGGCGTGTCGGTCGCGCCGGACGAATCGGGAGGGGAGCCCTCGGACATGTGCGCTTTTACCACGACGCCGGGGCGGCGGCGATCTCACTCCGCCGGGGTCGGTGCGGCGGCGAGTCGGATGCCGGAGGGCAACGAATCGCCGAACGCGAGCCGCTCCTCCTTGGCCTGGCGGCCGACCGGCTCGCTGACCAGCTTGGCCAGGCGGGCTCCGTCGTTGCCGTGCTCGAGCCGCAGCGCGACGCGACGTCGCAGGGGCTCGTCGAGGTCCCGCGCGCGGTCGCCCGTGGCGCGCGCGATCTCGGCGATGCACAAGCGCAGCGAGTCGCTGTCGAGCTCGAGCTGGAGCAGGCGCTCGATCCACTTGGCGGCGCGCTTGGGTGGGACGACCTCCTCGATCGGTCCGTACAGAGGCAGGCGGCCGCCGAGTCTCCCGAGCACCCAGAGGAGCTGGTCAAGTCCCTTGCCTTTTTTGTCAAGATCATTGACCAACACGTCGCCGAGCTCGGTCTTCCACTTGTGCGGGATGCGCTCCATCGACGCGATGGTGCGCCACATCTCAGCCGTCTCCTGGGCGCTCAACGACTTGCGATCGGCGCGGCGCTGGAAGGACGGCGCGAAGTACGGTCCGATCCGCTTCCACAGCTCGTCCTGCTGGGTGCGCGACAGGCCGCCGGAGACGCGCCGCCACAAGATCCACCACTCGAGCCGCGAGGCATCGTCCTTGTCGTGGAGCAGGCCGGCGTTGAACAAGCGCCACGTCTCACGGACGCGCCAGTCGTCGAGGGGATAACCAAAGCCTGGGCGGAGCAGGTAACCGAGCAGGTTGAGCCAGCGCGCCTCGTGCTGCGCCGACTTGCCGCGCCCGCCGCGCAGCTCGAACAGCGGCTCCCACAGGGCGCGCAGCACTGGCATCGGCCACTGATCTTTGGGACCGAGGAGACCCTGCAGCTGCTTCATCAGCGAGGCTGGCTCGATCGCGCCTTCGCCCTTGCCGAACACCGCGCGGATGAGCTCCTTGGCCTTGGCGAGCGTCGCGTCATCGATGGCCAGCGCGGTCAGCGCGTCCTCGGGGCGGGCCTGGCCGGTCGAACCTGCCTCGGTGGCCGCATCGCTGCTCGCGCCCCGCAGATCGAAGGACAGGCGCCAGTGATCGGTGTCGTTGCCGGTGGCGCGGGCGACGCACTCGAGATCGAGCGTGCCGAGCGCCGACAGGTGAGCGCGCAAGTACACCGACAGCGCCGTGTCCTGGCCGGCGCGCGCGTAGCGCAGGACCGTGTACAGAGGCGGCAGCTCGGCGAGCTCGCCGTCCTTGACGGTGAGCATGGCGCCGGCGGCGTCGCCCTGCCGGTCGGATGACGAGAAGAGGCGCAGGCGCACCGGACGGTTGGTGACGATCTCGAGCGCGTGGTCGCGCAGCTCGACGGTCGCGTCCTCCTCGAAGCCGCGCGGCGTCAGGCAGAGCACGGTCTGCTTGCCTGGCTCGACCGCGGTCGTATCCACGCCAATGTAGTAGGCGCGGGCGGCGCCTCCGGCGATGCGCAGGCCCTGGCCGCGGCGGCCGAGCGCGTAGTACGCGGCGCCGCGCGCCACCGCGAGGTCGGGGGAGAAATTGTCAAGAACCTTGACCTTGTCGCCGGTCCAGCTCTCCAGCACCTCGACGATGCGCTCGCGGATCTTCGGCGATCGCAGCACGCCTCCGTTCCAGAGCACGGCGGTGGGCCTGGCCTTGTGCGTGCGCAAGAAGGCCGCCGCGTGCTTGGTGATCGCGGGCTCGGCGGCGTAAGGCAGGCCGAACTCCTGCAAGCCACCGCGCCGCTGCGGCTGCGCGTTGGCGTCGACCCGCGGGAAGAAGCCGTCGAGGATCAGCTCTTCGACCTCGGCGCGCTGCAGCTCGTCCTTCATCGCGCCGCCGATGAGGCGCAGGCCGCGTCCGGCGACGTGGACGGTCCAGCTCTCCTTGGGCGCGTCGGCGAGCAGCTTCTCCTTGGCGACACGGCACGCCTGCACGAGCTGCTGGAAGCCGTGCGCGTCGAGCTTGTTGCCGAGGCGCGCCTCAACGCGCCGGGCCAGCAAGAGGTCCATGTTGTCGCCGCCGAGCAGCAGGTGATCGCCGACGGCGGTGCGCTCGTAGCGGCGCTGTCCGTCGCTGTCGCGCACCGTGATCAAGCTGAAGTCGGTGGTGCCGCCGCCGACATCGAAGACCAGGACCGTGTCGCCGGGGCGCAGCGACTGCGCCTCGGGGGAGGCGGCGAGCCAGGCGTAGAACGCGGCCTGCGGCTCCTCGAGCAGGATCGGGCGCAGGCCGATC
>CAZPEY010000532.1:1617-2861 GCA_964585665.1 uncultured Polyangiaceae bacterium | reverse complement strand
ACGTACTCGGGGATCGGCTTGGCCAAGGTGGCATGGGTGAGGTGTATCGAGGCCACCTCCACGGCGAGGAGGGCTTCCGCACGCGTTTTGCCATCAAGCGCCTTCGCGACGACGCCAAGCAGCACGCCCACTACTTCCTTAACGAGGCGCGGCTCGGTGCGACGCTCGTGCACCAGAACCTCGTCCGCGTGTTCGACTACTTTCGCGATGGCGAATACAGCTACCTCGTGATGGAGCTGGTCGACGGCGTCGACCTCGGCCACCTCGCCAAGGACCGTAAGCTCACCCTCGACATGGCGGTCTACATCGTCGCCGAGGCGCTCAAGGGCCTCGACTTCGCGCACAACGCCGTTGTCGACGGAAAGCCCGCCAACTTCGTCCATCGCGACCTCAGCCCCGACAACGTCCTCATCTCTTGCGACGCCGAGGTCAAGGTGTCCGACATGGGCATCGCCAAGGCGACGGTCGCGTGGAAGGACCGCACGTCGGAAAAGGGGCTGCTCCGCGGCAAGTGGCACTACATGTCTCCCGAGATGCTGTCGGGCGAGGACGTCGATCGCCGCGCCGATCTCTACGCCGTCGGCGTGGTGCTGTACGAGGTGCTCGCGGGCAGAAAGCCCATCGCGTCTTCGCGCTCTGCCGAGGAGCTCGCCTTCGCTGCGGTGGTCGGTCGCACGACACCGCTGCGCGAGGTCGCGCCCGACGTGCCCGAGACCGTCGCGGAGATCGTCCACAAGATGATTCACCACAAGCGCGACGAGCGATTCGCGACGGCGACCGAAGCACGCCTCGCATTGCTCAAGGCCGTGCCGGGCGCGAGCCTCGCCGATCGCGACCTTGCCGAGTTGGTGAAGAAGGCGACCGCGAAGCACCGCCGCGCGACGAGCCCGTATATCAGTCGCGATGAGCTCGAAGCCTACAAGCCGGCTGCTCCGCCCGATGCCGGAGGCGTCGTCGTCTCGGCAAGCGAAGACGACCTCACCGCCAAGGTTCCGTCTGGTGACGACCTCGTCGCCGTGAAGGCGACGCCGCTTGAACGTCCTGCACCGATCGCTGTGCCGGTCGCCTCCGTCGAGCCGCCCCTTCATCAGCGTCCGACGGTTGGCGTACCCGTGTATCCCGCCCCCGGTGCCGCCCCGGCTGCGCCAACGCCCCAGAACACCGCGCGTTGGATCGGGCCGGTCGTGCTGGGCGGGTTGCTTCTGGGGATCGGCGGGCTCTTTGCGATGCGTCCCCTCCTGAGC
>CAZPEY010000532.1:0-1517 GCA_964585665.1 uncultured Polyangiaceae bacterium | reverse complement strand
CGCCGCACCGCAACCCTCGGCGCCTGCCGCGCCGACCAGCGCACCACGCGCGCCCTCTCTGGCACCTGGCACAATCCTCGTCGAGTCGCCGGGCGCCAAGGTTACAGTCGACGGCGTGAAGATCGGTGAGGCGCCCCTCAAGTACGAGGTCTCCCCTGGCAAGCATGCGGTGGTGGTGACGCCTGCCAAGGGTGCCGAGCAGAAGTACGCGCTCGAGGTGAAGCCGGGCATGCCCTACCGACTGGCCGAGGTCGCGACACCGCCAAAGGCGGCTGAGAGCAAGTCGGCGCTCACGCTCGCGTCGGATGCGCAGAACGCCTACGCGCGCAAGCAGTTCCAAGACGCGCTCGCGCTCGCCCGTCGCGCCGTCGCTGCGAGCAAGACCGAAGAGGACACCAACCGCGCCTCGCTGGTCGAGGCCGTTGCGCTCTGCAAGCTCGGCGACGCCAAGGGCTCGAAGGCCGCCGCCAAGCGGATCACCAACGACAACATGCTCGACTTCATCGGCCGCGAGTGTGGCAAGCCATGAGCGTCGAGCTGGCCGCGCCCGGTTCCGTGCAGTCCGAAGAGCGGTTCTTCGGCAAGTTCGTGCTGCTCCGATCCATCAACAAGGGCGGCATGGGCATCCTCTGGGTCGCCTACGACACGCAGGCCTCGCGCCTCGTCGCGCTCAAGCAGCGACGGGCCGAGCGAGGGGGCAACGCGGCGACGCGCTTTGCCGACGAGATCAAGATCGGGCTCAAGCTGAGCCATCCGCATCTGGCCAAGTCGCTCGAAGCGGGGACGATCGACGGCCAGGACTTCCTGAGCCTCGAATGGATCGACGGGCAGGATGCGCTGTCGCTCGTCGAGCGCTGCACCGAATTGAAGCGCGACCTGCCCTTGCCGATCGCAGCCGCGATCGTGCTCCAGATTGCAGAGGCGCTCGCCTACGCGCACACCGTCGAGAACTTCGTCCACCGCGACGTCACCCCGGCCAACATCATGGTTGGGTACGACGGCAGCGCGCGGCTCGTCGATTACGGCCTCGCGCAGTCCAACCTCAAAGAGGCCCGCACGCTGCAGGGGCGCGCCGTCGGAACGGTCGGCTTTCTGGCGCCCGAGCAGCGCGAAGGGAGCAAGGCGAGCCCGGCGGCCGACCTCTTCAGCCTCGGTGCAACGCTTCAATACTTGCTTGCCGGCGTACCTCAGGTCAGCGAAGGCGAGGACGCTGGCTCCAAGGATGCGATGCGCCGGCGAGTCGGACAGTTCGTCGACCTTCCAGACTCGGTGTTGACCGTGTTGTGGCGCGCGCTGCAGCGCGATCCCGCCAAGCGCTACGAGAGCGCGAGCGAGCTGGCGCGGTCGCTCCGAAACGCGCTGCCCGAGCCCGTCGCAACCGAGCAACAGGTCGCGGCCTTTGTCGACGAGCTGTTTGGTGCGGAGCGACGCGCTGCCAAGAAGGAAGCGACGTCGTGGCACGCGCGGTTCGGCAACGCAGGCGCGCTGCCAAGAGGGGAGGGCGAGCCGACGATCAC
>CAZPEY010000531.1:1679-2878 GCA_964585665.1 uncultured Polyangiaceae bacterium | reverse complement strand
GCCGATCATCGTGGCGGTCAACAAGATCGACAAGGCGGGGGCGCAGCCGGATCGCGTGCGGCAGCAGCTCTCCGACCACGGGCTCATCCCCGAGCAGTGGGGCGGCACGACGATCTACGTCGACGTCTCGGCGCGGCAGAAGACGGGCATCGACCAGCTCCTGCAGATGATCGGCCTCCAGGCCGAGGTGCTCGAGCTGCGCGCCAACCCGAACAAGCCGGCGCAGGGCACGGTCGTCGAGGCGCGCCTCGACCGCAACCGCGGTCCGATGGCGACGGTGCTCGTGCAGCAGGGCACGCTCAAGGTCGGCGACATCGTCGTCTCGGGCGAGCACTTCGGCAAGGTGCGCGCGATGCTCGACGACAAGGGTCGCTCGCTCGCCGAGGCGGGTCCGTCGACGCCGGTCGAGCTGCTCGGCCTCTCGGGGGTGCCCGAGGCGGGCGACGCGCTCAACGTCGTCGCCGACGAGCGCCAGGCCAAGGAGGTCGTCGACAACCGTCGCGATCAGCGCCGCAAGCGCGAGCTGGCCGGCACGCAGAAGTTCTCGCTCGAGAACATCTTCGAGAAGATCCAGAAGGGCGAGGTCAAGGAGCTCAAGGTCGTCTTGAAGGCCGACGTGCAGGGCTCGGCCGAGGCGCTCAAGGCGGCGCTGCAGGGGCTGTCGACGCCCGAGGTCAAGGTCGACGTCATCTCGGCGGGTGTCGGTGGCATCACCGAGTCGGACGTCAACCTGGCGCAGGCCGGCAAGGCGATCATCGTCGGCTTCCACGTCCGTCCCGCCGGCAAGGCGCAGCAGCTCGCCGAGCAGGAGGGCGTCGACATCAAGCTCTACGAGATCATCTACGAGTGCTTGGAGGACGTGAAGAAGGCGATGGCGGGTCTGCTCGCGCCAGTGCGGCGCGAGAAGCAGCTCGGCAAGATCGAGGTGCGCCAGCTCTTCACCATCCCGAAGATCGGCACCATCGCCGGCTCGTACGTCCTCGAGGGCGTGGTCAAGCGCTCGTCGCAGGTCCGTCTGGTGCGCGACTCGGTCGCCATCTACACCGGCAAGCTGTCGTCGCTGCGCCGCTTCAAGGACGACGTTCGCGAGGTCATGGCCGGCTACGAGTGCGGCGTCGGCATCGAGAACTTCAACGATCTGCGCGAGGGCGACATCATCGAGGCCTTCGAGATCGAAGAGATCGCGCCGACGCTGTAGT
>CAZPEY010000531.1:0-1579 GCA_964585665.1 uncultured Polyangiaceae bacterium | reverse complement strand
GTCGTCTCGAACGAGTACAACTTCACGCAGCAGGTGGTGGGCAAGATCTGCGACTTCATCGAGGAGCTGGCGATCGCCAAGGTCGTCGACGAGGAGCGCGACTTCATCCACTACGGCGACGAGATGAACCCAGACTAGGGAGCTCATGAGCACCAGAACCGAACGCGTCGCGCGCGCCGTCCAGGAGGAGCTCGGGCAGCTCCTGCCGCAGCTCAAGGACCCGCGCGTCGCTGGCGCCGGGCTCATCACCGTGACGCACGTCCGCGTCTCGCCGGATCTCGGCCAGGCGCGTGTCCTGGTCAGCCTGTGGGGCGGCGATCCGCAGAAGGGCAAGGACCTCATCGTCGGGCTCGATCGGTCGCGCGGCTTCCTCGAGCGCGAGATCGGGCGGCGCATGCACTCGAAGCGCGTGCCCCACCTGACGTTCGTGCTCGACGACACCGCCGAGCGCGCCGGGAAGGTCGATCAGATCTTCGCCGAGCTCGACGCCGAGCGGCGGGCGCGCGAGGCCGAGGCGCCTCGGGACGCGGCGCCGGCGGAGGGCGGGGACGACGCCGAGGCGCCCGACGACGGAGACGCGTCGCGGTGAACGGCGTCTTCGCGCTCGACAAGCCCGCCGGGATGTCCTCGGCCGAGGCGCTCAATCGCTGCAAGCGCGCCCTGCCGCGGCGGCTCGGCGTCAAGCTCGGCCACGCCGGCACGCTCGATCCGATGGCGACGGGCCTGCTGCTGGTCCTCGTCGGCGAGGCGACCAAGCTGCAGGCGTACCTCATGGACGGCGACAAGCGGTACGAGGCGGAGATCCGCTTTGGCGCGACGACCGACACCCTCGACGCCGACGGACAGATCACCGAGGAGCGGCCCACCGACGGGGTGACCGAGGCGGCGCTCGTCGCTGCCTGCGCCTCGCTCGTCGGTGCGCAGGCGCAGGTGCCGCCCGTGTACTCGGCGATCCACGTCGACGGGCAGCGGAGCTACGACCTGGCGCGCGCCGGCAAGGCCGTCGAGCTCGCGGCGCGGCCCATCGTGATCCACGGCATCACCGTCGACGAATTCCGGCCCGGCCCTCCCCCCGTCGTGCGCCTCACCGTCGACTGCGGCAAGGGCACGTACCTGCGCAGCCTGGCGCGCGATCTGGCGGCTCGGCTCGGCACCGTCGGCTATCTGACGGCGCTGCGACGGACCCGCCTCGGGCGCTTCTCCGTCGGCGAGGCGCTGTCGCTCAGCGCCGCGAGCGCGATGCTCGCCGACGGCAAGCTGCCCCTCGGGGCCGGCCTGCTCGAGGCGCTCCCCGCGCTGCCGCTCGTCGAGCTCTCCGACGAGGCCGAGCTCTGGGTGCGGCAAGGCAAGAGCGAGAACCTGCGCCACCGGGTCCGGACCGAGGTCGCCCAGGGCAGCGTCGTGCGCCTCGGGCGCGCCGGCGAGCTGGTGGCGCTGGCCGAGCAGACGGATCGCGGGCTGCGGCTCCTGCGGGTGTTTGTCTCGTCGACGCCAACGCCGCCCGGGCCAAAGCGGCCCGATCCAGTCGAAGTTTGTTGACAACCCGAGGGTACCTGTCACAAATACGACCCTCAAATCA
>CAZPEY010000530.1:0-2879 GCA_964585665.1 uncultured Polyangiaceae bacterium | reverse complement strand
CGCCCATCGTGCAGTCGAGGTCGTTCCAGAAGTTGCCGCGGGTGTGGAGGGGCGCGGTCGGATTGACCGGCGAGAACACGCAGACGCCGGACGTGGTGTTGGGCGCTGCGCCGTCCTGGAAGGTGTTCTCGCCGAAGTCGCCGCCGGTGCCGAAGTCGATCCCGGCCGGATCGGGCGCGATCGCCGAGGACAGGCTGGTCGTGACGAGGGCGCCGATCTCGCAGCCGAGGAAGATCGAGCGTCGCAGCTTGAGGCGGCTCTCGAAGGTGACCGAGAGCCCGGACTTGCTGTTGCCCTCGACGTACACGCCGTCGATCGAGTTGGCCTTGAGGTTCGGCGAGGCGATCTGGCTGATCGCGATGCCCGCGGTGGCGTTGTTGACGAAGCGGATGCGCTCGTCGCTGGCGTTGCCGCCGAACAGGCTCACCCAGCCGAGGCCAGTGACGGAGAGTCCGACCTCGTTGTCGTGCACCGAGAGGCCGAGATCGGCGAGGGGATCGGGGTAGCTGGCGACGAGGTGGCCGAGCGCGGAGGTGTTGCTCACCGTGCGGCCGGCGACGCGGATGCCGGTGCCGCAGTCGGAGATCTCGACCTCCTGCTGGGTGGTCACCGTCGCGCCCGCGACCACCTGGAGGCCGGTGCCCTGCAGGCCTTCGAACTTGCTGATCGCGACGTCGTGGACGAAGACGTCGGCGCCGGTGGTCGTGCTGATGCCGCTCCTCTCGCCAGCCGGGGCGTTGCTGCCGTCGAGGAGGAAGCGCTCGGTCGCGGTCCCGCCGAAGTGGATGTTCTTGCCGGCGAGGATGAAGAAGACCTTGGCGGCGGGATCGACCTTGATGTCGCCCGAGCCGGATTGAATCGTGATGCTGACGTTGCTCGGGACCGCGATCGGGTAGATCTCGCTCGCGTCGAGCGGCGTCTCGATGCCCTGGCCGCGCACGACGATCGTGGTGTTGAGCGCGGCTGGCGAGGGCAGCATCGCGAGCGCGTGGCTGATCGTGCGGAAGGCGCAGCCCGCGGTGGTTGCGCCCGTGCCTGCGCCGTCGTCGCCGTCGACCGGATCGACGAAGTAGGTGTTGTCGATGGCGGCCGGGCAGCTCGAGCAGACGCCCGCCGTGGCCTTGTTCGTCGAGTTGCCGGGCTTGATGCACTTCTGTCCGTCGGGGCAGTCGGTGCTCTGGCAGCAGTTGCCGTCCTGGCAGGTGCCCTGCGAGCCGTTGTTGAGCGTGCCGCTGCAGCAGACGTGGTCAGCGGCGCCGGCGCAGCCGAGCGTCGGCTGGGTCGAGGTGACCGTGCAGGCGGTGCCGACGCACTGCCCAGTCGTCGTGTCGCAGATCGTCGCGGCGCCGTACTCGGGATCCGCCTGGCACTGCGCCGAGCTGGTGCACCCGATGCACAGCGTGCCGAGGCAGAGCTTGCCCGCACAGCTGGCGCTCGTGCGGCAGTCGCCGGGCGCGCAGCTGCCGAACAGACACAGGCGATTGCCGCCGTAGGCGACGGTGCAGGCGCCGTCGTCGGCAGGATCGTTGCACGGCTTGCACTCGCCGCTGCGACACAGGCCGGCGACGGTGGGGCTGGCGGCGCAGGCCTTGCCCTCGGGGCAGTTGCCGAAGTCGCCGGGCGAGGTGAGGTCGGAGACGGCGCCGCCAGTCAGATCTTGGGCGACGCCAAGGAGATCGGGCGTGCCTCCTCCGGCCAGATCTCCGCCGCCTCCGCCGCTGCTGGACAGATCGTTGCCCTGCGACTGCGAGGACAGATCCGCTTCGCTGCCGGCGAAGTTGGGGTTCGAGGCCGTGCAACCAACGAGGAGAAGACCGAAGGCCAAGGCCAGCCGGGCGTGCATCTTGCGGGACCTCCGCCGACGTTCAGTATCTCAAAATTCGATCGCGGCGTCGACGATCATCAGGACCACGCCGACGCCGGTGATCGCGCCACCGACGCCATAGAGCGCCTTGCTGGCGGCTTGGTTGTTTTGGATGTCGCGCAGCAGCCCCTTCTTGTCGCCGGGGATCGAGAGCATACCGTCCGGCTCCTCGATGACGAACGGGTTGAGCGCGGCGACGCCTTGATTGGCCTTGACGTTGGTGCCGATGCCCCCGCCGAGCAGCGCCAGGCCGACGACGGTGACCACGGCGCCGCCGATGAGCAGGCGGTGGGAGCGGCGCTTGGCCGGGAGGGGCGCCGCCACCAGGTTTGGCGGCGGCAGGACGATCGGCCGCGGCGGTGGCGTGACGACCGGCTGCGGCGCGGGCTCGGGCGGCGGCGCAACGGGACGCGGCGGAGTGGGGCGCGGCGGTTCGGGGACCGGCTCTGGCTCGGGATCCGGCTGCGGGACGACGGCCCGCAGGGCGCGGGAGCGGGCGAGCGCGTGATCGCGGAAGCGGCCGGAGTTGTCGTCCTCGGCGCAGCGCCGGTACGCGGTGAGCGCATCGGCCTCGTGTCCGGCCCAGCGATCGAAGGTGATCGCCAGGTTGCAGATCGCGGCGGCCTTGGGCACCAGATCGTACGAGCGCTGGAAGGAGTCCGCGGCGAGCGCGAAGGAATTCTTTTGCAGTGCAGCAACGCCGCGGCGGAACAACGTCTGTGCCTCGGCGTCGGGCGTCTCGGCATGCACCGGTGGCGTCAGCAGGAGAACGATCGCGAGCTGCGCTATTCGGGATCGGTGATGACTTCGCCCTTCCACGTCGACTTGCTCTCGCCGGCGGCCGCGCCGGGTGCGGCGGGCAGTGTACCGCGCTTTTCCGACTGTGGGCGAGCCGGTTTGCGCGTCGGTGCTGCGGCGCTGGGAGGAGAGGCGTTGGGGCGGGGCGCAGCGACGGGCTGGGCAGCGACGGGCTGGGCAGCGACGGGCTGGGCAGCGACGGGCTGGGCAGCGACGG
>CAZPEY010000529.1:0-2882 GCA_964585665.1 uncultured Polyangiaceae bacterium | reverse complement strand
AGCCAGGGCTTCGGCGGACTCTCGGATCGCAACATCATTCGTCGCGTGCGCGAGGCGCTGCCTGCGCACATCCCGGTCGTCGGCAACGGCGACGTCAAGACCGCGGATCAGTACTTCGCGATGCGGCAAGAGACCGGGTGCGACGCGGTCATGATCGGGCGTGGCGCGATGGGCAACCCGTGGCTGTTTCGCTCGATCGCGGCGCGGCTCGCGGGCCAGCCGGATCCGGGGCCACCGACGGTGGCAGAGCGGCTCCGCGTGTTTCACCACCACATGGACTTGATGAAGCTCAACACGCCCGAGAAGAAGCTGGTGCACGAGCTGCGCAAGGCGGTGGCCTGGTATTCGCGCGGCCTGCACGGCTCCGCGCAGCTCCGCATGCGCACGCTCGAGGTGCGCGATCCGGAGAGTGTTCGCGCGATTGGCAACGATTATTTCGTAGCGCTGCTCGCGTCGAAAAATCCGCACGATCTCGTCGTCGATCCGATTGACAACGACCTCGGCGAAGTCGCTTAATCGGCGTCCCTCCGATGAGTGTGCCGGTCTCCCTCCTATTGACGGATCAGCTGCTCGGATCTTCGGCAGCGATGAAGGAGCTGCGCGAGCGCGTCGTCGATGCCGCGCATGACGAAGCGCCGGTGCTCATCGAAGGCGAGCACGGCACCGGACGCGAGCGCGTCGCCCGCCTGCTGCACGAGAACGGGCCGCGCAAGGCGGCGTCCTTCGTGCGCCTCGATCCGGACGAGACCGAGCCCGAGCGCGTCGAGGCCGAGGTGGCGCGCGCCCACGGTGGGACGCTCCTGGTGCGCGAGGTCGCGCACCTCGGGCGGCGTCGCCAGCGACGGCTGATCTCAGCGCTGCGCCGGTTCGCGGCCAAGCAAGGCGGCGGCCGTGCCGATGTGCGCCTCATTGGATCGACGGGCGTCGATCTGCAGCGCGCCACCGAAGAAGAGCTGTTCGAGCCGGAGCTCTTCGAGAGCTTCCGCGGTCGGCGCCTTCGGCTCGTGCCGCTGCGCCGTCGGGTGGGCGACATCCCGCTGCTGGTCGAGCACTTCGCGCGCGACGAGGCGCGCGAGATCGGCGTCGTGCCGCCGGTGCTGACGCCGCGCGCGATGGACAAGATCCTTAACTATTCGTGGCCGGGCAACGTCGCTGAGCTGCGCGACGTGGTGCGCCGCCTGTGTCTCAAGCGGCGGCGCGGCCCGGTCGATCTCGGCGATGTCGAGGCGCTGTTGCCGCCGATCCAGGAGCGCGTGCCGCTCGAGGATCTGTCGCTCGAGGAGCTGGTGCGGAGCAAGGTGCGCGCGCTGCTCGAGCGCATGGAGGGCTACCCGCTCGAGGACCTCTACGAGGTCGTGCTGGCGCGCGTCGAGAAGCCGCTGTTCGAGCTGGTGCTCGAGCGCACCGGCTTCAACCAGTCGCGCGCCGCCGAGCTCCTCGGCATCAACCGCAACACGCTCCGCACCAAGGTCGCGCAGCGCCGCGTGCGTACGTCGGCCGAAGACTTCGACGCACCGCCGACGCCGCCGCACGGCAGCGCGTCCAAGAAGCGCCGCTAAATAGACTCGCGCGGAGCGCGATCCAGATTCAAGCGGCCCAAAGGCCCTACTCCTCGTCGTTGACGGACGGCGTCTCCAGCTGCTTGGCGTAGACCTGCGCCATGAAGACGCGGAAGCAGAGGTAGGCGCTGACCACGATCGTCATGATCGGCTGGGTCGGCAGCGACGCTTCGGGGTGCCCGAGGAGCGCGAGTACCCCGCTCGACGCGACGAGGATCGAGACCGCGACGGCGACCTTGCGCGACAGCGGCTTCGGGAAGAACAGCGCCAGTCCACCGACGACCAAGAGGCCGGCCAGGATCCAGCCGACGAGCGAAGGGTGGACGCCCTTGGGCACCAGGAAGATGCTCGCCGCAGCGAAGAAGATCATCAGCAGACCGGCGGCGCGAAAGGAGCGCAGCGCGGCGGGCGGACCGGACGGACGCAACAGCATGGTGGTGCCATAGCACGAGGGCCGTTGAACGGCTATACTGCCGCGCTGACCACGACGAGGCAGAGCCATGGCAAAGTCCACTGACGACCTGGTGAACGAGATTATCTTCTTCGAGCCGGCGGACGATGACTTCACCGAGCTCGAGGTGCTCGTCGACGATCTGCGCCAGGCAGGTGGGGCGGCCGCGGCGCTGCCGGCGCTCCTGACCTTGTTCGAGCGCTTCGCCGAGGCCGAGGGGACCGCGTTCGATGCGGCGGCGCGCCTGATCGAGCAGCTCGGCGGTGGCTACGAGTCGCAGGTGCTGTCGTCGTTTCGCCGCAGCCCCTCGCTGACGACGGCGCGCATGCTCGGGCGCCTCCTCGATCGCGGCGTGTCGACGGTCGACGGGGACGCGCTCCTCGAGGCGTTCGAGGAGGTGTCGCAGCAGCGGGGCCTTCCCGATGCCGTGGCGCAGCACCTGGCTCCTTATCGACCGGTGCGCGCCGAGGTCCGCAAGAGCGTCGTCAGCGATGATGACTGGGCGGTTTCGCCGACGAGTGAGCGGGGCATCGTGCCCGAGGACTTCGGTCCGGACAGCGCCAGCGGCGCCGAGGGCGAGTACGACGAGTACGCGACCGAGCCGGCGAGCGCAGGCGCGACGAACGAGGGTGAGGGCGCGACCTTCGCCGAAGAGATGGACGAGTCTTGGCCCATGCCGAACGTCGTCGTCGTCGAGCAGACGACCGCGGTGGCGCAGCCGATGGGCGCCGAGACCCCGACGGTGGTGATGAGGAAGCCGGCGGGGGCGAAGAAGAAGCCGGCCGAGAAGGCGCCCGCGCCCCCAGCGGCGAAGAAGCCAGCGGCGAAGAAGCCAGCGGCGAAGAAGCCAGCGGCGAAGAAGCCAGCGGCGA
>CAZPEY010000528.1:0-2886 GCA_964585665.1 uncultured Polyangiaceae bacterium | reverse complement strand
CGGTAAAACGCCGTCGATGCAGGTCGGAATCCTCACCAACATGAACTCGCGCAAGAACCAGGGGCGCCCGGCGCGCGAGGCGGAGCTGCGCGCCCTCGTCGGGCGGGACGGACTGGTGCGGCAGACGCGCAGCCTCGACGAGATCCGACCGGTGCTCGAGGACTGGAAGGCGCGCGGCCTGCGCTACTGGGTCAGCGACGGTGGGGACGGCACGCTGCACTGGATGATCAACGAGGGACGCGAGCTGCTCACCGATGGTGCGGGGGCGCTTCCCTGCGTCGTGCCGACCAACGGCGGGACGATCGACTTCGTGGCGCGCAAGGCCGGCATCGTCGGCAACTCCGACACAGTCATCGGCAACCTCCTCGACGGCGTGCGCAGCGGCATCGAGTTCCCGACGCAGACGCTCGACACCTTCGAGCTGAGCGGCCGTCGCCCCGGTGATCCGCCGGGTACGATGCCGTTTCGCAAGGTCGGCTTCGCCGTCGCGGTGGGCGGACTCGGCCAGCGCTTCTTCAGCAAGTACTACGAGGACAAGCACCCCGGATCCTGGGCGATCATCCGCGTGATCTTGAAGACCGCGGCGGGCTATCCCTTCGCCTGGACGCCGCTGCGCCACCTGCCCGGCGTGCCGGAGTGGATGCGCAGCCATGGCGAGACCGTCCTCAAGGGAACGCGAGCCCGGGTCACTGCCGACGGAAAAGAGTACCCGTACGAGCTCTTCCAGGGCTTGCACGCCGCGTCGGTCGACATCGACTTCGGCACCGTCAAGCTGTTCACCTACGCCAAGCAGCGACGGAAGCTTCACCTCGTCGTCGGCGCGATGAACCGCCTCGAGTGCGTCGCCAAGTCGATCTTTCTCGTGTTCGGCAGGCCGATCCCGGGCAAGACCTGGCACGAGTTCCCGGGGGAGGAGATGACGATCGAGGCGCGCGGCGACGAGCTGCTCGCGCCGGTCATCGACGGCGAGCTGTTCGAAGGGTTCGAGAAGCTGCACATCACGCTCGGCCCGGAGCTGCCGATCGTCCACCTGCCGCGCCACAAGCGCGCCTGATCGAAGCACCCTGGAGGGCGCGCCATGAACCTTGACCTCGCGACGCTGTGGAACACCGCCAGCCGCTTTCCCGGCGGCGCTCGACTCTTCTCCTACGGCCTCGGCCTCGTCGCCCCGTACACGGGCAGCATCTCCCCTGAGGTGCAGGAGCTGCGGCGAGGCTACGCGCGGGTCGTGATGCGCGATCGCAAGCGGGTGCGCAACCACCTGCAGTGCATCCACGCCGTCGCGCTCGCCAACCTGGGTGAGCTGACCGGCAACCTGGCGCTGATGGCGTCGCTGCCGAACGCGCGCGACATGATCGTGACCGGGTTCTCGATCGAGTACCTGAAGAAGGCGCGCGGCACGCTCACCGCCGAGTGCGAGGTCGATCTGCAGCCCGGCGCCAAGGAGCTCGAGCCGCGCGTGTCGATCCGCAACCGCGAGGGCGTCGAGGTGGCGCGCGCCAAGGCGCGGTGTCTGCTGCGGCGGCCCTTCGGGCAATAGCCCGTCCGGTCGCCACCGCCGTCGACGGGGCCGCGACGGCCGCGTATACTCGAGCGGTCCGATGAACGTCCTTCTCGATCGCTACCGCCTCGTCGAACGCATCGCGCTCGGCGGTATGGGCGAGGTCTTCCGTGCGATCGATCAAGGCTACGGCGGCATCGAGCGCCCCGTCGCCGTCAAGCGCATCGCGCCCGAGTGGGCCGCCGATCCGGAGTTCAGCCAGACGTTTCTCGCCGAGGCCCGGCTGACCTTCCTGCTCGGCCACGCCAACGTCGTGCGCGTTCTCGACATCGGGCATGACGGCAACCTCTTCCTCGTCCTCGAGTGGGTCGACGGCGCCGACCTCGGCACCATCCTGTCGTCGTTGCACGCCACCGATCAGGCGATGCCCGTGCCGCTCGCGCTGGCGATCGTCGCCGAGGCGGCGCGCGGCCTCGACTACGCGCATCGCGTCGCCGGCGCCGACGGCCAGCCGCTCGGCATCGTCCACCGCGACGTCAGCCCCTCGAACCTGCTGCTCTCCGTCGAGGGCGAGGTCAAGGTCACCGACTTCGGCATCGCGCGCTCCCGGCTCCGCCGCTCGGCGTCGATGCCCGGCATGCTGAAGGGCAAGCTGTTCTACATGTCGCCGGAGCAGGCGCTCGGCGAGGCCGATCCGCGCGCCGATGTCTTCGCGCTCGGCGCGGTGCTCTACGAGATGCTGTGCGGCTGCAATCCCTTCGAGGGCTCGGATCGCGATCTGCTCGATCGGGTGCGCAGCGGCGCCTATCCGCCGCCGAGCCAGCTCGATCCGACGATCGATCCAGCGCTCGAGGCGCTGGTGCTCGCCGCGATGGCGCCCCAGCGCGAGGCGCGGCTGCAGACGTGCGCGGAGCTGCGCGAGCACATCGAGCGCTACGCCCTCCAGGCCGGGCTCGTGCTCTCGCTCGACGAACTCGGGCGGCTGGTGCGCGGGCTGGTGGGGCAGGGGCTGATCGAGCGCCGGGCCGTCGACAAGACGCAGCCCGGGCTGCGGCCGCAGCCGGCGACGGTGGCGCCCAAGAAGCCGCGCGTCGCCTTCGACTTCGCGGCGCTCGGCGGCCGCGCGCCGCCCACCGGAGAGCACGAGCCGCTCGGTCCTGCCGGGCCGATCTCGCAGGAGACCCCCGCGCTGCGCCGCCGGCCGACCGCGGTGCGCGCAGCGGCGACGTCGGGGGATTCCGGGAGCAGTGCGCTGCCGCCGTCGAGCACCGTCGACGCGACCCCCGCCGACGGCAGCACCGCCGCGGCGGCCGCCGCCGCGCACGAAGCGCTCGAGAGCGAACGCACGCTCGAGATGGATGCCCCGCCCGTGCGCGCGGTGACGG
>CAZPEY010000527.1:0-2887 GCA_964585665.1 uncultured Polyangiaceae bacterium | reverse complement strand
TCGGCCACCTGCAGGTCGCCGATCTTCCCGGCGTCGTGATGAGCGAGCCGAACAACATCGACATCGGCTACCGTTCGAACGGCGGCTTCTTCTGCAACGGCTCGGTCAAGGGGCGCGTCGCCAACTTCGCCGATGTCACGCTCACCGTCGCGGCGGGCGCGGGCGGCGGTGCACCGGCGTTCTTCGAGCTGACCGGCCTCGTCACGGCCGACGGCATGAACGCGCTGTGGGACGGCCTGCAGTTCTCGCAGGTGCCGACGGCCGAGTTCTTCTTGAAGTTCGGCCGCGGCCAGCCGCTCGACTACGGCATTCCGAGCGTCACCGCGACGATCTCGTCGCTGCCCGGCCTCGGGCCGTGCAACATCGCGCTGACCGGTAGCTACATCAAGGGCCAGGGCGTCAACGCGACCGCGACGGTCAGCGGCATGCGCGTCTTCCAGTTCGACGTCACCGGCGATATCACGGTCACCGGGTCGAAGCTCGCCAGCGCGCACGTCAACGCCAAGGCCGACTTCGGCGTCGTCAAGGTCGAGGGCGATCTGCTGCTCGCGACGGCGGGCGGGTCGATCTCGCAGGCGAACTTCACCGCGACCTTCACCGTCACGCCGGAAGCGGGCGGCGCGGTCGGCGAGTGGGTCGATCACGGCAGCGCGACGGCCGAGTTCACGGCGTGGAAGTTGTCGCGTGCCCAAGGCGAGATCGTCCTCAAGCCGCCGTCCTTCCTGCCGCTCGAGAATCCACGCGTCGGCGTCGAGTACAGCCCCGACTCGGGCCTCATCGGCTACGTTCGGTCCGACTTCGCTTCGCCGCTGCCGCCGGCTGGCGCCAAGGGCCACATCGACGGTGTCGTCGGTGGACCTGAGCGCTTCCGCCTCGGCGTTACGATCCCGGTTACGATCCCCGGCTTCCGGGAAGCGACGGTCACCGGCAACATCCGGCCCGGCGGCATCGAGGTCGGCGTTGACCTGATCCCCAACGTCACGTTCGTCAAGAAGGCGTCGCTGCGCCTCGGCTATCAGGGCGGCTTCTTCGCCGAAGGCAAGATCACCATCGCGCCGACGCCGACCTTCGAGATCGAGCTCGGCGTGCGCTACCAGCAGGGCCAGGGCTTCCAGATCCTCGGCCTCGATCCGAAGGAGGACGAGGCGCCGGAAGAAGAGAACACGCTCGCCGAGAAGCAGAAGCGCTTCCCGACGATCCCGCTGCTCTCCGTCGGTGTGGCGAGCATCGGCCTGCAGTTCGGCCTGCGCTTCTCGGCCGGCTACAAGACGCCGCAGTTCAAGTTCCAGAGCCCGAAGATCGAAGGCAGCCTCGAAGACGCGCTCGCGTCGGGCTCGATGCCGGCGGTCAGCTTCGGCGGCTCGGTGTCGATGGGCGCGTTCGTCGAGATCGCCTTCTCGATCCAGGTCGTCGGCGAGATTCAGCTGCTCATCGCGACTGCCGCCGTCGGTATCGGTGCCGAGATCGCGGCGCGCCTCAACCTCATCCTCGGCGCGGACATCCGCGGTCGCTTCGAGCCAGGGCAAGGCGCGACCATCGAGATCGATCCGTCGGTGTCGGCCAACCTCGAGCTGATCGCGCGGCTCATCGCGACGTTCTACGCCGAGGTCTGCTGGGTCACCGTCATCGACAAGCGCGTCGTGCTCGGCTCGGTGTCGCTCGGCACGATCGATCTAGGGACCTTCCGACCGTTCAAGCCGATCGGCATGCGCATCGGTGGACCGAACGGCATGTTCGAGTTCACGCGCGGCCTCGAGCTCAAGGAAGATCAGAGCGAGGTCGAAGAGGGCGGCAAGGCGGGCGGTCAGAAGTCGGCCGACATCTCGCAGGCGCAGGAGGACAAGGAGAAGGTCCTCCCGATCATGATGCAGGTCAAAGGCCTGGCGCCGAACTTCGAGCAGCCGGAGCCACCGGGCGGCGCGGCGGTGCTCCGCAACGGCGGCAAGGTCGACGTCTCCGGGCTGATCTCGGGCTTCTCGGGCCAGTACTTCGAGTTCTACTGCCAGAAGGCGGACGCCTGCGAAGAGGGCATCCCCGAGGGCAAGTGCAACACGCCGACGGAGAAGCTCGCCAAGGCGATGGTGATCATGTCGCGCACCAACGCGGCGGGCGCGGCGAACATCGCGACCGCGTGGTTCCGCGCCAAGGTCGCGTCGACCGGCGTCAACCCCGACACCGGCGAGCACATCCCGACCAAGAAGATGGAGGTCCAGGCCGAGGTCGACGCGAAGTTCGCGTCCGACATGGCCGATGCGCTCGCCAAGCAGGCGGCGCAGGACGCCGCGCACGCCGCCCGTGTTGGCAAGGCCAAGGCCGATCACGCCAAGGCCGAGGCGGCGCAGCAGCAGCGCGTCGCGCAGCAGAACCGCGAGTACGAGGCGCAGCTCGAGCAGCACGAGCGCCAGGATCAGGCGGCGCAGGCCAAGCTCGAGGCGTCCGAGAAGAGCGCCGAGGCCGAGGTCTCCGCCGAGCGCGCCACCGACGAGGAAAAGGCGCCGCCGCCGCCCCCGCCGCCGCGGCCGCCCGATCCGCCGCCGATCCCGCAGCCCGAGCCGATCGCGCCGCCGCCGAAGGTGCCGCTGCCGGCCCCGCCTGCGCCGGTGCCGGAGGTGTCGACGAAGAAGCCTGAGCGCGGCGCTTGCGGTAGAATCCGCATATCGAATCAGGGCGCCCCGGTCAGCCGGGGCGCTTCGTTTTTCCGCTGCTGCGCTCACTTCCGTACTTTCCGGCTGCCCTGCTTTCTCTTCCATGTCTGCGCATCTCAACGCTCCGCAACGCGAAGCCATCCGCTACCTCGACGGCCCGTTGCTCGTGCTTGCCGGCGCCGGCTCTGGAAAGACGCGCGTCATCACGCACAAGATCGCTTACCTGATCCGGGAATGCGGCA
>CAZPEY010000526.1:0-2917 GCA_964585665.1 uncultured Polyangiaceae bacterium | reverse complement strand
GAGCGCCGCGGCCGCGGCCCCGGCCGAGCGCCTCGGCGCGTGCACGTCGATCGTCGTCGCCGACGCGGCGGACGCGCTCGCGGTCGCGGATCGCGCCATCGCCGCCGGCGGCGGGCAGCCGTTCGACTTCACGGTGAGCTGCGTCAACGTGCCCAACGCCGAGATGGGCGCGATCCTGGCCACGCGGGACGGCGGCACGATCTACTTCTTCTCGATGGCCACCTCGTTTACCCAGGCCGCGCTCGGTGCGGAGGGCGTCTTGCGCGACGTCCACATGCTGGTCGGCAACGGCTACTGTCCTGGGCACGCGCAGGCCACCCTCGGGCTGCTCCGCAGCGACGCGCGATTGCGAGAGTTGTTCGTGGAGCGGTACGGCTAGGGAGGGGCGAGGCGGGCGACGGGCGAGCGCGGTGCGCTACTTCATGTCGCCGGTCGTCGTGCAGCTCTGCGGCGTGGTGTAGGCGCGGACGCGGATCTGGTAGCGGTTGACGTCGCCGTCGGCGCCGATGACGCCAACGTAGAACTTGCCGTTGCCGATGTTGGCGACCGTGCAGCCGTTGCTCTTGGCGCTGCCGTCCGAGGTCATGATGTTGGCGTCGGAGTCGACGATCGCCAGGTCGAGATCACCGTACTGGATGTCGTACTGGATCTCGGCCTTGAGGTAGATCTGCGACTGCGGCGCGCTCGAGGTGTCGACCAGGAAGAAGTCGACGTCCTTGCCGCCCTTGGGGCAGATCGCCTGCATCGTGATCCAGGTGCCGCCGCCGTTGATCGTGACGCTGGCGCTGATGTCGGTGGCCGAGTTGAGCGAGTTGTTCGACTCGAGCGGCGCGTCGGTGCAGTCCGACGAGCTGTTGAGCTCCGGATCCTGCTTGGCGCCGGTGTACGAGCCGCTCTTCTCGATGGTGAGCGCGCCGCCGCCGCCGCCGCCGCCACCACCGCCGCCGCCCGCCGCCTTGACGCAGTGGTAATCCCCGCCGCTCAGCTTGCACTCGGTCCCCGCCGGGCAGGGATCTGCGGCCTGCGGATCGCAGAAGTAGCCGGGCGAACCGAAGTTCGGGTTGTAGCAGCTCGTCGCCAGCAGCGCGAAGAAAGAAAAGAGAGAGAGTTTCGTCATGTTTGCTAATTACGCTAGTTCGAGGTTGGCGGTGCCTAGAACGAGAACCCGGCCTGCACGCCGGCGTACGTCGGCGAACCGGCGGGCGTGAGGTACCAGGAGTCCTCGACCGGGGTCGGGCGGCGCTGCTTCCTCGGCTTCTCGCCGCCGCCGCTGCCACGCGTCGTGTGCACGACGATGAGGGCCACGCCGGTGATCGTCGCCGCTGCTCCGACCGCGGTGCCGGCGATGCCGATCGCGTTCCACAGCTTGCCGTTGCTCTGGTACGAGGCGGCCTGGCTGTCGAAGAAGATCTTCTGCGTCATCCCGTTGTCATCGACGTAGGTCGGGTTCCGGCTCTCGTCGGTCAGCACGCCAGAGTACTGCTTGGCGAGCACCATACCGGCGATGCCGACCGCGAGGCCCGCGACACCGACGCCGGTGAGCGCCGCGCCGGCGTAGAGGAACGTCTTGTTGCCCGACGACTGGCTGCCCTTGCTCCGCGACGTGGGGCCCGCGACCGGCGCGGCCTCGTCGTCGAGGTTGCGGCGCTTGCGCGGCCGCGGCGCCTCTTCCTCGTCGCCGCGATCGGCCTGGCGCTGCTCGGGCTCCTCGGCGCGCGGCTGGGGCTCTTCGCCGCCGCGATCCTGGAAGCCCGCCAGCGTCTGCGGCGGCGCCGACGGATCGACCATGATGATGTTCGGGCTCGCCTCGCTGCCGATCGTCTTGACGACGTTGCCGCCCGGATCGCGCGCCTCGATGTAGTACTGCAGCGAGGTGCCGGCGACGGCGTCGGCCGGGATGCGACCGACCTTCTCGCCACCCTTGCGCTTCATCAGCACCGGCTTGAACTCGGCCTCGCCGGGGACGCGGTAGTAGACGTAGACCTTGACGCCCTTGAGCACCGGCATCGAGACGCGCACGTCGACCGGGCTGTCCGGCGGCACCGCGTCGATGACGTTGTGATTCCACGCCACCTTGTGCGGATCGTTCTTCGGCTGCGCCGGCTCGTCCTTGGGCGACGACGGCGCGGGCGCCTCGCCTGGATCGGGCTTCTCGCTCGGCTTGCCGCCGTCCTGGATCTCGACGATGGTGCGCTGCACGTCGTCGCGATCCTTGGCGTCCGGCGGAGCCTCGTCGAGGTACTTCTTGTAGAAGTGCAGCGCCATCTGGTTGTCGCCGAGCTTGCGATACGTCGCGGCGATGTTGAGCAGCAGCGGGGGCAGTCGCTTGAGGAGGTACGCGCGCTTGAGGGCCTTGATCGCGACGTCGTACTTGCCCGCCTTGTAGGCCTCGAGGCCGAGCTTGTAGTGCTCCTTGGCCATCTTGAGGACCTCGGGGTCGTCCTCCTGTCCCTCCTGGGCGCGCGCCGTCGCGCAGCCGAGCACCAGCGCCAAAGCAAAAGCCATAGAAACGAGAGACTTCATGAATGCCTCGAATGTCGTCGAAGGTTAGGTACGTGGAGTACTAGAAGGGATCGACCCAGTCGCCGCCGCCAGACTTGGCCTTGGTCTCTTTCTTGGCGGGAGCGGGCTTGTCCTCGCTCGCAGCCTTGGCCGGCTTCGCCTCGGCCTTGGCCTTCGGGGCGGCGGCGGGCTTCTCGGCCTTCTCCGCCTTCTCGGCCTTGGCGGCCTTCGGGGCCGAGGCCGCCTTCTCAGGCTTGGCCTTGGCAGCCTTCTCACTCTTCTGGGCGAGCTTCTGGCGGATCGCCGCGACCTTCTGGTCCTCGTCGGTCGCCGCGGCGGGCTCGGCCGCAGCGGCGGGCGCCGCCTCGGCAGGCTTGGGCGCCTCGGTGGGCAGCGGCGTGACGACGGGGGCCGT
>CAZPEY010000525.1:0-2917 GCA_964585665.1 uncultured Polyangiaceae bacterium | reverse complement strand
AGCGACGCGAGGACATCCCGCTGCTCGTCGATCACTTCCTGCGCAAGTACACGGCGGAGATGAACAAGGCCGTCGCGGGCATCACGCCCGAGGCGCTCGATCAGCTCGGCACCTACAACTGGCCCGGCAACATCCGCGAGCTCGAGAACGAGGTGCAGCGGCTCGTCATCCAGTGCGATCCCGGCTCCTTCATCACGCCCGATCTGCTCGCCCCGTCGGTGCGCAAGGTCGAGGGCCTGCTCGGCCGCGTCGCCCCCAAGAAGGGCACGCTCAAGGACATGATGGAAGAGGTCGAGCGCTGGCTGCTCACCGAGGCGCTCCGCGATCACGGCGGCAACAAGACCAAGACCGCCGAGACGCTGGGCATCACGCGCGAGGGTCTGCACAAGAAGCTGGCCAAGTACGGCATGGGCTAGCCCCGTCGAGCGTCAACCGCCGTGGCCAACATCGCCCTCCTGCTCGTCTGCCTCGTCGGTGGCGTCGTGCTGCGCCGGCTCGGCGCGCTGCCCGACGAGGCGTCGCGCGCGCTCAATCGCTTCATCATCTACCTCTCCCTGCCGGCGCTGGTGCTGCAGAAGGTCACGCCGTTGTTCGGGGGCGGCGGGGTGACCCCGTCGCTGTTCTTGCCCGTCGCGGCGGCCTGGGTGCTGTTCGGGCTGGCCTTCGGCGTGGGCAAGCTGGCGGGGCGCGCCGCCGGGTGGTCGCCAGCGACGACGGGCACGATCATCCTGGCGATGGGCCTCGGCAACACGCTGTTCGTCGGCTACCCGCTCATCGAGTGGCGGCTCGGCGCCGGCGCGCTGCCGCTCGCGGTGCTCATCGATCAGCTCGGCAGCTTCCTCGTCCTCTCGTCCGTGGCGGTGGTCGTCGCCGCGGCGCAGGGCGGGCGCGCCGTCGGGGCCTCGGCGCTGGTCCGGCGCCTCATCGGGTTTCCACCGCTGCATGCCCTCCTGGTCGCGATCGTGTGGGGCCTGTCGCGCACCTACCACTCTGTCCCGATCGCCTTTCAGATCTTCGAGAAGCTCTCGGTGACGCTCGTGCCGCTGGCGCTGTTCTCCGTCGGCGCCGCCCTGCGCCTCGATCGCACCCTGCTCGCCCGTCGCTGGCGACAGGTCGGCTTCGGCCTGGGCTGCAAGCTCGTGGTGCTCCCGGCGCTGATCTGGATCGTCTATCGGTTCGGCTTGCGCCTGACCGGCCAGGATCTCCAGGTGACGGTCCTTCAGACGGCGATGGCGCCGATGGCGACGAGCGCCGTGCTGGTCAGTGAGTTTGGGCTCGATGAGGAGCTCGCGGCGCTCCTGCTCGGGCTCGGGATCCCGCTGTCGATCGCGACGGTGTGGGGCTGGAGCGTCCTCTTGCGGCTCGGGTAGGCCTACTTGCAGATGCCCTTCTCGTCGGCGGTGACGAGGGCGAAGGACCACTTGAGCGCGGTCGCCGGCTTGACGTCGGCCCAGTCGTTGTGGCGCCAGGTGCTGTCGGCGTCCCCGTCGCTGTCGTAGTCGACGAGCAACGCCTGGAACGTGTAGTTCATGGCGCTGTCGTAGGTGAGGAAGGCGATCGAGTCGATGAGCGGGAACAGCTCCTTGGTGAGGCCGAGCGTGTGGCCGAGCTCGTGGATGAAGGTGCCCGCCTGCGGCAGGACCATGTCGTTGATCCACCACGTCGAGTCGTCGATGAGGAAGATGTCGCCCCACGCGACGCCCGAGGCGTCGTTCCAGATCTGCTCCCCGACGACGGCGTAGCGGAAGGCGTCGTAGCCGAGGTTGGAGAAGTGCGCGTTGTAGATCGCCTGCGCCTCCTTGCTGGCGAGGCAGTCGTCGAGCGCGATCTCCTCGTCGCGCTGCACGTAGAGGTGGATGCCGTGCATCGCCAGGCGCGTCTGCACCATGCGCTTGGCCTCGGTGCGCAGGCGGTGGCCGGCCATGTAGTCGACCTCGACGAGGACGTCCGGCCGGGTCGGATCGGTGATGCCGCCGAAGTCGACGGCGACCTTGGCCTCGGCCGACTCCTTGATGCCGTCGTTGTCGCTGTCGGCGTCGACGAGCGGGTTCGGATCGGCGAAGTGCTCGACGTCGACGCGGAAGGTCACCTCGTAGTCCCAGTCGTCACCGGTGAAGCGCTTGGTGATCGTCTCTCCGGCGGAGAAGGCGCCGAGGTCGAGGGTCGTATTGACGATCAGATCGTCGACCGTCCAGGTGTTGAAGATCTCGAAGTCGTCGTCGAAGCCCTCGACGGTGACCTGCTGCAGCGCGGTCGGCGCGACGCCGCGGGTGCGCTGCGCGATGACCTGGTCGATGGCGTGATCGGTGTCGGTCTTCCAGCCGCTCCAGTAGTCATCGAGGTCGCCGTGCGGATAGCGGATGTCGTCAGCGACGATGTAGAAGTCATCGCCGCCGAAGAACGAGATGTCCTGTGAGGTGTGGACCTTGACCGACTGCAGGACGAGCTTACGGCGCTCGTTGCACGCGCCGTCGAACCAGCCGTCGCCGTCGGTGTCGGGGTTCTTCGGGTCGGTGCCGGCCTTGGCCTCGGCCGCATCCGACAGGCAGTCGCCGTCGGTGTCGACGTCGCCGCCGCCCAGCCCATGGATCGTCCCGGACTTGGCGAGCGAGCGGAACGGCGCGAGCAGCGCCCCGCGCTGCAGGAGATCGTTGGCGCGCAGCAGGTGCGACTTGTCGAGGCCGCCCTTGCGCTCGCCGGCCGAGGCGGTGCGCTCGAGCTTGGCCGCGCCGGTCAGGCCGACGCCGCCGTTGGCCTTGGCCTCGTCCTCGGAGGTCAGGGGCGTGTTGCTCGCCGAGGCGCAGGCCGAGGCGGCCGGGGGCGCGAGCTTGCCCTTGATGCCGGGGGTGGTGCTGGTCGAGGGCGTCTTGCTCGGATCGGCCGGCGCCGCCTTCGGCTGCGCGGGATCGACGCCCCC
>CAZPEY010000524.1:0-2932 GCA_964585665.1 uncultured Polyangiaceae bacterium | reverse complement strand
GCTAGAGCACCGAGAAGCCCGAGCCGCCGTTGGCGATGAAGTCGATGACCGCGCCGCGGAACTCGCCGAACGGCTCGAGCGGCTTGCACTTCTCGGTGTCGATGGTGTTGTCGTCTTTGCGGCAGCCGTCGCCGAGGTAGATGTTCTGCGCGCACGCCGCCTTGCGGCCGAGGCGCGCCTCGCAGTCGGCGTTGTTGGTGTTGCAGATCATGTCGAAGTAGATGCCCGAGACCTGGACCTGTGAGCGGCAGCCACGCTCGCCCGAGCGCGCCGCCACGAAGTCGAGCATCTGCTGCACCTCTTGCCCCGAGAGGAACATCGTGGTGATCGAGTTCTCGAAGGGGAACACGTTGTACATCTGCTCGAGCGTCAGCGGCCCGGCCTCGAAGTCGGTGCGGATGCCGAGCGAGTTGGTCAGCGCGAAGTCAGCCTCGACGCGTCGACGCAAGCGCATCGACGTCGCGACCAGGTTGCCGAGCTGGGAGTCGCCGCCGCCCGGATCGTTGCGCAGCACCTTGGGGCACTGCGAAGCGTTCTTCGGGCAGGGCACCAGCGCGTAGGCCTGCGCGAGGTTGAGGAACTGGTTCATCTTGTACTGATACGGCTCGAGCATCCGCGACAGCGTCTCGTCCTCGGGGATATGGTCGTCGATCGGTACGACGCGATAGGTGTGCGCCTTGACGAACGGCTCCTGCCCAGCGGCGCGCTCCTCGTCGGTGGGCATGTGCGCCACGAGGTCGAGGCGCCCGACGTACTTGGCGAACGCTCCCGAGTGCACGACCACCGTGTGGCCGAGGTACTTGCCGCTCTCGTCGTAGTGCGGGATGTCCTGCGGTGGGTTGAGGACGATGTGCAGGTGGCCGCCGAAGACGACGTCGATGCCCTGCACCGAGCCCGACGGATCGGTGTCGGCCAGCGCGGTCGGATCGATCGTGTCCTCGTCTTCCTCGAGGCCGAGGTGCGACACGACGAACAACAGATCGACCTGCGGCCGCAGCACCTTGGCCGCATCCTCGAGTGCCTTGCGCACTTCGAGGGGCCGGATGCCGAGGGAGTTGCCGCCTTCGATGATGCCCTGGATCGACGACAGGTTCGCCATGCCGATGATGCCGATCTTGACGCCGCCGACGTTGGTGATGGTGAACGGCGGGAAGGCCAGGCCCGACTTCGGATTCGAGAACTCTCGGGGATCTTCGAACATGTAGTTGGCGGCGAGCACCGGGAAGTTGCCGTACTGCTGCCACTGCAAGAACAGGTTCGGCGCCCCCTTGTCCATCTCGTGGTTGCCGAGCGCCATCGCGGTCAGGCCAAGATGGGCCATCGACCGCATCTCGACTTCGCCCGCGTAGACGTTGAACACCGGCGCACCCTGGAAGATATCGCCCGAGTCGACGTGCAGCGAGCGCACCGCCGGCGGACCGATGAGCGTCGAGATCGCGTCGCAGGCCGGTCCGCTCGCCATGCCGCGCGCGCACTTGAGGACCGTGCCCATGCGACTGACCCCACCGACGACGGCAGACTGCTGGCCGGGCCGGGGAATGAGGCCAAGGCCCTTGTCGATCGCGCCCGGCGCGAAGAAGTACGGGAAGTAGCGCGAGTGCGTATCGGACGTGTGCATCACGGTGATCTGCACGTCCTGGCCGGCGAGGTTCGGCGAGTCGGTGCTGATGGTACAGCCCGCGCCTCCGACGGTTAGGACGGCTAGCGCAGCAAACAGAAGGCACACGTCTGACGATGGAATACGGCGCACGACCTGCGTCGTATACTGCTCGGCCCGTCGCTTGGGCAACCAAATTCCGTGGGCGACGGGGCTCTCGCTTGTGATAGCGTGACCGCCGCATGAGAAGAGCCAAGATCGTCTGCACGCTCGGGCCGGCGTCGCAGGACGAAGCGACCATCGTCAACCTGATTGGCGAGGGCATGGACACGGCGCGCATCAACTTTTCGCACGGCGAGCAGGCGGTGCACGGCGAGGTCATCGCGCGCGTGCGCGCCGCCGCCGAGCGCTGTGGCCGCCCCGTCGCGGTGCTCCAAGATCTGCAGGGCCCGAAGATCCGCGTCGGCAAGTTCGCCACCGGCCAGACCGAGCTCGAGGTCGGTGCCGACTTCTGTATCACCACCGACGAGGTCCTCGGCAACGACGAGCGCGTCTCCACGACCTACGAGCATCTGCCACGCGACGTCAGCCCCGGCTGCGTCCTGCTGCTCGACGACGGCCTGCTCGCGCTCGAGGTCCAGTCGGTGGATGGCAACGACGTCCACACGCGGGTCACGGTTGGCGGCACCCTCAAGAACAACAAGGGCATCAACCTGCCCGGCGTGCGCGTCTCGGCGCCGGCGCTGACCGACAAGGACAAGGCGGATCTCCAGTTCGGCATCCGCTGCGGCGTCGACTTCGTCGCGCTGTCTTTCGTGCGCACCCCCGAAGACCTCTTCGAAGCCAGGCGGCTGATCCGGGCCGCGGGGGCGTCGATCCCGGTGATCGCCAAGATCGAGCGCCCCGAGGCCGTCGAGATGCTCGAGCTGATCGTCGACGCCGCCGACGGCATCATGGTGGCGCGAGGCGATCTCGGCGTCGAGCTCGGCGCGGAGAAGGTGCCGATGGTGCAGAAGCGCGCCATCGAGCTGACCAACCAGCGCGGCAAGATCGTGATCACCGCAACCCAGATGCTCGAGTCGATGATCCAGAACCCGCGCCCGACGCGCGCCGAGGCGAGCGACGTGGCCAACGCGATCCTCGACGGGACCGACGCGGTCATGCTGTCGGCGGAGACCGCCTCGGGGGCATATCCCAAGCTCGCCGTGCAGGCGATGCAGCGCATCATCACGGAGATCGAGCAGCATCACCTGGCGCCCAAGCGCGAGGATCGCCGCTTCGGCATCGGGACGTCGACCACCGAGGAGACGATCGCCGCCGCCGTGGTGACCGCGG
>CAZPEY010000523.1:0-2967 GCA_964585665.1 uncultured Polyangiaceae bacterium | reverse complement strand
CCCAGCCACGCCAGCTCGCGCTTCTTGCCTGGATCGGGGTGAAAGCGGATGCGCTCGGGCTGGCCACCGGCGAACAGGTACTCGGCCCACAGGCGCATCACTGCGTCGGCGCACTGCTGCAGATCGCGACGCGGCACGTCGAGATCGACGACGGCGTGGTGGACGTCCTGGCGCGGCTTGAGCGAGCCATCGTAGAGGTGCACGAGCTGCTCGGGCGGCAACATCGGCAGCGTGCGCAGCCAGCCCCCGAAGCTGTTCGCGGCCAGGGTGATGCGGGTCGCTCCCGTCGGCGGTGCGACGCGCTCTGCGAGCGTCGAGTGCGGCGGGTGGTTGAGCCACGCGTAGCGCCCAGGCACGGGCGCGCCGCCCGGATCGGCCTGCGACCGGGTGATCGCCGCGAGCGTCGCCACCGACGCGAACGCCGCCCCCACGATGGCGATCCCGAGGAGCCCGCCGCGTCTCATAGGTCCGTTCATTGTGTGCTAGGGTCCGCGCCATGTCGACTGCCAGAAAGCGCATCCTCACCGGCGATCGCCCGACGGGCCGGCTCCACCTCGGCCACCTCGTCGGCAGCCTGCAGAACCGCGTCCGCCTCCAGCACGAGTACGAGACCATCCTGATCGTCGCCGATCTCCACATGCTGACGACGAAGCACACCAAGCAGGACATCGAGGAGATCACCGACAACGCACGCGGCCTCGTGCTCGACTATCTCGCCTCCGGCATCGACCCGAACGTCACCACCGTCTATCTCCAGTCGGCGATCCCCGAGATCTACGAGCTCAACACCCTGTTCACCAACTTCGTCACGGTCAATCGACTGGCGCGCCTGCCGTCGATCAAGGACATGGCGAAGAACGCCCAGATCGACGACGAGTCGATGCCGTTCGGGCTGCTCGGCTATCCGGTGCTCCAGGCCGCCGACATCCTCTTGCCGCGCGCGCACCTCGTGCCCGTGGGCAAGGACAACCTCGCGCACGTCGAGATCACGCGCGAGATCGCGCGGCGGTTCAACTTCCTCTACGGCGACGTCTTCCCCGAGCCGGAGCCGCTGCTCGGCGAGATCCCGACGCTGGTCGGCACCGACGGCCAGGGCAAGATGAGCAAGTCGGCGGGCAATGCGATCATGCTGTCGGACGACGCGGCGACGGTCACCAAGAAGGTGCGGAGCATGTACACCGATCCGAACCGCGTCCACGCCAACGTCCCGGGCACCGTCGAGGGCAACCCGGTGTTCGACTACCACGACGCGTTCAACCCCAACCGCGCCGAGGTCGACGATCTCAAGGACCGCTACCGCAAGGGCGCGGTCGGCGACGTCGAGTGCAAGGACAAGCTCGCGGTCGCCCTCAACCACTTCCTCGATCCGATCCGGGCGCGGATGGCGGGCTACGAGCAGGATCCGGGGCTCGTCGACGAGATCCTTTACGCGGGCACCGAGAAGGTCCGGGCGATCGCGCGCGAGACGATGAAGGAGGTGCGCAAGGCGATGGGTGTCGATCGCGCGATGGTGCGCATGCGCCGCGCCATCGAGAAGCGCCAGAAGAAGTCGAGCTGAACGGGCCCTGCGCTCAGGCGCCCGCGGACGCCGGAGCCGCCGCCAGCGCGTGTAGCTCGCCGGGGCCGTAGACCTTCACGCCCGGGGTCTCGTCGAGCGCGGCAGCGACGAGCGCGCGCGCCATCGCCGCGCCCTGGATCGGACGCACGGACCGGAGCCCCGGCAGCGAACCAACGACCTTGAGCGCCGCGATCGCCCAGCGCTCCTTCGGGCGATCCTCGGCCCGCTCGCCGTCGAGCATGCCAGGCCGCAGGATCCGCAGCCGCGCAAACGGCAGCGCGCGCACCCCCTCCTCGAGCTCGCCGCGCATCTTCATGTAGAAAGAGGAAGACGACGCGTTCGCTCCCATCGCCGAGACGAGCGCGTAGGTCGTCACGCCGGCCGCAGCGGCGGCGCGCGCGATCTCGAGCTGGTAGGTGACGTCGACCTTGTACTGCGCCTCCTTGCTCCCAGCCTGCTTGAGCGTCGTGCCCAAGGCCGAGAACAGCACGTCGGCGCGCGCCGCCTCGAGGTGCCAGCTCGCTGGCTGATCGAAGTCGAGGATCTGTACGGTCAGCTTCGGATCGGTCCAGCTCAACGGCCGCCGTGCCAGCGCCACGACCGAGTCGAAGCGAGGGTCTTTCACGAGCAATTTCACTACCTCGCCGCCGACCAAGCCGGTCGCGCCGAGCACCATCGCGGTATGGGCCATGGATTCGTCGTCCTATTCGTCGTCGAGCAGATCGAAGCGTGGGATGGGCGCCGTCTCCTCGACGCGCGGCGGCGCCTCGGGCGGCTCCTCCGCGATCACCGGCACCGGCGTGGTCTGGGGCGGCAGGTCGCCAGCCGCCCGTCCGTACTCCTCGAGCTTCCGATAGAGTGTCTTGCGATCGAGTCCGAGCCGCGCCGCGGCGCGCGTCTTGTTGCCGCCCTCGGCCTGCAGCACGCGCCCGATGTACTCGCGCTCGACCTCCGCGAGCGTCAGGTTGCGCTGCACTGCGCCGCCGAGCACGTCTTGCGTCTTGGCGTTGCGCACCTGCCCCGGCAGGTCCTCGGCGTTGATGACGTCGCCCTCGCAGAGCGCCACGGCGCGCTCGATGACGTTCTCGAGCTCGCGCACGTTGCCCGGCCAGCCGTAGCCGAGCAGCGTCTTCATCGCCGGGCCGCTGACCGAGCGAACCTGCTTGCCGGTCCGCTTGCTGGCGGCGCGCAGGAAGTGATCGACGAGCAGCGCGACGTCCTCGTGGCGTTCGCGCAGCGGCGGCAACATCACCTCGATGACGTTGAGCCGATAGTAGAGGTCCTCGCGGAACGCCCCCTCGCGCATGCGCTCGGCGAGATCCCGGTTCGTCGCCGAGACGACGCGGACGTCGACCTTCTCCGGCTTGGTGGCGCCAAGCGGGCGCACCTCGCGCTCCTGCAAGACGCGC
>CAZPEY010000522.1:0-2979 GCA_964585665.1 uncultured Polyangiaceae bacterium | reverse complement strand
CGACCGACGCCACCGCCGAGGCTGCCCCCGCGGAGGCTGCGGGCGCCGAGGCCGCTCCCACCGAAGCAGCAAGCGCCGAGGCCGCACCCGCACCCGCCGAAGCCGCCTCCGCCGAGTCTTCAAGCGCCGAGGCCGCACCCGCACCCGCCGAGGCCGCCTCCGCCGAGTCTTCAAGCGCCGAGGCCGCCGCACCGACCGAGGCACCGAGCGAGGCCGCGCCCACCGTCGCGGCCAAGCTCAAGGGTGTCCACCGCAAGATCTTCCGCGCCGACACTTCCGCGACTGCAGATCCGGACGTTGAGCTCCCTGCCATCAAGGCCGGCCTCATCGAAGGCGCAGGCAAGGGCGGCAACGCCTACACGGAACGCGAGGCAGAGGCCCTAGCGCAACAAGTTGCGCCGTCAGGCAAGATGAAGAAGTCCGCTCTCGACACGGCAAAGGTCGACTGCGAGAAGCGACTTCTCACCGCGTGGAAGGCAACCGCCGTCGACCACGCGGAGTTCGTCAAGGCCTTCGCGAGCGCCGACGCGGTCGCGACGCGCAAGTTCGGAGAGCTCGATGCAGAGCCCGATTCCAACTATCAAGACGGAGGTGGTGCCGCCTGCAAGAGCTTGTTCTACGCCAAGCTCGCGGGTGACATTCTTGGGGCCCCGCCTGCCAGAATGAACGTCTTTAGTAAGTGCGACGCCGCCGTGCGAGGTGCAGGCCTTCGCATGAAGGGCACGCTCATCCCAGAGACCATCTTGGAGCCGACCCTCCATCGAACCGCCGGGCTCAACGGAACTTTCAACTACACGACCGACAAAGTGGCGGTAGCTCAGGACTGCATCACGGAGAAGGGACCCACGTTTCCAGCCTCCCTGCGCGGCTTCGGGCCTAATGCGCTCCTCGAGCTCGCTCCTGATCTCGTTCGCGAGTTCTGGATCTCAAAAGGCGGCGCGTACGCAAAGTCGAAGCTGTCCGGCAACCTGACCCCTCCCAACGGAGGCACCTGGTTCTCCTCGGGCGCTGTCAACGTCCTGCCGGGAGACGCGGGGTTCACGCAGCTCATGGAGATTGGAGCTCTTCAGCCCGAATGGTTCGCGGAGGGCTGCGCGAAGTTCACCATCAACTCTGCCGGTCTTGGGGCAGTGAAGGAGAATCTGCGCAAGCCCACCTGTCTCGACGGCATGCAGAGCGGCATGTTCGTTCCACGCCCGGACGGCGTGTTCGGCGTCACCGGTGGCGGCTTCAACGAGTTTCTCGCAGGAACAGTTCCAGCCGCCAACGTCCAGACGATGGAGCTCATTGCGACCTCGCCCGGACTCGAGGCAGCGATTCGCGCCGCGGATGCAGCTGCCAAGGCCGCCGGCCATGGGTCGACCATGGACTCCATGGAGCGAGGAGCGTCCCCGAACCTCGGAGTTGCTCAGGGCACCTACGATCAGGTCGGTGGCCGCACGAATCGAGAACGCACGAACCCAACCCAAGTCGATGAGCGAGGCCAGCGGCGATGATTCAGATCTCCGGGGTGGGTACGATCGACCAAACGACCGACCTTTGGGGCCTGTTCCTGAAAGATGTTCGCGGTCACTTCGGACTGTATGCGGGCCAGTTGGCGGCCGAGATTCACAAGAGCTGCCCCGCGAGGTTGCCTGAGCTCGAAGCGATCACTCGGCGCGCGCTCACCAGCGACGACCCCACCGAGCGTGATCACGCCCTCCACTGGGCCTATCAACTCCCCCCGTTCGACTTGGGGGAGCAGCTGGTCGCGATCACCGAACGGCACGAAGAGTGGGTGACCACGGGGCGCTCCGTTTCTGGCACCACGCTGCTCAAGCTCTTTCTCGACGTGCTCGCCAAACAACCGAGATCGGAGCCTCGCGCGCTACGAGCGCTCGCAATGCTATCCAGCACGGCCGCGGCGCGCGCTTGCCCCGACGCCGTTGCTCGCGCGCAGGTTGCGCTCGATCCGCAGGGGGCGATCGGTCTCTTGCTCGAAGCCGTGGAGCGCAACGACGCGGCGGAGATTGAGGCTCTCCTGCCCGCTATCCTCGTCGGAGCGCCGAGCTGGGAGGGAGAGCTCTTCGCACGGCTCTCCGCTTTGCGGGAAGACCGTCGGCGCGACGTTGCCGCGGTTGCGTTTCGAGGTCTCGGCGCTGATCGGCTCGAGGCTGGGTACGATCGCTGGTATAAGCTGGCTGTCGCGATCAACGCAGCGCCGCAGCCTCTGCCTCCGAAGCCCGCGCCCGAGGTAACCGCCGCCTCAGACCGCTTCGACAAGTTCCTTGCATCGTACGGACAAGAGCCCACCGAGCCGCCCCCGCTCGCCGGTCCGATCGTTCTTTCGACGGAAGTGTGGCTGGATCTCCTTCGAATTCCCGAGGGGCCGACAGCGGAGCTGGTCGCTCTTCTTGGAGAGAGAAGGGACGCACCCGTTCTCCTGTCCCAGGGAATCCTCGACAAGCTGATGAGCGCTCTTCGCCAACTTGGTTGGAGTGAAGCCGCACTGCGATCAGCCGAGGTGCAAGTCCGCCGGCTCTGCCAGATGAGGGATGTTGAGGCCAGCGACGCAGAGGAACTCGCGCGCGCAATCGGCATTGGTCAGGTGTTCACCGTCGGCCCTCGAAGCAGCACCGAAAGCAAGGGAATCGCGCTCCGTCCAGTGCACGAGCTGATCACCCAACTGCGCAGGGCAGCTTCGCGATAGATTGCGCCGTGCGCCCACCATCAGGGAGCCTCGTAGACTGGCTGCGCGCCGAGGCACAGCGAGCGTTCGAGCAACCCGTCGACGACCGCCAAGACCAGCTCGCGCTGCAGTGGCTGGATCGAGAGCTCAAGCAGCAGGATGACGTCCGACTCCTCGACGCCGTCGAAGCGCTGCTGTGCGAGGGTGATCCGACCGTCAGCACTCGACTGCTCGAGCTGACGCGCCCACCGTCGCGGCCACTCGACGCCATGCGTAGCGTCGTTAAGGGCGGTGGCTACTTCTTCCTCGGT
>CAZPEY010000521.1:0-3001 GCA_964585665.1 uncultured Polyangiaceae bacterium | reverse complement strand
CCCGAGCCGGTCGCCATCCAGCCCGACGGCAACCTGCTCGACGCGCGCAAGGGCTTCCGCCTGGTTCGCCGTGCGCCGCCGCCACCGGTGGCGAGCAGCCGCAACCCGCGCGAGTTCGTCGGCACCTACGAGGGCACGAACCCGCGCTGGAGCGACACGGTGCTGCTCTTCCCCGACGGGCGCTATCAGCGCGCCAACTCCGATCACGGCGGCTCGTGGTGGGTCGACAACGGCACGCTCTACTTCAAGAGCGATCGGCACGGCGAGTCGGTCTTCGTCGTGCAGGCCGACGGCACGCTGTTCGATGCGAACAAGAACTTCCGCCTCGTCATGCGCTCGAACGAGCTGCAGATGGCGCCGCCTCCCGCGCCGCCGCCGCCGCAGGAGCTGCGCAGTCAGTACCTGCGCCTCGATCGGCCGGCGTACGCCCCCGGCGAGCGTCCGGTCGTCTACTGGAACGGCCTGCCCGCCGCGCAGGGCGGCTGGGTGAGCATCGTCCCGCGCGGCACCGCCGACGGAGAGTGGGGCGACTGGACCTACACGCGCGGCGCGACCACGGGCAGCTTCCAGGCGCCCAACCCGCTGCCCGCTGGCGATTACGAGGTCCGCGCCTACGAGGGCTCGATGATGCCTGTCCTCGATCGTCTGCCGTTCCGCGTCGGTCGCTAGCAGCGAGTCGCATCTGTAAGCCGCCTCAGAACAACCCCAGATCAGCGTACGCTCCAAGACACTCCTGACGCCGCGCAGCGTCACGAAATTGGTGCGTCTGCGCGCCGATTGACGGTGATCTCCGCCGACGCGATCCGCTACGATGGGGCGGGCCTTTCTACGATCTACAACCCGGCCCAACCTTAGGAGCGAAGCGGATGCGCGTATGGATTGTGACCGGCCTGGCCTTGCTCACCCTCGGAGGCTGCAAAGATTCTGGCGGCACCGGCAACAACAAGAACGGCGACATGACGGACAGCTCGGGGGGCGGCAACTTCACCGTCCTCACGACGCAGACCGATCTTGCCGTCGGCAGCCCCGAGTGTGCGCTCGGTGGCGTGATGTTCAACGTCGGCCTCGACAACGGCGATGGCGGCGGCACTGCGCGCAACGGCGCGCTCGAGGCGGGTGAGGTTGACAAGTCGACCCCGGTCTGCTTCACGAGCACGGGCGTCTTTCCGACGATCACCGACTCGACGACGCTCAACCCGGGCGACACCCACTGCCCGTTCGGCGGGCAGGCGATCCGCTACGGCGTCGACGACGGGCGCGCCGGCGGCACGGCCTCGAACGGCAAGCTCGAGACCGGCGAGGTGCAGGGCACGACCTACGCGTGCGTGCCGACGCCGGACAACCTGCTCGTGCGGACGACGCCGCTGTTCGGCGATCCGGACTGCCCCTACGGCGGCACGCTCCTCCAGAGCGGCCTCGACAACGGTGACCAGGGCGGCACGGCCAAGGACGGCATCCTGCAGGACGGCGAGATCGACGTCACCCAGAAGCAGTGCGCACCCGATCCGACGGACGTCTTTCCGGTCACGCCAGGGGCGCTCGGCAGCGCCACCCTCGATGGCCACGGTGGCGACGGCAACGGCACTGGCTCGGCGGCCTTCGCGGGCAATGGCGGCGAGGGCGGCTCGGTCAGCGTCTTCACGGTCTCCGGCCCGGTGCGCTCGTCGATCGAGGTGCGCAAGGACGGCGCGGCGGCGCCGCAGATCGCGACGCCGACGGCGAGCTACGCAGCGGGCGCGCACGGCATCGAGCTGAGCGGCAACCTGACGATCCCGGTCGTCAACGCGCCGCAGGCGGGCCTCTACCTGCTCCGCGCCAGCGGCGACATGGGGAGTCCGACGGAGGCTGACCAACTGTACGACGGCGACGCCAGCAACGCGGTGGTCACTGGCCTCAAGGTCCCGTCGGGGATGACCCTCACGTTCAAGGACACGCTCGGCGAGGGCTACGTGCGCGCCAAGATCGCGGGTGACGTGCAGATCCTCGGCACCCTGACCTCGACCAACGAGAAGGGCAGCGGCCCGGTACCTCTGACCGTGCAGAGCCGCAACTTCCTCGTCGAGTCGTCGGGCGTGGTGTCGACGCCAGGCCAGATGTTCCGCGTCTGGGCGGTCGAAGACAGCGCGCCGCAGATCGTCAACCGCGGCACCGTCTCGACGAAGGCAGCCGACGCGGCCGGGGCGCAGATCCCGAGCGGGCCGATCTACCTCATCGCGGTCGGCTCCATCTTCAACGTCGGCAAGCTCGAAGCGACCAACGCCTCGGGCTTCACCAGCGACGCGTCTCCGACGGGGGCTCCGATGGTCGTGGCGCTGTCGACGCGCGGCTCGGTGTTCCACTCCGGCTCGATCGAGGCCAAAGGCGGCGGCGCGGCGGCTGGCACTCAGCCCGATGGCACCAGCGGCGGCATGGTGCTGCTCGCGGCGAGCCCCTGGAACCTGTCTTGGCCGGCCTCGGACGTGTCGGATCCGAGCAATTCCCCAGCGGTGATCTTCTCGACCACCGGCTACCAGGCGGGCAACGTCGAGTCGACCGGCGCGATCGACGTCTCGGGCGGCTCGCCGACCGCGGCGGTGGCCGACGGCAACGGCGGTGGTGGCGGCTCCGTGATCCTGCACGCCACCGGTGGTGCGGTGCGCACGACGAGCGCCATCAAGGCGATCGGCGGCGGAGCGCGCGCCAGCGCCTCGACCATCAAGCAGGGCGGTAACGGCGGCGAGATCATGATCGAGACGTCGCTGCTCGTCCGGCCCGACGGCAGCTTCGTCCTGCCCACCGGGCTGCAGGTCTCCGGCCAGATGGACTTCTATGGTGGAAAGGGCACTCCCAAGACCGGTGGCGAGCCATTCCACGGCGGCAACGGTGGTCGCTTCAACGTCGCGATGGACGCCAGCGGCGTCGGTGGCGAAGTCACCCGCCTGGGCGGCTACCCGAAGACGGTGGACATCGCCAGCCTGCCCCTCGACGCAGCCCCGATCCGCATCCAGCTGTTCGGGTACTC
>CAZPEY010000520.1:0-3003 GCA_964585665.1 uncultured Polyangiaceae bacterium | reverse complement strand
TTCTTTTCGGACACGATTCCTCTCCTTAGGCTGGATTCTTTCGCAATCGACGCAGCACTCGCTCGCTGACCATCGTGACCACGCCCGCGCGCCACAGCCACGCCGCCAGAAACGGCAGCGCGACCCAGCGAACGACGGGCGCAAGCCGAAGCGCCATCTCGAATCCGCCCGCGAGCAGCGTCAAGAACAGCGCCATTCCCATCTGCGGCCAACTGATCGCAGCGCCACAAGAGCGCGACAACACGACCGCGACGAACAGCATGTAGAGCGAATAGGTGACCAGGTGCGCCACGCCAGTTCCCACCGGTCCCCACCACCTCACGAACAACCAACAAGAAGACACCGCCAGCGCTCCACCGACGATCTCGGTGAGCAAGAAGGCCCGCGCTTTGCCTCGATAAAGCAGCGGTCCCGCATACGCCCACGCGACGGCCTTGGCGACATCGCCGGCGAACTGGAACCCGAGGATCGAGACCGCATACTCGAAGCGCTGCGAATACAGCGCATGAATGATGAGATCGCGAAACGCGATCGCGGTGACGATCACCGGCGGACCGAGCCGGAGAATGAAGCGCGCCGCGTTGTGGACCTCGATCGTGAGCTCTTCGGCGGTGCGCGCCTCTGAGTAGCGCGGCCAGAAGTAGTTGGCGAGGCCGGAGATGACGATGGCGTAATACTGCGTGCCAATCAGCGACGCGGCCTGGTAGTTGCCGTTGTAGACCTCACCCAGGCCGACGCCACCATTTTGCTGCAGGATGATTCGGATGCCCGAGTAGACAAGCTGCGTGGTCACGGCAGCGATGAGCGAGGTGAAGCCTATCGCCACCGCGCGTTGCAGGAACTCCTTGTCGAGCGCCAGCGAGAGCGAGAAGGCGGCATCGCGAAACCGTCGCTGGTAGATCGCCACCGTCATGAGAACCGATACACCGCCGCCTGCACCGAGTGAGATCAGGCTGCCGAGGAGACCGAACTTCAGCGTCAGGGCGACCGACACGACAACCGAGATGACTGTCGTCGCCAGAGAAACAATCGACAGGTAGGTTGCGTCCTTGAGTGCGACGAAGATTGACGTGATCACGGCCGTGAGAGTCCCGGCTACCGAGGACGCGGCGCAGAGACCAACGGCGAGCGGCGCAGACACTTCCCAGTCTCTCGGCAGCAGCCAGTGCGAGGCGATCAGCGCCCCCCCGGCGCCCAGCAGCGAAAGCCCCAGTGCGAGCGCCAGCGCCGTGCCAATCCCGCGCTCGAAGCGACGCCAGTCCTTGTCGCGCTGCGCCTCGGATAGCCAGGCGATCAGCGCCGGCCCCGTTGCGATCGTAGCCAGGGTCATCGAGAGGGCGACGAGCTGCGCGGCCTCGGCGGTGATGCCCACGCCTGCTGGACCAACCTTGGTTGCGACGACCTTGGAGCGAACGATCGCCGTGAGAATCGCGGTCGCTGACGTGATCGCGCCAAGCAGGGCAAAGCGGCCAAGCCCAGCTTGCGATGGCGCTGCGCCTGAGCTCATGGGCTACAACGACGCGCAAAGCGCGGCGATGGTATGATCAACCTGTGCGTCGGACAGGTGCGGCCCCATCGGCAAGCTGAGCACCGTTGCGGCGAGCCTTGCCGCAACGGGCATGGCGGGATACGAGTTGCCTGAATAAGCCCCGCTCTTCGCCGGTTCGACCGGATAGTGGACCAGCGTAGAGACTCCCCGCTCGGCCAGGCGCGATATCAGGCGCGCGCGGTCGTCCACCTCGATGACAAAGAGGTGCCACGTAGACACCGCGCCCGCGAGTCGCGCTGGCAGGCGAACGCTCGGCAGGTCGCACAACGCGGCCGTGTAGCGTTCGGCAATTCTCTGTCGCCGGGCGTTCCACGCGTCGAGCACGCGAAGCCTGACGCGCAAGAAAGCGGCCTGCAGCTCGTCGAGTCGCGAGTTCGTTCCCTCGATATCGTGCTGATATTTTACGGTCGAACCGTAGTTGCGAAGCTTCCGCAACCGCTCGCACAGCTCGGCATCATTGGTCGTGATCGCGCCACCGTCGCCGAAGGCCCCGAGGTTCTTGCCGGGGTAAAAGCTGAAACCCGCGGCGTCCGCCAGTCCACCTGTCGGGCGTCCATGCAAGGTCGAACCGTGCGCCTGCGCCGCGTCCTCGATCAAGTGGAGACCGTGAGCCTTGGCGAGCGCGCCTAGAGCCGTCACGTCAGCGGGCTGGCCATAGAGGTGCACCGGCATAATCGCGCGCGTGCGTGAAGTGATCGCGCGCTCGACCAGCGTCGGGTCGAGGTTGCAGGTGGCGTCGACATCGACCGGCACCGGCGTTGCTCCACAGGCGCTTACTGCGAGCCACGTCGCAATGAACGTGTGCGCAGGCACGATGACCTCATGCCCGGGTCCGATCTCCATCGCTCGCAAGATGAGCGTCAGCGCATCAAGGCCGTTGGCCACGCCCAGACAGTGCTTCGCGCCGCAATACTCCGCGAGCTCGCGCTCGAACTGCTCGAGCTCCTGCCCAAGGATGTACCACCCCGAGTCCATCACCCGGTGATACGCCGCGTCGATCTCCGGCTTCAGCTCCTGGTACGCAGCCCTCAGATCGAGGAAGGGAACCCTCACCGCGCGGCCTCGACCGCCGCCATGAAGTCCTCGTAGCGACGGAAGTAGTCCGACTCCAAGAACACCTCCGAAGCGAGGACGAGGCAAACCGATCCCGACGAGAAGTTATCGAGCTCGCGCCAGGTCATCGGGGGGACGTAGAGCCCGTAGTATGAGCGGTTCAAGTGAAACCGCTTCTTCTCGGTTCCGTCGTCGAGCGTGATGTCGAAGCTGCCTGACATCGCGATGACGACCTGCTCGAGAGCCCGGTGGCCATGTGCTCCACGCTCCGCGCCACCGGGCACGTCATAGAGGTAGTAGATTCGCTTGATGTCGAAGGGGATGTGACGCATCCCCTCGACGAAGGTGAGGTTGCCGCGCGGATCGTGGATGCGCGGAAAGTCGATGATCCGCGACTGGCT
>CAZPEY010000519.1:0-3018 GCA_964585665.1 uncultured Polyangiaceae bacterium | reverse complement strand
GGCAGGCCGATGGTGCGCGCCAGCTTGGTCGCGCCGGTGGGCGTGTTGATTGGCGCCTGCCTAGTGACGCGCGCGCCGTACGCCTTCAACATGCGCTTGCACTCGTGGTCGTCGAGCTCGACGTCGATCTCCTCGCGCACCCGATCGCGTAGCCCGCGATCGACGCTCACCTCGGGCAGCTCGGCGGGCGGCGCTTGCCGCTCGCGCAGCACGCTGCCGAGCGCGGTCAAGACGTCACCGCTCGACCAGTCGAGGAACAGGGCCCGCTGGCGCCAGGCGGCCTCGCTCTGGAGCGGCCCGGTGTGCAGCACGATGGCGGGCGTCTCCTCCTGAGCGAGCCAGCCGCCCAGCTCGTCGGCGGAGGCGACGTGCTCGATTGATCGGTCGAGCCCCGCCTGCTCGAAGGCGCGGCGGACGAAGCCGAGGCCGCTGCCGACTACCGCGACGCGTGAGGAGGGCTGGGTCCATTCGGGGCGTCGCAGCAGCTCGGCCTGCAGCAGCCAGTCTTGCAGCCGCTCGACGACACAGCCGCCATGGCGGCGCACCATCGCCTGCACGAGCGGCGCGCCACCGAGCAACGCGATGGGCTTGGCGCCAAGCGCGCCGCGCAGGCTCTTGCCCTCGAGATCGGCGCTCGGTGCGAAGAGGATGACGTCCGTCTGGCGATCCGCATTGAGGAAGCGAATCACCGCCGCAGGATCGGCGCCACCCGTCGAGATGATCCAGGACACTCCGAGTCCCCGCTGCGCGGTCACGACCACCAGATCGGGCAGCTCCTCGGGGCGTCCGCCGACGATCGCGAGCCTGCCGGCGGGGGGCAGGCGACCGACCGGTGCGTTCCACGCGACGATCTGGTCAAGCACGTTGACGAACCCGCCAGAGCCAGGACCAAGTGTGCCAGGCTCCTCCCCGAGGCTGAGCGCCGGCATGCCGATGGGACCACGGCCACCACCGACGAACACCGGCGCGTCGGTCGCGACCTCGGCGCCGAAGCGCAGCAGGTTCTCGCGCACGAGGCTGGCGTCGGCAGCGACGCGAAAGCGCCGCGCCCGCAGCAGCAGCGCGAGCGGCCCGTCCGAGGAGCCGCCGCTACGCAGCGGCGGGGCGCTGCGCTCTCTCACGTCCCCTCGCGGGCGAGCCCCTCGGCGGTGAGTCGCTGACGCAGCTCGGCCAGCGAGAGCGGCACGCTGGGGAACGGCGCGCGCTCGCACGGCTGAGCTCGAAAGCGCCGGCGGTAGCTGATCTCGGCCTCGGACAGCCCGATCTCGGACAGCGTCCAGTGCACGATCTCGCCGGTGACCTCGCGCTTGGGCGCCTCGACCGCTGACAGCCCCGAGGGGCGCAGACCGACGACGCACGCCCCTGATCGGCGATAGTGCTGCAGGGCGCGCCCCGCGTCTCGCACCAGGACGAGCCCCTCCTCCTCGACGGAGAGCTGCACCACCGAGCCGAGGTAGGGACAAGACAGGAGATCGGCGAGGGCCGCTGGCACCGCGCCGCGTCGACCGTGGCCGGCGAGCACGAGAGAGGGCAGGGCGCCGAGGTTGCCAACCGCCGCTGCGATCACGCGCGCGACGGCGAGGAAGTCGCACGTCGCCAGGACGTCGGTCCAGACGTTGCAGCCGCGGCGAACGCCCCAGCTCCGCGCGCGCTCGAGCAGCGGCTGGGCCTGGGTTGGGTCGGCTGCGCTCAGCGCCACGCACTCGGTGCCGAACGCGGCGGCCGCCTCGAGCGCGACGGGGACGAGCGCCAGATCGTCGCTCCCGCACAGCAGCGCGACGACGCTCATCGCAGCACCGTCGGGCTCAACACCGCGAGCACCTCGGCGAGGGGCTCCTCGACGACGAAGTTGGCGCGCCGATCGCGGCGTCCGCCGCTCGCCACGGCACACAGCCCCTGCAGCGGGGCGTCGCCCTCGCCGAGGAGCGCGACGTGCCCGACCGCGATGCCGCGAGCGTCCGGGGTTGGCGAGAGCGGAACGCTCGTGGCGATCGGCTCGAACTCGGTCGCGTTCGACGCCGTTGGCAGCAGATCGACCTCGACTCCCAGCGTCGCGCGAGCGACGGGGTAGCGACCCGGGCCGATCGTCGCCACGACGGGAAAATCGACGTCCGCGTCGAAGGCGGTCTCGCCTTCGCCGATGCGGAGGTGGCCGTCCTGCACCTCGAACCAGCCATCGTACGCGTAGCCGGCCGAGAGGCGCGCGGCGAGTCGTGGCGCGACCTCCCGCGACGAAGGCGACAGCGAGAACAGCACCAGCCGCGGCGGCACCGTCTCGATGATGCCGAGGATCTGCGGCCCGATCGTCCCCCAGTGCAGGTCGAGGTCCGTGGGCAGGGCCTTGTCGTCGGTCGCGGTGGCGGCGATCACGCGGTCGGCGCCATGGTGGCCGAGCAGGTCGCCAAGCTCGTCGAGCTTCTCGGAGTCGAGCTGCGGCAGGGCGAGGAGGGCGAACACCGTCGCGCCAAGCTCCGTCGCCGTGCGCCGAGCCTGTCCGAGAATCTCTAGGCTGGTGGGCGGCACATTGCCGTCGACCAGCTCGATGACGACGAGGAAGTTGGCCACGCTAAGCGGCGATCGTAACGGGGTATGGAGGAGGCAGCAAGTTTCGCGCGGCGGAACGCGCTAGGACAGCCCGTGCTTGCGCTTGATCTGGTCGAGGGTGCGCCCGTATTCGAGCTCCCAGGCCGCCGTGCCCTCAGACAGGTTCTTGATGCGACGGCGCACTTCCGCGTCGAGCTCGTCGTCGACCTGCATCTGCCGACGCACCAGCTCGCGCACCTTCTTGCGCAGCGAGCCTTCTTCGGTGAAGACCTCGTCGATGTGCGGCGAGTGCATGAAGGCCTCGACCACCTGGTTGGCGATCCACGTCGGCGCCTCTTCCCCGAGCGCCAACCCGCGCTCCTCGGCGAACTTGCGCTTGAGCTGCCCGAACTGGCCGTAGTCGAGGCGGCGCTTCTCGAGCGTCTCCTTGGCGAGCTCGGTGACCTCACGATCGAGGCGCATGTACTCCTTGAG
>CAZPEY010000518.1:0-3035 GCA_964585665.1 uncultured Polyangiaceae bacterium | reverse complement strand
GCAGCGCGACGAAGCGCATCTCCGGCGTGATCTCGCCGCGACGGGCGTAGTGCATCTGCGAGAAGTTGCGATCGCCGCGCGCGGTGCGGGCGTCGATCCACGGCTGCCGGAGCTTGGGCAGCCCGACGCGCACGTCGTGGCCCTCCGGACCCGTGGTGTCATAGACGCGCAGCGGCGGCTCGCCGCCCCCGACGGTGATCTCGCGCATCGGCACGCGCAGCTCGCCGTCCTCGACGTAGACCTTCTGCGACGACGGAAAGTGCTCGGAGACCGGCCCGAGCGGGCGCGGCTCGACGGATTCTTCAACGACAGGCAGCTTGCTCATGTTGGTCTCTTACGGAACGAAGGTGACCGCGCCCGACGCCACGTTCGTCGGCGCGAAGGTCAGGTTGAGCTGAACCGAGTAGCCGCCCACCAGCTTGGTCGTCTGGTTGCGGCTGATCATGCCAAAGGTGATGGTGTCGCCGACCGCCTGCGCGACGGTCTGCACGACCGCCTGCGGGAGCTGCCCCGTCCCGGCCTCGCCGGCGAAGCGACAGTACGCGGTGGTGACCTCGCCGCTCGAAGAATAGCGAGTCAGCACGCCGAGCACGTCGCCGCCGGGCGAGCCCGACCACGCGAGAGCGAGCGGCTTGCTCGCCGAGACCGACAGCGCGCCGCCGACGATCTTGGGCTGCTCGGCGACGATCTGGAACGGCGCGACCGCCTCGATCGAGAAGGCCGGCACGAGATCGCCCGCCGCGGTCAGCGTGATCTTGTCGCCCCCCGCAAACGGCGGCCCGGCGTTGTCGACCTTGCCGTAGGCGCCCGAGTCCGTCGGAGCGAGCGAGTAGTTGCGCGCCCCGCCGGCGATCGTGAGCTGGCCGGCGCGGCGATACTGGATGGGATCGAGCGACGGCGGGCAGTGCTTGATCGTGCACGCGCCGTCGACCTTCTCGGTGCAGCCGCTCGGCTCGGTGAAGAAGGCCGCCGAGATCGACGTGAAGTCGGTCGAGGTCTGGGAGTTGCGCGCGCCCGAGATCTCGATGAGGCCGAGCTGCTTGCCGCTCGGCGTCGAAGACGCCAGATCGGTCGCGGCCTGGTTGTTGTTCGACTGTCCCTGAAAGAAGAAGCAGCCGCCGAGCGCGGTCGCGGCGAGCACGAACGTCGTGCGCGCGGCGAACGTCCGACGGAGAAACCTCGACATGCCGTGAGGCTTACACCAAAACCTGCAGCGGGCAAAGCGACTCCGTCGGGGTTTTGCTATAAGAGGGGCGAATGGAATCGTTCCTCGCAGCGCTCCTGCATCGCCTCGCCTCGGCGCAAGTCTCGACCGATCCGACGATGCTCGCCACCTACGGCAAGGACTGGACGAAGGTGTTCACGCCCGCGCCACGCGCCGTCGTGTTCCCGAGGAGCGGCGAGGAGGTCGCGTTCACGCTCGCGCTCGCCCAGCGCCACTCGATCGCGGTCGTGCCGTCGGGCGGACGCACCGGCCTCGCCGGCGGCGCGGTCGCAGCACAGGGCGAGCTCGTGTTGTCGCTCGAGCAGATGAACCGGCTCGATCCCGTCGACACGCTCGGCAGCACGGTGCGCGTCGAGGCCGGCGCGATCACCGAGGCCGTGCACGCACACTGCCGCGAGCAGGGGCTGACCTGGCCGGTCGACTTCGCCAGCAAGGGCTCGTCGACGATCGGCGGCAACCTGTCGACCAACGCCGGAGGCATCCACGTCATCCGCTATGGCCTGACCCGGCAGTGGGTGCTCGGCGTCGAGGTGGCGCTGATGGACGGCACGCTGATGAGCTGTGGCGGCGCGCTCGAGAAGGACAACACCGGGCTCGATCTGCGCCAGATGTTCATCGGCAGCGAAGGCACGCTCGGCGTGATCACGGCGGCGACGCTCAAGCTGACTCGGCTGCCGGGCGAGACGCAGGTCCTGCTGTTCGCGCTCGACAGCCTCGGCGCGGTGCTCGAGCTCTACAAGACGGTGCGGCGCCTGCCGGTCGTGCTGCAGGCCTACGAGTTCTTCACCGACCGCTGCGTGGCGCGCCTGCATCGCCACCGCGGCCTGCAGCCGCCGTTTGCGCAGCCGTCGACCCACTACGTGCTGATCGAGATCGAACAAGTCAACGATCTTGACCAACTGCTCGAGGCGCTATTCGACACCGGTGTCCTCAAGGACGGCGTCGCGGCCAAGAGCCACAAGGAGGCGCGCGAGCTGTGGGCGCTGCGCGAGGGGATCAGCGAGAGCCTGTCGGCGACGGGGATGCCGCACAAGAACGACGTGTCGCTGCCGATCGCCGGGCTGCAGGCGTTCTGCGCCGACCTCGACAGCGTCTTCGGCGCGCAGTACCCGGGCTGGGAGATCTGCCTCTTCGGCCACATCGGCGACGGCAACCTGCACATCAACATCATGAAGCCCGACGCGCTCGACAAGGACGAGTTCCTCGAGCGCACGCACGACGCGGATCGCGACATGTTCGAGCTGGTGCGGCGCCACCGCGGCAGCATCTCGGCGGAGCATGGCATCGGGTTGCTCAAGCGGGACTTTCTGCACTACACGCGGTCGGATGCGGAGATCGGGTTGATGCGGCGGTTGAAGGCTGTGTTCGATCCGAGCGGGCTGCTCAATCCGGGTAAGGTGCTGCCGGACTGAGCGACCGCGGCGATTCGGCGACGACGACGGTTCGGCGATGGTTCGGCGCGCCGGGTGGGGAAGGGATCCCTCTCCTCGCTCCGTCACCCGACTCCGGGTGTGCCACAGGCAGGGTCGATCGTGCTCCTGACTAAGTAACTCCGCGAGGAGAGGGATCCCTTCCCCACCCTCCGTGCACGGACCCACGGCCCCACGACACCTGGCCGTCGACGAGGACTGTCGCTCGGCATGCAATGCAGCGGTCGGACGCGGAGAGCGGGCCGAGCGGGTTGCGCAACCCGGGGCGGGGTGTCGCCGGACTAGATGACGACAACGGTTCGGCGACGGTTCGACGCGCCGGGTCGGGAAGGGATCCCTCTCCTCGCTCCGTCACCCGACTCCGGGTGTGCCACAGGCAG
>CAZPEY010000517.1:0-3075 GCA_964585665.1 uncultured Polyangiaceae bacterium | reverse complement strand
CGGCCTCCGAGAGGTCGGGGGCGCCCGCGAACAGCACGCGCGCCTCCGGCTGCGCGACAGCAGCGTTCGAGGCCAGCACGAACAAGAAGCCGAGTTCGATCGCCACACCTCGCGCGGTGAAGCGCTCGACGACCTTGCGTCCCGGGGCGGCGGCCAGGTCGACAACCGTCATGAGCGGAGAGGCTATCACAAGCGGACGCCGCTTCGTCGATCGCAGAGGACTGGAAGCGCCTGTAGCGCGGCGGCTCGGTCTGAGCTGGACCCACCGCTAGCGCGGTGACCTTCGGTGACTTCATGGACTGTGGCGCCGCCGTGACTTGCGGTTCTTCTCTCGGTACTCGCGCGGCGACAGGCCGGCGGCGCGGCGGAAGAAGCGACTGAACACCGCCGCGCTCAGAAAGCCGAGGCGGGTCGCGATGGCCCCGAGTGGAACGTCGGTCCTCGACAGGTACTGACGCGCGACGTACAGGCGGACGCGATCGAGCTCCGCGTGGAAGGTCCGACCCTGCCGCGTCAGCGAGAGCTGCAGGGAGCGCGCGGACATCCGGAGGCTGCGCGCCACCTCCGCGAGTTGCGGGCGCCGCGGCAGATCGGACAGGAGGGAGTGGTGCAGGCGATCGAGCAGGCTGCGGCTCGCCTCGAGTTGTCGCAACGAGTGCTCGAGCTCCTTGACCAGGCGGCGATGCTCGGCCGAGGCCGGCGGCTGAGAGGGGCCAAGGTCGAGGTAGGCGGAAGGAAACTCGAGCCCGTAGGTCGGCGCTGAAAACCTCAGCCGGCGAAAGGGTCGGCGCACCGCCCGCGCTCCCGCGTGCCCTGCAGGCGGCGGTGGACAGGCGAAGCAGAGGACGATTGGCCACAGGCCAGGGCCGACGTAGGCATCGAAGAGGTTGGCCATCAGCACGATGGAGGACTGCAGCACGACCTGCGCGCCGCTTGGCGCGAGGCCTTCGGGCAGCGTCGTCGTCAAGCTGGCGCGGTGGCGATCCTCGGTCAGAACGAGGCGCTGTCCATCGACGAGCATCCCGATGAGGCGCTGGGCGGCGTCGATGCTGGCCCGCAGGCTCGGCATGGCGACGACGGCGTTGCCGAACTGACCGAGCCAGCTCGGTCCCCGGTCGGCGCCCAACTGCAGGCCCAGCCATGGATCGGCGGTGCGCTCGACCGCTTCTGCATATGCCTCGAAGATGGGTGCAGCCGCGCGCCGATCGCCCGCGCCGGGGGCTCGATCGGCAGGCACGACGCCGTGCCGCGCGAGCGAATCAGCGACGATCGCGGACGCATCGGGGCGGACCGAGAGCGCGGCGATCGGTGCTGGCTCGGAGCTTGGCGGCGGGCGCGCGCTTTTGCGCGATTGGTCAAATTGCCGCGGCACTCTGCGCGCCATTATGACGTGAGCGAGTCGGACCTGAGAAGCGTGGTTCGCGAGGAGTCGAGCATGGTGAGCACTGCCTCTTGGCATTTGCGATGTGTCTTGATGATGTTGTTGTGCGCAACAGGCTGCGATCGTTCGTGGCCGCCGGTGCGAGGGACCGTCGAGCAGCAGGACGTGAGCTCGACGATCGTGGGCGATGTGTACCGCATCCTCGTCCGACTTCCACCCGGCTACGGCGACGATCCGGCGCGCCGCTATCCGGTGATGTATCAGCTCGACGCGACGAGCTTCGGCCCGCAGTTCGACATCGTCGCTGGGCACGCCTCGGCGCTGGCGGCGACGGGACGCATCCCCGAGGCGATCGTCGTCGGGGTCGGCTATCCGTACGAAGATCCGCTCATCGGTGGCAAACGGGGCCGATCGCGCGACTACGTCACGGTGCTCGACAACCAACAGCCGGGAGGGCTTCCGGCCTTTCTGCGCTTCGTGCGGGAGGAGCTGTTCCCGCAGGTCGAGGGGCAGTATCACATCGACTCCAGCGAGCGGGCGTTGTCAGGCCACTCGCTCGGCGGGTTCGTGGCTCTCTACACGATGCTCACCACGGCGAAAGAGTCTGCGCCGCCGTTTTCGCGCTTCCTGGCGTGCGATCCAGGCGCTCCCTTCAAAGATCCGCTGCGTCTCTTCCAAGAGGAGCAGACGCTCGCGCAAAGCGCGCAGTCGCTGCCCGCCCAGCTCCACTACGAGATCGCGCGCTATGACGGGGCGGTCCAGCAGCTCTGGTATGAGGAGCTGACGACGAGACTTCGCAGCCACTACCCCGAGCTGACGATGACGACGAAGGTGGTCGACACCGACCACGGAGGAATCATGTCACCGTGCTTCGAGCGGGGGCTGACGGCGCTGCTCGGCCAGGTGCAGCCGTGAGGGCCGCTCGTCTCGCAGCAGCGATGCTCGCATTGCTGTGGCTGGCTGGTCCGGCCAGCGGCGGCGAGACCGGCATGCCGGTCGGGGGCGAAAAGGCGGGCCGGCTGCACGTCACCGTCGACCTGATCTTCACCTACGGGATCGGCGCCTACTCCGCGCTCGGTGCGCAGACCCACGCGCTCGGCCAGGTCTCCGTCTGGAACACCCGCCACGCGACGGGTACCTTCGACTTTGGCGTGCTGCTCGGTGCCCAGCGAGAGCCGATGGCGCTCCAGTATGGCGCGGCACCGGGCCAGACCAACGACGCGCAGCGACTCAACGCATGGGCTTCGATCGGACACACGCTGCACCTCGGCGCGCGGCGGCGCTCCGGACTTGGGCTGCATCTCTTCGCGGGGTGGACGCACGTTTGGTCGCAGGCCAAGGTCGTCAATGCGGAGCTCGCGATCGATCGTCGCGTGCGTGACGACTACGGGCTGCTGAACAGCGGGCTGATGCTCAAGTACGACTACCGGTTCAGTCGCTACGTCGGCCTACGGATCGAGGCGACAGCGCCGTTCTGGTCGGTGCAGCCGTCCTACGTCGCGACGATCTTTCACGTCGGTGTTGGCCTGACGGGGTATCTGAGGTGATGCGACGTTACGAGCGACGCCGTGCCTGCAGAGGGAGCCTCGCGACCTCGCGCTGAAAGACGGCCCGCGCTTTGCGGCGTGGTCAGCGGGTCAGCGAGACGCACTCGTACGCGTCGCGCAGGCCCTTGAGCTGCGTCGGGAACACCT
>CAZPEY010000516.1:0-3088 GCA_964585665.1 uncultured Polyangiaceae bacterium | reverse complement strand
CAAGGTGCACGCGGACAGCCAGCCTCCGCCGGGGCCGGGCGTGTTCTTCGACACCAAGCTGGTGCGCTTCGGCAAGCCGCGCGACATGACCTTCCTGCCCAAGAAGACCGGCGCGGTCAAGCAGCCCCCGACGGGGCTCAAGATCGCCAAGGACGCCGATCAGGCGCCGAGCACGAATAAGGACGAGAAGCCCGACGTCGATCCGCTCAAGAAGACGCGGGCGGAGCTGTTCAAGAAGATGAACGAAGAGACCGAGGGCTCGGAGACGACGGACGAGGGCTCGCTGACCGGCTCGAAGGCGGGCACGGCGACCGAGGCCAAGGGCGATCCGTACATCTTGGAGCTGATCGACAAGATCGGCTCGGCGTGGAGCGTCCCGACGACGATCGAGGACAGCGTGCTCAAGAAGCTGTCGGCCGAGGCGTGCCTGACCATCTCGGCGTCGGGCGAGCTGACGCGCTTTACGATGCTGCGCGGCTCGGGCAACTCGCAGTTCGACAGCTCGCTCGAAGCGGCGCTCGGCCAGATCAAGACGCTATCGCCGCCGCCGGCGCGGTTCCTCGCCGCCGCCCAGCGTGGCAAGCTCTGCCCAACCTTCAGCAAACAGTAACGCGACCCGCAAACGCGACGGAGATGAGAGAATAATGCTGCATCGCACAAAAAAGCTGTGGATCGGGATCGCAGGGGCGCTGTGTGGCGTCGGCCTGCTCCTCGCAGCGGCCCTCCCGGTCGACGCCCAGAACGCGGACGATCCGGTGCGCTTCAACGTCAACGCCGGCGGTCGAGACCTGATCAAGCTGGCGATCCCGGTCGGCCTCGGCGATCCGTCGACCGGCGGCCTGGCGCAGGAGGTCATGATCAACGACCTGGCGCTGTCGGGCTTCTTCAAGGTGCTCGATCCGAAGGCGTACCTCGCCGACCTCAAGACCGAGGGCATGGGCCTCAACGTCCCCGACTGGCGCAACATCGGTGCCGAGGGCGTCATCAAGGCGCGCGCCGTCGGCTCGGGCACGGACGTGCGCTTCGAGTTCCGCCTCTACGAGCTGTCGCGCGGCGACCAGCCGGTGCTCACCAAGGAGTATCGCGGACCGGCGGCGACGGCGCGCATGATGATCCACCAGTGGGCCGGCGAGGTGGTGCGCTACTACACGAAGGAAGAGTCGTTCTTCTCGTCGAAGATCGCCTTCTCCTCGGCGACCGGACAGCGGCGCCGCGACATCGTGGTGATGGACTGGGATGGCGCGGGCGTGAGCAAGCTGACGAGCGCGTCGCAGAACATCCTGCCGTCGTGGGCGCCCTCGGGCAGTGAGGTCGCGTTCACGTCGTTCATGCAGGGGGCGCCGTACCTCTATTCGCTGTCGCTGCGCGGCGGCAAGCCCAAGGTGCTGTCGAACCGTCCGGGCCTCAACATGGGCGCGGCCTACTCGCCCGACGGATCGAAGATCGCGCTGACGCTGTCGCAGGACTCGAACTCCGAGATCTATCTGATCTCGTCGACGGGCGGCATCATCAAGCGACTGACGTCCAACCCGTTCATCGACACCTCGCCGTCCTGGTCGCCCGACGGATCGCGCATCACCTTCGTCTCGGATCGGCACGGCTCGCCGCAGATCTGGGTGATGAACGCCGACGGCTCGAACCAGCAGCGCCTCACGCGGCGCGGCAACTACAACCAGACGCCGCGCTGGTCGCCGCGCAAGGATGTGCCGCTCATCGCCTTCACCGGGCGCGACGAGAAGCTGAGCTACGACATCTTCACGATCAACCCGGACACGTCGGAGATGGCGCGCATCACCGAGGGCAAGGGCTCGAACCAGGCGCCGTCGTGGTCGCCGAACGGCCGCGCGATCACCTACGAGTCGACGCGCAAGGGCGTGTGGATCTCGACCTTCGACGGCAAGACCGAGCGGCAGGTGTACAAGGGCGACGCGGCGACGCCGTCGTGGGGGCCGAGCCTCAATCGGTGAGCGTCGCGAGCATCGATCTCGGGACCAACACAGCGCTGCTCCTCGTCGCTGAGCGGCGGGGTGGGGCGCTCGTCGCGATCCGCGAAGAGGCGGACATCGTGCGGCTCGGCGAGGGGCTCGATCAGACGGGCGCGCTGCAGCCCGCGGCGATGGAGCGAGCGCTCGCCTCCCTGGCGCGCTTCGCCGAGATCGTCAAGCAGCTTGACGTTTCGCGCGTCGCCGCGGTGACGACGGAGGCGGTGCGCAAGGCGAGCAACGCCGCTGACTTCGTGGCGCGCGCCAACCAGACCCTGGCGCCCGCCGAGCTCGTCGTCATCGACGGGGATCGCGAAGCGGAGCTGTCGTGGCGCGCCATCGCGGACGGCTTTCCGGATCTCGCCGGGCCGCGCACCGTCGTCGACATCGGCGGCGGCTCGACCGAGATCATCGTTGGCGAGGCGACGATCGCCGAGAAGCGCAGCCTGCCGATCGGCTCGGTGCGCCTGCACGAGCGCTTGGTCAAGCACGACCCGCCGACCATGCAGGAGCTCACCGCGCTGCGCATCACCGTCGACGAGGCGCTGCGAAATGCGCCGCGACCGCGCGGGCGCGTCATCGGAGTGGCCGGCACGGTGACGACGCTGGCGGCGATGGCCCAGAAGCTCGCGGTCTACGATCCGCTGCGCGTGCACGGCTCGCGCTTGACCTGCTCGGATGTGGTGCGGCTCGTCGATGAGCTCGCTGGGAAGCCGATCGCCGAGCGGCGCCTCTTGCCGGGGCTGCACCCCAAGCGCGCCGACGTGATCGTCGCCGGTGCGATCATCTTGGAGCGCGTGCTCGAGCATGCCGGGTGGGCGGATTGCGTCGTGTCGGATCGAGGGCTGCGCTGGGGGCTCGCGGCCGAGATCGCCTGAGGCGGCGGCTCGCGGCGGGCCGTGGGTTTGCTCGCTTGGTGGGCGCGGGGACGGCGGAGGGCCAGCGTGCCGGGGACGCAGGGTGTCCGTCCGTCCGTGCTCGGCACTTTCCTCGCGGGCGGTGCGGGGCGCGCCGCTGTGGTGGTGCGACGGGAAGTGATCGAGTGGGCGACCGTGCCTGCTCGGGCTCGGAATCTGCGCGCGGGCGGACGGACACCCTGCGTCCCC
>CAZPEY010000515.1:0-3091 GCA_964585665.1 uncultured Polyangiaceae bacterium | reverse complement strand
AGGTCGCCGGGCACGATCTTCGAGTCGGTGTTCTGCTGCGCCATTCCGTCGAGGGTCCAGTCTCCGTAGACGCCGAGCACCGCGTCGCCCGCCGCGTTGGTCGCCTTGAGCAGCAGCCAGATCTCGTCGTCGTCGTGCCGCCCCGTCAGGCTCTCCTCGACGAGCCCGAGGGTCGTCACGCTGCTCTGCGGCACCGCCGTGATCGGCAGGTTCGCCAGCGTCGTCGCGCCCTGCGCCACCGACAGCAGCTGCGCCCCGTCGCTGGTTGGCGTGACGAACAGCCACTCGTTGGCCGCGACGCCGCCGGTCGTCTCGTTGCTGACGACGAGGCCCGTCGAGCCGGAGGTCTCGGCGATGCCATGGCCGTAGACGCGCTCGGCGCCCGCGAAGTAGGCGACCGCGAACACGCCCTTGCCGCCGGTGAGCACCGTCGCCTTGCTGATCTGCGAAGCTTCGAGCGCCGCTTGATCGCGGCCGAGGATGCGCACCTGGCCGTGCTCGTAGAGCCGCGCCGACGTCGCCGACTTGACGGTCACCGTCTCGGAGAGCAGCTCGCTCGTCCCATCGACCAGCCGGATGACGCTGGTGCCGTCGGCCACGGCGTAGCCAATCGCCTCGAGTCGATCGTTGTCGAACGTGTTGCTCTCGATCTGAAAGACCGTCGGCGTGTCGCTCGTGATCTTCCACGACGCGTGGTTGGTCACGCCGGCAATGTGCAGCGCGATGCGCGTGCCGCGCGCATACGGCAGGCTGAGGCGCTCCTCGGACGGCTTGAGCTCGCCGCCTTCGTCATCCTGGAACACCGGTCGATGCTCGCAGCCGGTCGCCCACAGCAGTGCAGCCAACGCCATCAAGCCCAGATAGATCCGCACATCGCACCTCCGTCGCTCCGCCCAAGCTCGCAAGCAGGGTGCCAGACGCCATTTTCGCGACTTAGGTCACGCCGCACGGCCACCAGCGCCAGGAAGCTGACAGCTCTGTCAGCTGCTGCGTCAGGGCTTCAGTCGCCGATGCCGACCAGCGGCCCGCGCAGCGCCACCGTCTCGACCGGCACCTCGCGCGCCCCCTGGCGGGCCAAGATCTGGTTGGCCGCGAGGCGGCCGGAGATCGTCGCGGCCTCCATGAGCGCGGCGGGCAGCCCGATCTTGACGTGGTCGCCGGCGAGGAACAGGTTCTCGATCGGCGTCACCGTCGAAGGGCGCAGCGCATAGTCGCCCGGGGCGAAGCGCGAGAAGTTGCTCTGCTGCTGGTAGACCTCGTGCAGGATCTTGGCGCCCTCGAGCTCGGGCAGGACGCGCAGCATCTCCTTGCGCATCGTCGCTGCAATGATCGATGGCGCGACGACGAGCTCGGGCGCCAGGCCGTAGTTGTGGAGCTCGACCACCGAGCCGCCGGTGCGCTTGGCCCACGAGACATACGGCTCCTGGCAGACGGAGTACACCGCCGCCGCGTCGAGGTAGCGGAAGCGCGCCGACGAGTAGAACGGATAGCGCCCGGGCCGCGTCGGCTTGTCGAGCCACAGCCGGTAGACGACGTAGGGGTCCGACTCGCCGAGGGCGCGCACGCTCTTCTCGAGCGTCGCGTCGCCGAGGTAGTCGCTCTGCGCCATCAATCGACGCAGGCCACGTACCTCGCACGCCGAGACGACGTAGTCGCACGGGATCGCCTCGGGCTGCGCCGTGCTGTGGCTCTCGAGCACGAGCTCGTCGCCGTCGCGGCGGGTGCGGAGCTGGACGAGCGGCCGCGGCGGCGGACCGGCGAGCACCTTGCCGTCGCGGTCGAAGCGGCCGCCGTGACAAGGACAGGCAAAGCCGTCCGTCTGCGCATCGTACCCGACGGGGCAGCCGAGGTGCGTGCAGCGCGCGTCGAAGGCGACTGGCTCGTCGCCGCGCCGGCCGAGCAGCATCGGCACGCCGGACGGCGCCGTCCACGATACGAAGCCGCTCGTCGGGAGTTGCGCGAGCGGCACCCGCGTCGCCGCGATCGCCGGCGCGCCCGCGTCGACGAGCACCGAGGTGACCCGGCCACCCTCCTGGACGAGGCGCCGCGCCGCGCAGCTCGTGCGAACCCGACCACCGAGCGCGACCAGTCGCTTGCCGAGCGGCTCGAGCACGGCCGAGCCGAGATCGCGCGCCGCGTAGCGAAAGCTCATCCCGTCGGGGTTGCCGGTGAAATAGAAGTGGAAGAAGCGCAGCGCCTCGGCGGCCGACAGCCGCGCCGGACGATTGAACGTCGTGCGCGCGAACGGCTCGAGCATCGTCTCGATGAAGGGGCGATTTATTTTGCGCTGCAAAAAAAACGTATCGAGATCGAGGCTGTCGAGCTCGGCGAAGGTCTTCTCGCCGTCGTAGCGCATGAGGTCGTCGGAGCGATCGCCCTCGTTGGTGAAGCCGCGCAGCGACAGCGTCTTCGAGTGGTTGACGACGGACAGCAGGTTGAACGGGAAGATCGTCGTCGTCTTGCCGAACAGCTCCTCCTCGCGGTCGGCGAAGACGAGCGGGTAGCCGCCGGTGTCGAGGATGTTCGAGATGCAGCCGGCGCGCGTCAGCAGATCGTCGAGGTTGTAGTACTGCGCGAAGAAGCCGTGAAAGCCGTGCTCGACGGGGAACTCCTCGCCCAGGATGCGCTCGGTCCACGCCGCCATGCGGCCGCCTAGGTGAGGCCCCTGCTCGAGCAGGGTGACCTCGCAGTTGCGCTCGGCCAGCTCGATCGCCGCCGAGAGGCCAGCGATGCCGCCGCCGATCACCACGACGCGCTGCCGCTTGGCGATCGAGAACGGCCGGGCCTGGTCGTCGACGCGCGTCCGATTGGTCAGCGTGCGGCGCGGCTGGATCGCCGCCAGCAGGCCGCCGAGCCCGACGGTGCAGGAACCAAGGAGGGCCCCAGCGCCGATGCCAAGCCCACGTAAAAAGGATCGCCGCTTCATCGATCGATTTGCTGCGTCGTTCATATCGGAAAACGGTCGCGCTGGCACGAACCGCGCGCATGCTTCATCGAATGAGGGTGTTGCGCCTGTTGCTCGCCTCGCTCGCCCTGCACGCGGCGCTCGCCTTCGGGCTCGGGCGGCTCGAGGTGCCGCTGGCGAAGCAGC
>CAZPEY010000514.1:0-3100 GCA_964585665.1 uncultured Polyangiaceae bacterium | reverse complement strand
CCTCAGTAGCCGCAGCGCTGCGACGATCACCGTCGGCGAACTCGGACCCGGAGGCGACTTCAAGCGCGGGGAATGTCGCGAGCCGCGCTACAGTGGAGACGCGGCGGCGTTGGTACGATGCGCTCGATGTTGCACTCCTTGCGCGCCGTGGTCGTGCTTTTCGGGACGCTGGTTGCCGTCGCTGCGCGCGGAGCGCCGGTCTGCGAGGCGAGCCCCGAGGTGCGGGCGGCGATCGAGGTCGCAGACCGCGCGCCCAACCGGGCCAAGGCGTTCGAGGCGCTGCTCGCCAAGTACCCCGACGATGTGTTCGTGCACCAGAGCTATTCGTACTGGGCCTCGGAGTCTGACTACGCTCGCGTGCGCGCTGACTACCAGGCGCGCCACGATCGCGAGCCGCACGAGCCGCGCTGGACCTACCTGTTGGCCAAGCTCGTCTCCTTCGCCGATCGCAAGGCGGCGATCGAGTCGATGGCCAACCTCGACTACCCGCCCGCGCAGCTCTTCGTCGCGCAGCGCGCCGACCGCGTGGGCGACTCCGCGACCGCGCGACGCGCGATCGCGGCGTATCGCGCCGCCTGCCCGGACAGCATCGCAGGGCTGACGACGGAGCTCGCGCTCGTCGACAAGGCGCGCAGGGCGGCGGCCGCTGCTTCGCTCCGCCTGACGCTCGCGGGTCGCAGCGATGCGGACGTGGCGATCGGGTATCGCGCGCTGTGGGCCGCCGAGTTCAAGACCACGCCGCTCGCGCAGCACCCGGCGCTGCGCCGGCGCGTCGCAGCCGATCTGACCCGTCTTCGCGGGATCGTCGCGGCGCCGGATGCGGCGCAGCGCCGCGTGTTCCACGAAGGCTACGAGATGACCAGCGACGCGGCGGGCAAGGCCTGGGTCAAGCAGCGAGAGGGCGCCGAGGGCAGCGACTTCTTTACGCTCTTCACTGCGTGGAGCGAGCAGAACCGCGAGCCGCCAGCGACGGCGCCGCGTCAGGAGCGTGAGGCCTACCGGGCGCGCTTGTTCGCCGCGAGCACCGACTGGGTCAAGCGCTTCCCCGACGACGGCTACGCGTGGTCACAGCGCCTCGCCAGCGCTCCCGCGGAGCTGCCGGAGGCCGAGCTGCGCGCGATCGCCGGGCGCGTTCTAGGCGGCAACGACGGCTCGCTGCAGGTCGCCGCGGTGTACGCCGAGCGCGGGATCGACCTCGACCAGGTGCCGCGGCTGGTGGAGCGGGCGCTCGCCGAGCGGGATCGCAGCCACGCCAGCATGCGCGCGCAACCCGAGCGATTCCGGGGCGTGGTCGACGTGATGGCGATGGCCGAAGAGATGTCGCGCTGGAGCGCCCACGATACGCTGTCCTTGGTCTATCGGCGTCTCGGAGACGTGGCCAAGCTGCGCGAGGTGCAAGAGCGCCTCGTCGCCAAGCCGCCGAGCGCAGCGATCGAGGCGTCCGAGCGCAAGGAGTACGAAGCGACCGTCCTCGCGGTGCGCGCGCGGCTTGCCTGGGCAGAGCAGCGAAAGGGCGATGCGCTGGCGCTCTTCTTGAGGGCCGAGGCGCTCGCCCCGGAGCGGGCCGAGGAGGAGCTGCCGGTGCTGTGGAAGGAGCTCGGCGGCACCAGCGAGGGGTGGTCGGTCCTCCGCGGGAGCAGCGCGACGAAGACGGCCAACGGCAAGGAGGCGCTGCCGGCCGGCGTGTTCGCTGCCAAGAGCCTGCCGCTGCCATCGCTCAAGCTGCTCGACGTGCGGGGCCGGACCTGGCGGAGCGCTGACTGGAAGGGCAAGACGGTCTTGCTCGTCACGTGGGCGACTTGGTGCGAGCCGTGCAAAGCCGAGCTGCCCCACCTCGAGCGGCTCTACCAGCGGCTGCGAGGCCGCAAGGACGTCATCGTTGCTTCGCTCAACGTCGACGGCGAGGTCGGCCTCGTCGCGCCGTTTCTGAAGGAGATGAAGTACACCTTCCCCGTGCTGCTCGCCAGCGAGTGGGGCACGGAGCTGCGGCAGGGAGGCATCCCGCTGTCGTGGGTCGCCGACCGCACCTTCGTCGTGCGCCTCGAGAAGACTGGGTATGATGCGCGCGAAGACTGGATCAAGGGCGCGCTGGGAGCGATTGAAGCGGTGGCGACCGGGGCGCCCAAGCAGGACTGAAGAGGAGCGACGGCGAATGGCGACGAGCAAGCGGACCTCGAAGAGCAAGGCGACGAGCGCGAACGCGAAGGCGGCGGCAACGCCGAAGTCGAAATCGAAGTCGCCGGCGCTAAAGACCCTCAAGCAGGCCGCCGCCGAGGCGAGGCGCGGCAACACCGACGCGGCGCTGGCAGCGCTGCGCGAGCTGGCCGACGCGGGCGACGCGGCGGCCTCGGCCTCCGTCGCCGAGCTGCTGGCGTTCTCCGGCGAGTGGGAGGAGGCAGCGCGGCGGGCGATGGTCCTCCTCGCCGAACCGGACGCCGTCTACGCGGTGAACGTCTTCGAGGACTGCGCCGCGATCGTGCGCCGCGCCTCCGAGGAGCTGCGACGGCCATCGCTCGTCGAGGAGGCGGCCCGGCTCGTGCCCGAGAGCCACGCCCCGAACCGCGACGCGGTCCTGCTGGCCGACTTCTACCGTGGGCGTGAGGCCGCGCGAGTGGCCAAGCCCGACAAGCTCGCCGACGCGCTCAAGCTCGCACCGACGTTGCCGCGCCTCAAGGGCAAGCCCGACGCCTTGCGCCGCCACTGCTTCTCGCTCGCGGTCGCGTTTGACGTCGACGAGGAGATCCTCGCGCGCTGGGATCCGAACGATCCAAATCTCGGGTTCGATCAGGCCATCGAGGTGGCGCGCGCCTACGCACGGCGCGGCCAGCTCGACGAGGCCTGGCAGGCCGCGTCGAGTCGGACGTTCTGGCCGGTCGAGGCCTGCCAGGTCGCGCCGGTCGTGCTCCTCGCCGACTTCCGACTCGCACCGATGATGACCCGCGCGCGCTGCGCCGAGATCCTGGCGCGACCGCGCGGACCCGAGGCCGCCAAAGCGAAGGCGTGATCTCTGCGACGGCCGCGGTCGTCGGCCTTTCTCAGCCGCTTGCTAGTCCCCTGTGCCAAGAGTTCGCTGCGAATTGCCGGCCCCATCGACTGCCTC
>CAZPEY010000513.1:499-3107 GCA_964585665.1 uncultured Polyangiaceae bacterium | reverse complement strand
CGCTTGATCAGATCGCGGACCGTGTAGACGTCGCGCGGCGAGGCGACGATGACCAGCGAGTTGGTGGGCTTGTCCGCCGCGATGCGCACCTCGCCCTCGAACAGCGGCGTCTGGCCTGGCTGTCCCGCGGCGCCGCCGCCGGGTGCCGGCGCCCCCGGCCGCCCTGCCGCGCCCGAGCGGCCGACGCCCGCCCCGAGGTTGCCGAGGGTCGTCGCGACCTCGTCGGCGATCGCGTTCTCGATCGGCACGACGTGCACGCGCTCATTGACCGAGTCCGTCGGCGACGCGTACTCGGGCTCGAGCCGTTTGATCAGGCCGAGGATGCGCTGATAGGCCTTCTCCGTCGAGACGATGATGAGGACGTTGTTCTTGTCGTCAGGGATGATCTGCGAGATCGACAGGCTCTCCGCCGGGTTCTTGCTGTCCGGCTTTCCTGCGCCCGACGCCTGCTGCAGCGTCGAGCCCGGCTTCTTCGCGCCCGCCGCCGGTGCGCCGCCCGCCTTGGCGACGCCGAAGATCTGCTGCAGCAAGGTCGCCATCTCGCTCGCCAGCATGCGGCGCAGCTTGATCACCCAGATGCGCTCGCCGCCGAGCGGCACGTCGAGCTGCGAGATGACCTGCTCGAGGCGCGCGATGTTCGATCCCAGATCCGTGATGACGAGCGTGTTGGTCGGCGGATACGGGATGATGTCGCCGTCCTTGCTCTTCAGCTTGCTGATCACGGCGACCACGTCCTCGGTCGAGACGTACTCGAGGCGTAGCATCCGCGTGACGTACTGATCCTGCGCTGGCGGATCGCCCTCGCCCTTGTAGATCGGGATGGCGCTCTCCTTGGCGCGGTTCGAGTCGATGATCTTGAGCACGCGCCCTTGCGGCTGCACGGTCAGGCCCATCGTCTCGAGCGCCGAGAGGAACATGCGGTACGCCTCGGGCGCGGTCATCGTGTCGGGCGCGATGATCGTCACCTTGGACTGGCGCACGTTGCCTGGGACGATGAACGGCCGACACATCATCGGCGACACCGCGTTGAGCATCGTCATCAGGTCGACCTCGCCGCGCAGCTCCCACTTGAAGCGCTTGCCGGGCGGGTACTTCTTACACTCCTGCGTCGCCTCCTTCTCGCCAGGCAGCGTGATGGCCGGCTTGTCGCCAGGCGCAGCGGGCGGCGCGCCGGGGGGCGGGGTTGCCGCAGGCGGGGCCGCGGGCGGCGTCGGGCCGGGTGGCGGTGGAGTCGGCGTCGCCGTGCCTGCGGGCGCACCCACCGGTCGCGCCGGCGGCGCGTTGGGCGTCACCGGCAGCGGCGCCGAGGCGGGCGGAACCACGCCTCCGGGCATGCGCTTGATCTGAGGCGCGTCCACCTTGAGCTTGCGGCGCATGCGGTCGGGAGACTGAGCGTGCGCGGCCGCAGCCAGCGTAATCAGCGTAATTGCTATAGTTAGCTTTTGTCGCATTCTTTACTTGATCGTGTAATCGAGCGTCACGGTCTCGCCGCGCCGATCGAGCTGCACCCCGAGATGACTCGCGGAGCGCAGCTTGGTGTAGACCTCGAGCGCCTTGTCCGGGCTCGTCATCTCGAAGCCGTTGATGCCCTTGATCGTGTCGCCGTTCTGCAGGCCGATCTTGGCGAACAGCGAGTTGGGGCGGATCGCGTAGACCTTGAAGCCGTTGGGCTTGCCCTCTTTGACCGACGGGACGAAGCGCGCCGCCGAGGCCAGGGCGTTGGTGTTCGACAGCAGCTTGTCGACGAGCGCCCGGTCGATCGTGCAGTTCGAGCCCTGGCAGTTGATGCTCTTGTCGTACTCGCCAGCCTCGGGCGCCGGCCCCGCGGGCGCCGGCCCCTCGGCCTTCTTCTCCGGCGCGGGCGGCGGCGTCTTGTCGTCCATGTCGATGTACTCGAGCCGGTTGTTGTTGTGGAAGTAGACCTTGCGATTCACGACCAGGGCGACGACGGCGTTGGTCGTCGAGATCTTCTTGCCCTTGTTGTACATGACCGGGTCTTTTTCCTTGGTGCTGCTGTCGCGGATGACCGCCATGGACCAATCGGGATCCGTCGGGCAGACCATCGTCGAGACGAGCTCGAGCTGGAGCGACGACTTCTGCGGCTCGTTCGAGGCGGGCGCCGCGGTGCCTCCGTCAGGCGTCTCCTCTTTCTTCGGGGCGCACGACGAGCAGAACAGGTTGCGCTTGATGATCTCGTCGGCGTCCTTGGCGTAGGCCTTCGCTGGTGAGCTCGCCGTCGCCGGGCGGTGCGGCATCGAGCGCAGGTCCTTGCTCGACAGGACCGTCGCCTCGAAGTAGCGCACCGCCGCCCGACCGATGAGCAGGCCGTTGACCGCCGCGACGGCGAGGCTGATGATCCAGAAGTACTTGCGAAGAAAGACGTCCATGGGCCCACGCCCTAGGACAGCAAGGCCAGTGCCAGCGTGATCCCCGTCGGGTCGCGACCTTAGCCCCGTCGCGAACGCGCCGATTTTGTCAATTTGGCAAGCGCGGGGTCAGCCCTTTGCCACTTGCGCCGGCGGCTCGGCCTCGGGCGCCTCGTCCTCGACGGTGTCGAGCTTGCGATAGATGGTCCGCGCCGCGATGCCGAGGAGCTGTGCGGCCAGCT
>CAZPEY010000513.1:0-489 GCA_964585665.1 uncultured Polyangiaceae bacterium | reverse complement strand
GCTGCGGCCTCCAGGCGAAGACTGATCAGGCTCGGCGCCGATTGAGTCGGGGATCAGCCCTCGGGGGGCTTCGGCTCTTCTTCGGCCGCGAGCTTCCGGTAGATGGTGCGCGCCGCGATGCCGAGCATGCGCGCCGCCAGGTTCTTGTCGCCCTTGGTGTGCCGCAGCGTCTCGAAGATCACCCGGCGCTCGATCTCGTCGAGCGGCGTGCCGATCTCGAACGAGAGCGTCCGCCCCGACGGTCCCGACGACGGCGCGCCGCGCACCTCGGCTGGCAGGTCGTCGACGTCGATGACCGTGCCTTTGCAGAGCACGACGGCGCGCTCCATGGCGTTCTCGAGCTCGCGGACGTTGCCCGGCCACGGGTAGTTGCACAGCACGTCGAGGGCGGCGCGGGTGCAGCCGGCCACCTGGCGGCCGTTCTTCTCGCGAAAGCGCTGCAGGAAGTGGTCGACGAGCAGCGGCACGTCGTCGAGGCGCTCGCGCAGC
>CAZPEY010000512.1:0-3115 GCA_964585665.1 uncultured Polyangiaceae bacterium | reverse complement strand
TGAAGCAGGGGGCCTTGGCGCACACGATGCCCGTGTCGTTGAGCTTGTAGTACGTACCGCTCGCGGTCTGCGTGCCCGAGCCGGCGGCCCACACTTCGCTGGCGGCAAAGACGCTCATCTTGCCGAACGAGCCGAAGTCCTTCTGATTCACCCAGCCGCGGACGATGGCGCCGCCGACCGCGAAGGTCTGCTGGTCGTACTCGTCGAGACCGGCCTTGTCGAAGCTCATCTCGGCGACATAGACCTCGGCCGCCTTGGAGTTGACCTTCTTGACGTAGTAGCCGCCGCAGAGGGGCGCGACGCAGCGACGGTAGTCGGGGCGCACCGAGTAGTACGTATAGGTCGAGTCGACCTTGTCGGCCTTGCCGTCGGTGGCGACCTCGGACTCGTCGAAGGCCGAGGAGTCGTCGGGCGCGCCGCACCCGACGGCGGCGACCACTGGCAGGGCAAACAGCAGAGCGGAGAGCGAGAGCTGAACGCGCATGGTAGGCCTCTTTGTGAAGGAAGTAGTGGGACTCACAGCACGTTCAGTGCCAGATCGGACGCTCCGGGTTTCAAGCCTTTGGACCCGGTCGCCGGCCGATCCGCCGGCTGCAGGCGCTGCCGCTGGCTAGTCGCCGCGCCGTCCACTTCTCGAGAGCCTCGAAAAACTGAGGGCCCTCCGCGGGCGGGTGATCTCCGTCGGAGACAGCGCTCGGGCGTGACCCGCCGCACACTCGTCAATCAGCTTGACCACCGACGGGAAGGGGTCTAGCTTTCGCCGAGGGCACGTAGCAAACCATGAGCAATCCAACGACGAACGCTGATCCGCTCGCCTCACTCGATGAGGGCGGTGGCGGGCTGCCGCTCAACGAAATCAAGGTCATCGTCGCCAAGCGCAAGTGGCTGATCCTTGGCTGCTTGGTGTTGATCCCATCGATCGTGGGGCTCTATGTCTCGCGCCAACCCAAGGTATTCAAGGCGCACGCTACCCTCGTCATCGATGCCACCGTCCCGCAGTACCTCGGACAAGGATTCAAAGACGCCGTGGAGATGGAGGCGTCTTGGTGGTCGGCGCAAGAAGCGTTCGCGACTGAGCTGAAGGTGCTCCAGAGCCACTCGCAAGGAGTCGCGGTTGCCAAGGCGCTGTGTGCCAAGAAGCTCGATCCGAAGGACGACCTCTCCGTGATGAGGAGGATTCTGCCGGACATCGACTGCACCAGTGAGAGGGATCTCATCGAGAACGCGGCGCCGACGCTGCAGGACATGCTGCTCGTCGAAGCGATCAAGGACTCGCGCGTCGTCGACATCGCCGTCAAGTCGTCCGATCCGGATATCGCGGCCGCAGTCGTCAACCAGAACGCTCAGACGTACGTGCAGCGGAACCTCGAGCGGCGCTTGTCGACGTCCGAGGGCGCTGCGACCTGGCTCACCGACGAGTACACCGATCTGCAGAGCCAGCTCAACGAGGCGGAGCGCGCGCTCCTCGACTTCAAGAAGAAGAACAACATCCTCGCCGTCGCCATCGACGAGCAGCAGAACGAGCTGTCGAGCCGCCGCAAGAAGCTGTCCGACGAGCTGTCGACGACCCAGGTCCGCCTGCTGGTTACGCGCGCCATGCGAGAGCAGTACCAGCAGCTCATGACCGACGACCCGATCACTTCGGTCCAGCCGGGTGTCACCGACAGCGGCGTCGTGCTCAAGCTCAAGGAACTCTACATCGACCAGTACACCAAGCTGGTAGAGATGAAGGGCAAGTATCTTGACAAGCACCCCGCGCTCGAGGCGCAGGAGGCGCGCCTCGCCCAGGTGCGGGCGGATCTGCGACGTGAGGCGGGGCAATCGATGAAGGGCGTCGAGGCGCAGTACGCGGGACTGCTCAAGCAAGAGCGGGATCTCAAGATTGCCCTCGACGCGGCGACGCGCGACTCGCTGGCGCTCGAGCAGCGGGCCATCGAGTACAACCGCCTCAAGCGCAACTTCGATCGCCTCTCGAAGCTCGCCGAGCAGGTCGGCGGGCGGCGCGGCGAGACGGCCCTCGCTGGCCACCTCAAGATGAACAATGTTCGTATCCTCGACGCGGCGCTCGTGCCGCAGTGGCCGATTGCGCCCAACGTACCGAAGTCCGTCGGCATCGCGTTCGCGCTCGCGCTCCTTATCGGCTTCGGCCTCGCCTTTCTGATCGAGCTCGCGGACTCGACGGTGCGGACGCAGGACGACATGGAGCGGATTCTGGGTGTGCCGTTCCTCGGGTTGCTGCCCAAGATTGCCGAGCAGACCAAGAGCGCTCAGGTTGCGCCGCCGCCGGCGCTCGCCGACGCACTGAAGACCGAGAGCGGCAAGCGAGACCTGTACGCGCTGATCTATCCCAAGTCGGCAGTCGCCGAATGCGCCCGCGCGATCCGTACGAACCTCCTGTTTGCGCGTCCGGATGATCCGCCGCGTACGCTGCTCGTGACCTCGGCCGGTCCGCAGGACGGCAAGACCACGACCTCGGTCAACCTCGCCATGTCGCTCGCACAGTCGGGTCTGCGGGTGTTGCTCGTTGACACCGACATGCGCAAGCCGCGCCTGCACAAGGTGTTCGGGATCCCGAGCTCCTCGGACGGTTTGTCACGCGCGATCGTCAGCGACTTCGATCCGATCAAGGCGGTGCGCGAGACGGGTGTTCCCAACCTGTCGCTGCTGCCCTGCGGCGCGATTCCGCCGAACCCGTCGGAGCTCCTGCACTCCGCCAAGTTCAAGCACGTTCTCGAGGTCCTCTCCGCCAACTATGACCGCGTTCTGCTCGACTCACCGCCTGTCGACGCCGTGACCGATGCGGCCATCTTGGCCCAGCTCACCGACGGCACGATCTTCGTCGCCAAGAGCCACAAGACCTCCAAGGCAGCGCTCGCGCGCTCCCGCCGAGCCCTCAACAGCCACGGCACGTCGAACCTGCTCGGCTGCATCATGAACGACATCGACCTGTCGAAGCAGACGGGCTACGAGTACTACTACTACTCGCGCTACGGCTCGTACTACGGCAAGACCGAGGACGAGATCGCCAAGGAAGCGGCGGGGGGCTAGCGCGTGTCGATCAGCCAGTCGCGGATCATCGACTTTCCGCGCATCCACGATCCGCGCGGCAACCTCA
>CAZPEY010000511.1:0-3115 GCA_964585665.1 uncultured Polyangiaceae bacterium | reverse complement strand
CTAGGGCGCGGCGTTCGAGCAGCAGCGGAAGCCAACGTTCGAGTTGACGTAGTCGTCACGCCCGAGGTTGAAGCTGTACTCGCAGGCCGCGCCGTCGCGCGGCGAGTTGTACGCGCCGCCGCGCATGCGGTAGTAGTTCGTCGGCGGACCGGCGACCACGAGGGTCGACGTCCACTCGATGACGTTGCCCGTCATGTCGTAGACGTTGTTGGTGCTGCCGAAGTTGGCGGCGCACACGCTGCGCGATCCGGTCGCGACGACCGCACCGCTCGGGTTCTCGGCGTTGCAGGCGTTGGCGTTCACGGCATCGTCGATGAACGTGTTGGGCGTCAGCGTCTGCGACCACTGCGGATCGCCACCCTTGGTCGATCCAAGGCACGCCGCCTGCCACTCCCCCTCGGTGCACAGCCGCATCGCGTTGCCGGCCGAGTCCTTGATGAGCGCGCACGCAGCGGCCGCGTCGTCCTGCTGGACGTTGGTCCATGGCATCGTGTTGGTGACCGAGCAGGCTCGCCGCAGCGCCGGATCGGCGTTGTCGACTCCCGCCGAGCCGGAGGTCGCGCCCGGCCGGCTCGCCTCGTAGGCGTAGATATAGAAGGCCGAGCCGAAGTTCGAGCAGCGTCCCCCGCCACCACCAGTGCACTGCGCATCGGCGGTGCAGGCCTGCGGCGAGCCCGCGCCCTCGACGCAGCGGCCGTTGTAGGTGCCCGTGGTCGCGCAGGTGTAGCCGGTCGGGCACTGCGCGTTGCCCGTGCACGTGCAGGCCTTCATCTGCACCTGCACCATCGGATCCTTGTAGCCCTTGCAGTTGTTGCCCCCGCACTTGATCGGCGCCGAGCCGAGGTTGTCGTCGCGCTCGTCGACCTTGCCGTCGCAGTCGTTGTCGATGCCGTCGCACTTCTCGTCCGTCGCCGCCGCTGCGTTAGGCGTCGCGCTGCACACCACGGCGTTGCCCGAGCAGGAGCTCGCGGCCGTCGCGGTGCACGCGCCCGTGCCGGCCGAGCAACTCTTGACGCAGAAACCACTCGAGCAGGTGAAGCCCGCCGAGCACGTCTGGCCCGAGCAGGTCCAGCGACCAGAGCTGCACGTGCCGCCGGTCCGCGTCGCCGCGCCGGCGCACTCCTCGTAGATGCCGAGGCCCTCGTCGATGCGGCCGTTGCAGTTGTTGTCGTTGCCGTCGCAGTAGGTGGTTGGCGAGCCGGTGCAGCCGCTCTCGACCGCGGTGAGGTTGCCGCTGGCGTCGAGGCAGAGCGCGCGCCCGGCGTTCTTCGCTCCCTGGTAGTCGCACTTCCAGGTCGCCGTCGCGGTGCCGCGGTTGGCACAGATCGCGTCGATGCCGCCGCTCTTGCCGCACTCGCCCGCCTGCTTGCAGAAGGCGGTCGGATCGGGTTTGCCGTCGAGCGCCGTCCCGGTCGCGTTGTTGTTGTCGATGCAGCCGTCGCAGTCGTTGTCGTTGCCGTCGCAGAACTCGCGCGTCTTGGCCGGGCAGGAGTAATAGCAGCCGAGGCCCCCCGCGCCGTTCTGGTTGCCGGCCATCACCGTCGGGGCCAGCGTGCCGCCGTTGGTCGTGCACTGCCCGGCCGTGGTGTTGGTCGGGAACGCAAAGCCGTTCTTGCACTGCTTGACGTAGCACTCGGCGATGCCCGAGTTGGTCGAGGTCTCGTGGCAGCCGTTGATCGCGTTGGCCAGGTTGCAGCCGGTGCCGCACCCGCCGCAGTTGTTCGCGTCGACCGAGTAGACCGCGGCGACGGACATCGTGCCGGTGCCCGGCTTGACGAACGGGTCGTCGACGACGCCGTTGCAGTTGTTGTCGACGCCATCACACACTTCGGTCGACGGCCCGGTCGATCCGAGGCAGACGCGCACGCCGCTGTCACACATATAGCTGCCGGCGGTGCACTGACCAACGCAGTTGTCCACGAGGCCGCCGGGGCAGTTGCTCGCGCAGGGCCCCAGATCGGTCGGGTTGTCATCCACGACGAAGTCGCAGTCGTTGTCGATGCCGTCACACAGCTCATCCGGGAAGGAGCAGGCGACGGTGTTGCAATCCTCGCCCGGCCCCGTGACGGTGCTCGACGCCGTCGGGCACTTGTACTCGCAGCCGGTCACGTTGATGTCGCCAGCGGCCGGGTCGTGCTTGAACGTGAGGCCGCCCGTGTTGATGCAGGTGTCGACGGCGCAGTGGCCCTTGCCATCGCTGCCAGGATCGCACTTGTTGTTCGCCCCAGGCAGGACGCACTTCATGTTGCAGCCGCCGCAGTGCTCGATGCTCTTGGTGTAGTTGCCGCTGCCGTCGCGGAAGTCGTTGTCCACCGTGCCATCGCAGTCGTTGTCGATGCCGTCGCAGACCTCGGTGGCGGGCGTCGTCGGTGTGCACGCGTACTCGCAGCCCGGGACGTTCGGATCGACGTCGACGAAGCCGGGCAAGCAGCCCGCCGGCTGGCAGGTCGGCACGCCGCCAGCACCCGCGACGCACTCACCGAACTGCTTCTGGCCGATGAAGTCGCAGACGTTGCCGCACGCGCCGCAGTTGTTCGGATCGGCTGCGAGCTTGTCGGGCAACACGTCGTCGATCGTGCCGTTGCAGTCGTTGTCGAGCCCGTCGCACTTCTCGACGCCGTTGTTGGACTGCACGCACGGCCCCGACAGATCGAACCCCGCGTCGATGCCGGGGCCGGTGTCCTTGGACGAGAGATCGATCGGATTCCCACCGTCTCCCCCGCCCCCGCCATCGCCACCACCGGGAGCGCAGTTGAGACAGAACGGCTTGCTCTGGCAGCCCGTCGCAGCGACTGCGAGGGAGCCCAGCAGCAGGATTGCCCAGGTGCTTCGGCGCATCTTCGTTAAGCTCCTTCGACCTTCGAAAAGACGACTCGTTTGCGACGCACCCACCCGAGGGCGAACAGGACCAGCAGGAGCGAGCCAGCGGTCGCGCCGCCGAGCTCCCCGCCCGCCTGGCAGCCGACACCACCGCCGCCCGCACCGACGATCTTCACTTCTGTTTTGTTGCTGCTGACGCACTGCGGGCCACAGGCCGGATCGAGCTGGCAGACGCTGTCGGCCGGGCACTTGAGCGTCGCGCACGGATCCGGGCGGCACGTCCCGCCGCAGCACA
>CAZPEY010000510.1:0-3118 GCA_964585665.1 uncultured Polyangiaceae bacterium | reverse complement strand
GACCGACTCGAGGTTGCAGAGGTGGCGGCCGCACTGGTACTCGTCGGTGATGCCGTTGCCGCCGAGGAGCTCGCGCGCCATCCGCGCCGCTCGCAGGGCGGTGCGCACGCAGTTGCGCTTGCCGAGCGAGATCTGCGCTGCGCGTGCCTTGCCCTCGGCTTTGAGCTGCCCGAGCCGATACGCGTAGAGCTGCGACGCGGTGATCTCGCCGAGCATGTCGACGAGCTTCTCCTGCACGAGCTGATGGCCGGCGATCGGCTTGCCGAACTGCGCCCGGTCTTTCGAGTAGCGCAGCGCCTCTTCGTAGCAGGCCGCCGCCGCGCCGAGCACGCCCCACAAGATCCCGAAGCGCGCCTGATCGAGGCACGACAGCGGCGCCCGCAGCCCCTTGGCGAGCGGCAGCTGGGCGCTCGCGGGGACGACGCAGTCCTCGAGCACCAGCTCGCTCGTCACCGACGCGCGCATCGAGAACTTGCCCGGGATGTCGTGTGCCGAGAAGCCTGGCGTGCCGCGCTCGACGAGGAAGCCGACGATCCCCTCCTCGGCGCGCGCCCAGACGACCGCGACGTCCGCGATGCTGCCAGACGTGATCCAGCGCTTGGCCCCCGACAGGATCCAGCCGTCCTTGTGGCGCTTGGCGGTCGTGCGCATACCGCCCGGGTTCGAGCCAAAGTCCGGCTCGGTCAGCCCGAAGCAGCCGATCGCCTCGCCGGTGCGGAGCTTCGGGAGCCAGTGCTGCTTCTGCTCCTCGGAGCCGTAGGTGAAGATCGGATACATGACGAGCGAGCCCTGGACCGACGCGAAGCTGCGCACGCCGGAGTCCCCGCGCTCGAGCTCTGCGAGCAAGAGGCCGTAGGCGATCGGCCCGAGCCCCGGACAGCCGTAGCCGTCGATCGACGCGCCGAGCGCCCCCATCTCCCCGAGGCGGCGCGGCAGGTGCGACGGGAACTCGCCGCGGCGGAAGTGTCCGCCGATCGTCGGCAGGATCTCCTCGTCGACGAAGCGGCGAAAGGTGTCGCGGATCATGCGCTCCTCCGACGTCAGCAGCGCATCGAGCTCGAGGTAGTCGACTCCCGGAAAGCTTGGCATGGCGCGCACCATAGCAAAAACGTGCTTCGCCGAGACAGCTCAGTATTCTCGACAGACATGCTCCGTCGCGCGCTGCTCTCGATCGCTCTGGTGAATTTTGTTGCAGTGCAGCAGGCTCGTGCCGAGCGCTCGCCTGAGCCCAAGGGCCTCGCCGCGCTCGCGATGGCGTACCAGACCGGCGACTTCGAGCGCGCGCGAACGTTCCCGACGGGTGAGCTGCTCAAGCAGAGCAAGGTGCCGGACTACGTCGCCTACTTCGGTGCGCAGGCGGCGCTGCTCTCCGGCAAGCACGACGAGGCGGCGCGGCGCTTCGCCGAGCTGGGCAAGCGCTTCCCGCGGTTCGCGTTGCGCGCCAAGGCCGGGCTCGCCGATGCGCTGTGGCGCGCCGGCAAGCGCGCCGCGGCCGCCAAGCTCTACGCCGAGCTCGGCAAGGGAAACGACAAGAGCCTCGATCAAGCCGTCATCCACACCCGCCTCGCCGAGGCCGGCGTCGCGGCGGCCGCCAACTATCGCGATGTCGTGATCAACGCGCCCAACCACCCGCTCGCCGCTGCGGCGCTGCGGGCGCTCCCCAAGCCGCTGTCGAACAGCGAGAAGATCCAGCGCGCCCGCAACCTGATCCGCGATCGCGCCTGGAAGCAGGCGGCCGACGAGCTGCTGGCGATCTCCGACGACGAGGCGCGCGGCGATCGCGCCGAGATCGACTACGTGATCGGCACCGCGCTCTACAAGTCGCGGCACGCCTACGACGAGGCCGCGCGCCGCCTCCTCTCGGCGGCTCCGGCTCTGTCGGCGGATCGACGCGCCGACGCGCTGTTTCACGGCGCGCGCGCCCTGTCGCGCGCCGACAAGGACGACGAAGCGATCGCCGGCTACAAGGTCCTGCTCGACAAGGCACCGACCAGCAAGCCCGCTGCCGAGGCGGCCTTCCTGATCGGCTGGCTCGAGTTCAACCGCGGACGCTACGCCTCCGCGATGGCGCCGCTCGAGCACATGATCCGCACCTACCCATCGTCGCAGTTTGCCGTCGACGCGCGCTGGATCCTCGGCTTCTCGCAGTGGATGCTCGGCAACTATGACGTCGCCGCGAGCCACCTCGGCAAGCTGGCGGAGCGCGGCGGCGCGCTCGTCGGTGGCAAGGGGCGTTACTGGCTCGGACGCACGCAACAGCAGCAGGGCAAGCGCGAGCTCGCCATCGCGACGTATCGCAAGCTCGTCGGTGATCACCCGCTCACCTACTACGCGCAGCTCGCACGGCTCCGACTGCGCGAGCTCGGCGTCGAGCTGCCGCCGTTCGGCGACGGCAGGGGCGGCAGCGCGCCAGCGTGGGACGAAGCAGGGCGCCAGCGACTCCTCGACGATCCGATCTTCGCGCGGCCGCGCGAGCTGGCGCGGGCGGGGCTCCATGCGCAGGCCGCCGAGGAGCTGCGTGCCGTCGAGAGTGACCTCATCAAGAAGCACACCGCGGCGCGCGCCCTGCCCGCCTTGATGGTGATGTATGCGGAGAGCCAGCGCTTCGCGCGTCCCCATCGCCTCGCCGAGGGCTACGCCGGCGCTGCGCTGCGCCTCGATCCGCACGCGAACGCAGCCGCGCAGCCGTGGTGGGACTGGATGTATCCCCTCGCGCACCGCGAGCACATCGAGCGGTTCGGCCCCCTCGGCGACAACCCACCCTACTACCTCTATACGATCATGCAGAAGGAGTCGGCCTACGATCCCAACGACGTCTCCTACGCCGACGCGATCGGCCTCCTGCAGATGATCCCGCCGACGAGCCGCAAGGTCGCCAAGACGATCGGCATCGAGTACACCGACGATCTGCTCTACGACCCGGCCGGCAACATCCAGCTGGGCGCCTGGTACATCGGCCACCTCCTGCAGAAGTTTCGGGGACAGATCCCGATCGGCGCCGGCAGCTACAACGCGGGGCCCAAGGCGATGGTCAAGTGGCTTGTCCAATCGGGCAAGCGCCCCCTCGACGAGTTCGTCGAGCTCTGCAGCTACACCCAGACGCGCGAGTACATGAAGA
>CAZPEY010000509.1:0-3121 GCA_964585665.1 uncultured Polyangiaceae bacterium | reverse complement strand
GTCTTGCCGAGGCCGGGCGGCCCCGAGAGCAGGACGTGATCGAGCGCCTCGCCGCGGCGCGCCGCCGCCTCGACGAAGACCCGCAGGTTGTCGACGACCTTGCGCTGGCCGACGTACTCCTCGAAGGAGCGCGGCCGCAGCTGCGCCTCCTCGCGCGGGCGCTCGACCGAGGGATCGACGAGGCGCGGCGCCGCGGCGTCCGGGGCGGGGGCAGGGCTCTCTTCGTGTCGTTTGCGTGCCATGAACGGATGCTCAGTGAGAGCTTTTCACAGCTCGCGCTACTCCGCAAGCAATCGCAGCGCCTGACGCACCAGCTGATCGAGCGGCGGGTTGCTGCTGCCCGCGTCGGCGAGCACGCGCTCTGCGGCGACGGTCGCCTCGTTGGGGCGGTAGCCGAGGTTGCCGAGCGCCGAGGCGATCGCCTGGGCGCGGCTGCTCTGCGGCGTGGCGCTCTTCGCCGACGCTGCGCTGCCGCCGCCGAACAGTCCCGCCTTGTCGAGCTTGTCGCGCAGCTCGAGGGCGAGGCGCTCGGCGGTCTTCTTGCCGACGCCGGGCACGCGCTGCAGGCGCGCATGATCGCCCGAGCGCACCGCGGCCGCGAGCTGCAGCGGCTCGAGCGTCGAGAGGATCGCCATGCCGACCTTCGGGCCGACGCCCTGCACCGACAGGCAGAGCTCGAAGGCCGTTCGCTCGTCTTCCGTGGCGAAGCCGAACAGCGTCAGCGCGTCCTCGCGGACGTGGAGCTGCGTGAAGAGCCGCGCCTTGCCGCCCACCTCGGTGAGCGTCGCCAGCGTCGGTAGCGAGACGATGACATGGAAGCCGACGCCTCCGACCGAGAGCACGACGTGGTCGAGGCCACGGTAGAGCAGGGTACCTTCGAGTTGCGAGATCACGGCAGGAGCCTCTTTGCTTTGCTCGAAAACGCGTGGCAGATCGCGACCGCCAGCGCATCGGTCGCGTCGGCGCGCGGCACCGAGTGTAGCCCACAAAGGGCGCGCACCATGCGGCTGACCTGCTGCTTGCTGGCGCGGCCGTTGCCGGCGACGGCGCGCTTGACCTTGGCAGGCGCGTACTCGAACACCGGCAGCTCGTGGTAGCCGGCGACGGCGAGCACGACGCCGCGCGCTTGGCCGAGGGAGAAGGCGGTGCGCGGGTTGCGTCCGGCGAAGACGCCCTCGACGGCCAGCGCGTCCGGGCGCAGCTCCTCGACGAGCGCCAGCAGCTCGCGGAGCAGCTCGCCGAGGCGCGCCTCGAGCCGCGCCGGCTGGGCCGGCTCGAGCACGCCGCACTCGCGATAGCTGATGCGGCCGCTCCCGGTCGAAGCGATGAGCCCGTAGCCGCAGAAGCGGCTGCCCGGATCGATGCCGAGGATCTTCGCGCTAGCGGTCAAGGATCTTGACTAATGAGTGTAGCGCAGATACGCGACGGTCTGCAGGCCGTGCGCCTGGCCGAATTGATGGAGATAGAGGTAGTCGGCGGCCAGCCCGAAGGAGAAGTGGCGGTTGAGCGTGTGGTAGTCGATCACCACGCCGCCCAGAGCGACGAGGCCGAGCTTGCGGGTGATGCCGATCGGCGCGAGCACGTTCGAGGAGAGCTGGCCGAGCGCCGCGCCGCCCTCGAGGGACAGCGACACCTGGCGGATGGGCAGCGTGACCCGGACGTCGCCGCCGTAGAGGAAGAGCTGGAACGTCTGGCCGGTCACCGGCGGTGGCGTCGTCGCCGAGGAGCTCTGGCCGGACACGCGGATCTCGATCGCGAGGTAGCGCAGGATGTCGTAGCCGGCTCGCATGCCGAACGAGATCCCGGGCGAGGCAGCGCGACCCAGCTTGCCGAAGTAGGTGGTGGCGCCGAGCTCGCCGGTCGCGAAGAAGCCTTTGCTGAACTTCTTGGGATCCGGAAACTTGGGTGGCGCCTGCTCGGTGACGACCTGCGCGCGCGCCTGGCGGGGCGCGGCGGCGAGCCCGAGGAGCAGAAACCCAGGGAGCAGGGACGAGAGCAGGACCGAGCGGGACCGGAGGCGGAGGTTCATGGCGTCGGCATCGGGGTCATGAAGACGGGTGGCATCACCGGCGGCGCGAGCGACGCGTCGGTCGGGATGTAGAGGTCCATGTCGGTCGGGGCGCGGAGCAGATCACGATCGCTGGTCGGTCGGGCCCGCACGACGTAGTCGAGCGCGACGTGGCCGTCCGCAGAGAGCTGGAGGAGGAGGCGCGAGAAGGCCGGGATCTTCTCCTTGGCGGGGATGAGCTCGAGGCCGGTCTTGTCGACGTAGGAGCGCCGCTGGATGACCACGAAGGGGACGTTGAGGATCGCCTCCATGTCCGGGTAGCGGATGATCGCCTCGAGGTCGATCGCTGCCTCGTAGATCTGATCCTCGCGGAAGATGCCGTCGGTGGACTGGTTCGGCCCAAGCACGATCGGCGTACCGCCGGACAGGGACGGCGGCGTGATCCGATCTTGCGGCGGCACAGACAGATCGACGTAGAGGCTCGGCTGGTAGTCGCCGAACTCGCTGCCGCCGTCGAGCTTGACGAAGGCCGTGACCGTCCGATCCTCGAGGTTCTTGACCGAGAAGCGCAGCTCGAGGCCGAGGTCGTCGCGCGTCACCCACGGCAAGGGCTGCTCGAGGCCGAGCGCGGCCTGCTGCTCGGCGAGCTTCTGCATCTCGGCCGCGGTGGGGCGCCGGATCGGGAGCACGAACAGCTCCTGATCGCCCATCGTCTCCCCCTGATCATCGGTCGTCGTCTCGAGCGACCGCGAGCCCTTCATGTACGTCGGGGTGTTGTCGCAGGCGCCGAGGGCGAGCGACAGAAACAGCACGCTGCCGGACAACAACCTGCGCATATGGGCATCGTACGCTGGCGAGGCGCGTTGATCAATTGTGGCGGTGGGCTGGTCACCCACCTTGTTCCTCGTGGGCGCGCCTACAAACAAGCGCTGGCGCGACTCCTGTTGGCGTGACTCGTGGCGCCGGGTGGAGCTGCGGCCTCTCCCCTCGCTCCGTCACCCGACTACGGGTGTGCCACGGGCAGGGTCGATCGTGCTCCTGACGAAGGAAATCCGCGAGGGGGGAGGCCACACCACCACCCTCCCGGGGCACACAGTCTTTCCGCCCTGAAAA
>CAZPEY010000508.1:0-3122 GCA_964585665.1 uncultured Polyangiaceae bacterium | reverse complement strand
TCGCAGACCTCGTGACACAGGCCGCAGGCGACGCAACGGCTGACGTCGAAGTGCAACTCCGAGGGGGCGGCGGGCTCGAAGAGGGCGCCGGTAGGGCAGCTCTCGATGCAGGCCCGACAGCCGTTGCAGCGCGCTTCCGCGAGACGATGGTTCGCGACGAACGGCACCGCGCGCTGGGGCAGCGTCGCGGTGGTCGGTTCGAGCATCGACGGCAAGGTGGCGAGCAGGCGCTGGCGCCGAGCGGGGACCTCGACGAGCCGCTGCGGATCGAGGCGCCCCGGTTGAACGAGGCGCGGTCGATCGGACCTGGGCCGCGGTACGAACATGCGGAGGAAGGAGCGACGCTCCTCCGAGACGGGCGCGGGCCGCGGCGGGCGCTGCGCCGCGACGGGGCGCTTGACCGCGGGCGGCGGCGGCAACCCTGGATCGGCCTGCCACTCGACGGTGGCGCGGACGCCGAGCGCGTCGAGCAGGCGCTGCGCCTCGCCCACCCGCTCGAGCGCGCGACCGTGGCCCGCGTCGCGAAAGCGGCACGGCCCGTCGACGAGGCAGACTCGACCGACCCGCGTCGCCAGGGTCACCAGATCTTCGGCGGCGAGGGCGCCGATGCAAGGCAGGCCGTCGCTGTCGCAGCCCAGCATGCCGTCGCTGTGAGCGACGAGGCGAGCCAGCTCGAACGGTGCGGTGAACGCGTCGGTCGGACACGCAGCGACGCACAGCCCGCAGCCAACGCAGCGGTCGAGCGCCACGGTGATCGTCTCCCCGGGGCCGTCGAGCGCGATGGCGTCGACGGGGCAAGCAGCGCGGCAGGCGTCGCAGTGCGAGTGGCGAGAGCGCGTGCGCACACACGCCTCGTACAGGAGAGCCAGCTTCATGACGACGGGCTCGATCTTCAGCGATCGAGGCCCAGCTCGGCAAGCCGCGTCGGCGTCGAAGGCACGAACATCGCGGCGACCTCGGTCAGCGGACCAGCCTGCGGGTGGCAGTGCGCGTCAGCGGCCGCGGCGATCGTCGGCCTCGAGGGCGAGCTTGAGGGCGCGAAAGGCGACGAGCACGTCGGGGTCTCCATCGACGAGACGCTCGTAAAAGTGCGGCGTGTTGGCCCACACGCGCGGCGCCTCGCGCAGACCGTCGGGTCGGGGGGCGTCGAGCACCAGCCAGTCGGGCGGGCGCGTTGGGTCGAGGACCTCGAACAGCGCGGTTGGAAACCAACGCGGATAGTCATCCGTCGGATCGTCGAAGACGTAGTACCAATCGATGCCGAACTGCTGCGCGATCGCGAACACGATGTACTCGCCGCCGAGCTTGAGATCGAACGGCTCGTCCCGTCGCGGGTAGACCGCGGCGATCGCCCGGTCGACGGCGTCATTGCGCACCAGCCGGGCGAGATCGTTCTGTAGGCAGCGGACGCGCACCGCTCGCCAGGCTAGGGCAAGACCGTTGCGGATTCGAGGGGGCTGTGACAAACAGGCCGTGGCTTCGGCCAGAGAGGGCAAGAGGGTCGCTCGGCGCAGCATGCCGGGAGGAAAGTCCGGGCTCCACAGAGCGCAGTGCCGGCTAACGGCCGGTCGGGGTGACTCGCAGGACAGTGCAACAGAAAGCAAACCGCCTGGGCGCAAGCCTCGGTAAGGGTGAAAAGGCGCGGTAAGAGCGCACCGCGTCGCTGGCAACAGCGACGGCTAGGCAAACCCCACTGGGAGCAAGATCGAGCAGGGGTCGTCCCGCAAGGGACCGAGGCGGCTCGCCTCGTCGACTCCGGGTTTGGATCGCTAGAGCAGCTCGGCAACGGGCTGCCCAGAGGAATGACTCTCCCCGCAAGGGAACAGAACCCGGCTTACGTCCCTCTCTGGTCGGAGCCGCTTTCGTTCGCCGCTCGCTCAGAGCTTGATGAGGCAGAGCGCGTGCTCGAGCTGGTCGAAGTGGTTGGCCTCGAGCAGCTTGAGGATGCGATCGATCTCGTCGGTGTCGTGATCGATCGTGCGAGACAGCGAGTAGACGACGCGGACGAACAGGTCGTCAAGCTGCTTGACCATCTCGTCGTCGTCGCGACCGCCGTGCGTCTGCAGGAGCGGGTGCGACAGCAGCACGAAGCGAATCGTCGCGAGCCGGACGAACAGGCCGAACACGTAGTAGAGCAGCGACGGCTGGCGCACGAACCAGACGCGCTGCACGTAGTCTTGCGCGTAGCGCTCGACGAGGGTCTCGAGGCGCGCCGCGACGCGCGCGCCCAGCGTCGGCCGCAGGCCCCTCCAGGTGGCGAGCAGCGCGTCGTCGTCGGTGTCGGCGTCGAGCGTCACGCCGGCCTGCTGGTAGACCCGCTTGACGTCTTCGACGAGAGCCGTGAAGGCAGGCGAGACCGTGTCCTTCTTGCAGGTCAGGAGGTCGCGCACCACCGACAGCGCGAACGGGACGGTGACGTCGATGGTGGCCAGCTGCTCGTGCAGCTTGTCGAGCAACTCGACGGAGCGCAGCGCCTCTAGGGGGCCGAGCACCATCTCGGAGCGCCAGCCGTTGGCGTCAGCGCGGAGCACGTCGCGCGTCTGCTGGGCGAAGAAGGCGACGGCGAACAGGCGGCTCGCGATCGGCAGGGCGTCGTGGCGCAGCAGCGCGCCGAGGAGGCTGCGCACCTGGAAGAACGAGCGGCGATACTGATCCGTCGGGTCGAGCTCGCGATGCGGGACACCACGGCCGAACGGCGTCGCATCGGAGCGGACCAGCTGGAGGCCGTCTTCGGAGAGCATGGTCAGGCGCACGACCTCGGGACACGAGATGATGCCGAGCAGCTCCTTGCGCTCGCCGAGGCGGCCGACCACGCGCGGGTAGCTCGAGCAGATGTTCGACAGGTACTCCTCGCCGTAGCGCTGGTGGATCGTGCACCAGCCGCTGCTGTCGAGCATCGAGCACTTGCCGTCGCTCTTCATCACCATGATCGCGTGGCGCGACGGATCGCTCTTGTCGCGGTTGAGGCGGAAGGCGGCGATCAGCTCCTGCTGCTCACCAGCGGAGGTCATGCGGGCGGCGAGCTTGTCGAAGTGCGCCTCGTCGTAGGTGATGCCCCACTCGTCGTGGCAGCAGCTGTCCTCGCACTCCGGCCCGATGCACCGGAAGCGTTCCATGGCTCG
>CAZPEY010000507.1:0-3125 GCA_964585665.1 uncultured Polyangiaceae bacterium | reverse complement strand
ACCTGCGGCTTGCCCGTGATGACCTCGCACTTGTACTCGCGGCGCATGCGCTCGATGTAGATCTCGAGGTGGAGCTCGCCCATGCCCGACATGATCGTCTGGGCCGACTCCTCGTCGCGGTGAACGCGGAGGGTCGGGTCCTCCTTGGTGAAGCGGTTGAGCGCCTTCGAGAAGTTGACCTGCCCGTCCTTCTCCTTGGGCGCGACCGCCAGCGAGATGACCGCGTCGGGGACGTGCATCGAGGTCATCGTGTACGAGACCTTGCCGTCGGTGAACGTGTCGCCCGACGAGCACTCGACGCCGAACATCGCGATGATGTCGCCCGAGCGCGCCTCGGCGATGTCGTGCATCTCGTTCGAGTGCATACGGACCAGGCGCGGCACCTTGACCTTCTTCTGGCCCGCCGAGTTGTTGATGATGGTGTCGCCCTTGTTGATCTTGCCCTGGTAGATGCGGATGTACGTGAGCTGACCGAAGCGACCGTCCTCGAGCTTGAACGCCAGACCGACGAAGGGCTTGTCGAAGCCCATCGCGTCGAGCACCACCTTCTGCTCGTTGTTGTCCTGGTCGTGCGCCTCGTTCTTGACCTCGGTCGGGTTCGGCAGGTAGTCGACCACGCCGTCGAGGAGGAGCTGCACGCCGCGGTTCTTGAGCGCCGAGCCGATGAAGACCGGCGTCGCCTTGAGCGAGATGCACGCCTTGCGGATGACCGGCTTGAGCAGCTCGGCCGAGATCTCCTGGCCCTCGAGGTACATGGTGGCGAGGTTGTCGTCGAACTCGGCGACGCGCTCGACCAGCTCGCTGCGGCGCTGCTTGGCCTCTTCGAGCAGCTCGGCCGGGATCTCCTCCTCGCGCACCGTCTCACCCGACGGACCGTCGAAGTAGTTCGCCTTCATCTTGAGCAGGTCGATGATGCCGTGGAACTTGTCCTCGGCGCCGATCGGCATCTGCACGATGAGCGGGTTGTGGTGGAGCTTCTCCTTGAGCATCGCGGCGACACGCCACGAGTTGCCGCCGGCGCGATCCATCTTGTTGATGAAGGCGAGGCGCGGAACGCCGTAGCGCTTCATCTGACGGTCGACGGTGATCGACTGCGACTGCACGCCCGCGACGGAGTCGAGGACGAGGATGGCGCCGTCGAGGACGCGCAGGGCGCGCTCGACTTCGATGGTGAAGTCGACGTGGCCGGGGGTGTCGATGATGTTGACGTTGTAGTCGCCCCACTCGCAGTAGGTCGCGGCGGACTGGATCGTGATGCCCTTCTCGCGCTCGAGGTCCATCGAGTCCATCTTCGCGCCGACGCCGTCCTTGCCGCGCACCTCGTGGATCTGGTGGATCTTGCCGGTGTAGAAGAGAATGCGCTCGGTCAGCGTCGTCTTGCCCGAGTCGATGTGGGCGGAGATGCCGATGTTGCGAACTTTCTCGATGGGGATCTGCTGAGCCATAGCGGAGAGCCTCTCTTGAATTTTTGTCGTCGGTGACGTTGGTCTTTTCCGACGGGGCCGAACCGCCGGCCCGTTTTGCGCGCGCAATATACGCAAGCCGCGTCAGAAAGCCAGAACAACCGACCAGGGCGGCCGGCCGTGCGGGTGGAAGGGGGTGGCGAGGGGGGCGAGGCTTGGCGGCCTGGGGGCCGGTCAGTGCTTGATCGTGCACCCGGAGTCGAGGCAGCAACGCACGCCGTTCTTATTGCCGCACTCGTAGCAGGAGGCGTCGGCCTTGGTGCGGCAGTCCACGTCGTACACGGGAGTACAGCCGGTTGGGTTCGGGCAGATCATGAGCGCCTGATTGCTCGACTTCGCATCGATGTCCCCGGCGTCGACCGGATCGCCCCCGCCACAAGCCGCGCCAAGAAGCAGGGTCGCCATCGCCATCAAGAAGAGGTTTCTCATGCCGGGAAGACACAAGATCCGCGCCGCCGTTGCAACAGGTTTTCCGAGCCACCGAGGCGGCGTTTCCGGGTTTACACGCGGCCGCAGGAAGGCGATGCTGCGGGCCGACCATGTCTACGCTCGCGACCGAGACCACCCTCCCCGCCTGGGCCAAGGATCTGCGCCGTCGCTATCTTCGCGGCGAGTCGTCGCAGTTCATCCTGCACGGCAACGTCCACGATCTCGTTCAGCACGGCGACAAGCTCTACTCGGTCGCGGAGTTCCTCGGTCAGGTGCTGTTCGAGCGCAGCAAGGACAACGTCCTCCTCTACAACGTCTCGACCGGTGCCCGCTTCGCCAAGCGCAAGATGTCGATCGACGGGTTCGAGGACCTGGTGACGCAGAAGGACCCGGCCAAGGTGCTGCCGCTCCTCGAGCGCGCGCTGACGACGCAGGACAAGCTGGCGGTCATCCTCGAGTACGCGGACACCATCGCGCCCGCGTCGGACACCGCCTTTTCCACCGTCGACGATCGTGCTGCCGCGGTGACGCTGCACCGCTGGTCGCTGCTGCGCTCGCTCGAGAAGGCCGACTCGATCATCGTCCTCCTCGTCGAGAACCTCTCGGAGCTGCACGGCAAGCTGGTCTCCAACCCGCGCATCGGCACCGTGCCGATCCCGATGCCTGACGTCACCGAGCGGGCCGCGCTGCTCAAGGTCATCGACCCCAACATGAGCGAGCCCGAGCGCAACCGCTTCGCCGAGATCACTGCCGGCCTCAAGGGCATCCAGATCCGGGCCATCTTGGCGCCCAACGACTCGACCCCCGGCGATGATCACGACGCGCGCAAGAAGTACATCATCGACCTGCTCGCGCAGGGCGCCGCGCCGACGGCAGACACCCTGGAGCGCGCCGAGAAGCTCGCGCAGCTCACCCACGGCATGAGCCGCGACGCGATCAAGAAGCTGATCGCGCCCGAGGGCAAAGCGCCGGCGGCGACCGTCGACACCGACGCGCGCGCCGAGGTCGATCGGCTGATCGCGACGCGCAAGCGCGAGATCATCGAGCGGGAGTGCTATGGCCTCATCGAGTTCGTGGAGCCAGCGCACGGCTTCGAGGTCGTCGGTGGCATCGAGGAAGTGAAGAAGGATCTCCTGCAGGTCGCCGAGAACATGCGCGAGGGGCGGCGCAACCGCTGCCCGATGGGCCTCTTGTTCACCGGCCCGATGGGCACCGGCAAGACCTTCGTCGCCG
>CAZPEY010000506.1:0-3130 GCA_964585665.1 uncultured Polyangiaceae bacterium | reverse complement strand
GAGAAGGCGCCGCACGCGACGAACGCGATGTCCGCCGTCGACATGACGATGTGATCCCCGTAGGTCGAGTGCGTGAGCTCGAGCGGCACCACGATCTCGCCGGTCTCGAGCATCTTGAGCAGCTCGCGCTGCACGCCCATGCCGGTGACGTCTTTCGTCGTCCCGGCGCCGGCAAAGATCGCGTTGTTCTGCCCCGACGCGATCTTGTCGAACTCGTCGAGGCAGATGATGCCGATCGAGGCGAGCAGCGGGTTCTCGTCGGCGGCGTGCAGGAGGCGGGTGATGATCGTGCTCGGATCCTGGCCAACGTAGCCGGTCTCCGAGAACGTGGTGATGTCGACGATCACCGTCGGCAGCTTCAGGATCTGACCGAAGAGCAGCTCGACCAGATGGGTCTTGCCGCTACCGGTCGGCCCCATCATCAGGAGGTTCGCCTTGGGCACCGTCTGGTCGCGCCGCACACCGTCGAGGTAGATGCGCTTGATCCGCCGGACGTGGCGGTAGGCCTGCAGCGCCATCGCGCGCCGCGCCTTGTCCTGCCCTCGATAGCCGAGCTCCTCGAGGCGGGAGTAGATCTTCTTGGGCGGGATGACCGGCAGATCGCGGACGAACTTGAGGAAGCTCTCGAGGCCCGTCTTCCGGTACTTCTTGAGGTGTTCCGTCGGCTCTAGCGCCACGCCGCCATTGTAGCATGAAAAAAAGGGCGCCCGAGGAGGCGCCCTTTCATCGACCGCTAAGCTAGTAAACCAAGTTGACTAGTGAGGCCATCTTAGGGATGGCGCGGATCTGGTCAAGTAAATTTACTTGATGAAGTGCGGCGCCCCGCTACTGAGCGCGGACGCTGAACTCGCGCGCGGTCAGCACGAGCCCATCGGGATCGACGACGAACGACCAGCCCTTGCCGACGCGCCCGTCGAACGACGTCAGCCACCAGACGTCGATGGCCCACGCCAGGTGGCCCGACTCGCACGGCGCGACCCAGGCGACCGCCTCGAGATCGCCGAGCTGCGCGGGCCGCTCGGGCAGCCCGATCTGGAGGCGCTGAAACGAGGCGGACGCGCGCACCACCGTCGTGGCCCGGGTCGCGTCCTCGGGCGCGACCTCGCGTCGCCAGGCCGAGACGAGCTTGATCGCCTGCAGCTCCTGGTTCGGACCAAGCTCGACGTCGTAGGCCTCGTCGGCGGGAAGGCCGGTGAAGTCGGGCACGTCGAACTCCGGGAAGCGGTTGCGCTCGTCGATCTCCTTGCGCCGACGGGCATACGCCTGCTCGAACCAGTCGTACGTCGCTCGCCCGTAGAAGAGATGCAGGCGTAGCGTCAGCGCGCGCGACGGCAAGCGATGGTCCCAGTCGAGGATCGCCACGCCTGACTCAACGACGTGCTTGCCGAAGGGCAAGAGCCGAGGCTGCACCTGGTCGCACAGCATCTTGACGAAGTCGACGTCGAGATTCTGTTGCTCCACGCGCGGGTGCAACCGGTAGTCGAGGGTGAGGTTCATCGAAGCAATACCGAGGGAAGCTTAGCCGATGTTGCGGGTCAACCCAAGGTTTGCTCGGCAAAGCGCCCCGCCGCCGCCGCCGCGGTCGGCGTCGTCACCTCGATCACGGCGCCCGGCAGCAGGCCCGCCTGACCGAGCAGCAACAGCGCGAGCGCCGCCGACGCGTGCTCGACCTTGATCGTGCCGACGGGTCCACGCGGCGCGCGCTCGCGGCCGCCCCCGAGGTAGAGGAGCTCGCCGCGCGGCAGCACATCGGCGCCGATGCGGACCAGCTCGGTGACCAGCTCGGTGCCGGCGCGGCCGCGCAGCTGCGCACCGGAGAGCACCGAGGCCCCCTCGGCGCACAGGGCCAGCGCGATCCAGAGGCACGGATCGTCGGGCTGCTCGAGATCGAAGGGCTGCGGCGTGCCGCTGCAACCAAGGCCGTCCTCGACGGCGCGCACCTGCAGGCCGGCGCGCTGCAGCCGCAGCAGATCGTCGCGCATGCGATGCGACGGTACGTCGCGGACGACGCGCGACGGGCCAAGCGCGCTGCCGACGAGGAGGAACAACGCCTCGCGGCGATCGCGCGGCGGCCGCACCTCGATCGGCAGCGCGGGCGCGCCTCCCTTGCTCCGTGCGCCACCGCCGACATAGGCCACAGGAGTTCCAACGCCCGCCACCTGTGCGCCGAGCTGGTTGAGCAGCTGCGCCAGCTCGACCAGCTCGCTCGTCACGGGCAGCCCCGACAGCTCGACGCTCGCGCCGGGCTGCGCCGCGGCGAGGAGCACGGTCGCCGCGAGCTCCGGATCGCTCGACTGCAGCGCCACCGCGACCCGGCGGCGCGTCGTCTGCTGCAGCGCCACTCCGCCGTCACCGGTCACCCAGTCGAAGCCGAGCGCCGTGAGCGCGTCGCGCAGCGCCGTGAGGAGCCCGAGATCGAGCTCCCCCTTGGGCAGGCGCACCTGGCGCCCTGGCGCCGCCAGCAGTGCAGTCCCGAACCAGAGCAGAGAGGGGCTCGCTCGCTTGCCGAGCAGCCCCGGCTCGACGCGCTGCGCGTCGCCATCGGCCTGAACGAACGGCAGCCCCGACAGCGACGACGCGGCCACGAGCCGACCGCCGCCGGCGAGCGCCAGCGCGGCGGCGTACCACTCAGAAGTGACGAAGCAGGGGCCGACGGAGACGGGCCCAGCGGCGGTGCGAGGCGGGCGGTCGAGCGAGAAGCGGATGGCGACCTCGTCGACGACTTAGGCGGCGGCTTCGGACTTCTTGCCGTGCTCCTCACAGAACGCGGTGCCGCCGGCGCGCGGCTTGCGACAGGCGTCCTTCATGCAGGTCTTGTAGCGGGACTTGTGTCCCTCGAGCGCGCCCTGACGCCACTGCTTGTAGTGGGTCACGCAGTAGCCCTTGGCACGGTACGGGCGCTTGCAGCCTTCCTTGCTGCACTTCTGATCTTTGCGGGGCGGCGAGGTCTTGACGTCGGACATGGGTTCTCCTTAACGGCCTCGTATCTAGCAAGCTGCGGTGGCCCGTCGTCAAGCACGATTCGGATTGAGCGGATCTCGTCGAACGGGCGGCGCGGGGACGGCGGACCGGTACTCGCCGGGGCGGCAGGGTGTCCCTCCCGGTGCTCCTCAGGTCCTCGGGCGGATCG
>CAZPEY010000505.1:0-3143 GCA_964585665.1 uncultured Polyangiaceae bacterium | reverse complement strand
AGCGCGGCCGCGGCGGCGGCGGCTTGAGCTTGGCCGCGACGAGGAGCTGGCTCGTCAGTCGATCGGCGAGCTGCAGCACCTCGGTCGCCTTGCCATCGACCTTGGTGCCGACGAGCACCTCGCCGGTCGCGACCTCGACGAGCCGCGCCGTCAGGCGCACGCTCTCCCCGCTGCGCTGGTACGCACCGGTGACGATCAGCGTCGCGCCGAGCAGCGTCCCGACGCGGACGCTACCGAGCGCGTCGAGCGTCGCCTTCTTGGCGCCGAGCTCGCTCTCGGCGATCACTTGATCGATGCGGGCGCGCTCGACGACGCGCACCACCTTGCCGTCGGCCAGGTCGACGGTGATCGTCTCGCGCAGCGCCTCGCCGACGCGCCCCGTGCCCCCGCCGAGATCGGCAAACGGCATCACCGCCACCGTCGGTGGCGTCGCGGCGTGGCTCAGCGCAGGGAGGAGGATCGCGGTGAGGAGGGCGGCAGCGGCTCGCACGGCTGCGAGCGTACCGTCAGTCGTTGTCGGAGTCGACGCGCGTCGGCGGCTTGATCGCCAGCGTCGCGGTGAACTCCTGCTTGAGCGCGTCGCTCAGCTCCTTGACCGCCTCGTAGACGAGCAGCACGCTCTGTTTGTTGGAGGCCAGCGGCGTCCGCAGATCGTCGTCGGGCAGCGCCTCGAGCGCCGACTTGGCGGCGGCGATCTGCGACGTCATGTGGCTGGCGATGCTGGCGCCACCGACGGCGGTCAGCCAGTCGTCGAAGCCGAGCGGCCCCGTCGCGGGCGGCACCGCCGCGCCGCAGCCGGCGAACAGCGTCGCAAAGCCGTTGAGGTTCGCGACGAGGTGCGCGCGGCTCTTGCCCGCCCACTGCGACTCGACGGCGCCCGGGCAGGTGTCCGCCGTGCAGTTGTTGAAAGCCAGCGGGTTGCCGAGGCGGCGATCCTTGGTATCGATGTCGAGGTGGTAGAGCGCCGCAGCGACGGTGTCGACGGCGATCTGCTGGCTCGTGAAGAGCTTGCTGCCGCGTCCCGCCGTCTTGAGCTCGGTGAGGAAGCCGCTCTCCCACGCCGTGACGAGCGCGCCGAGGCGCAGCGACACCTCGCCGGCGAGCGCCTGGGCGTAGGCCGCCTTGCGCTTGCCCAGCTCGTCGCTGCCGAGCGCCGCCCAGGAGCCCTGCGCGTTGATCGCGATCGTCGCATCGCAGGCGTTGTCGGTGCCGTCGTAGAACAGCAGGTACTCCATCGCCGCGAGGCTGCGCGTCGACTCGGGGAGCGTCGAGACCGCCGCGCTCTCATAGAGCTTGCTGACGAGCTGTTGCTCGATGAGGCAGCGATCGACGTTCGGCCACGAGTAGATCGAGTCGCGCAGGCCGAGGCCGCCCGGCGTGTCGGTCGTCGACAGCGGCCCGTACTGCAGCAGCTCGGCCTGCTCCCACACCGCCATCGTGTCCTTCCACGCGCTCTGGGCGGCGCTCCGCGTCGTCGGGCTCGGCGTCATCGCCGCGGCGGTCGCTGCGACGGACAGCGCCGTCGCCTTCGTCTGCGCCTGCTTGTAGACGGCGAGCGTGCAGTCGGCGAGCGCGCTCACCAGCGCGGCGCGATCGAAGCGCTTGCCGGTACAACCGCTCGCGAGCAGCAGCAGCGCAGCGACGAGCGCCGTGCCGTGCGCGATGCGGCCGAGCCGCCGCCACGCGGCGCCGAACGGCAGCCAGAGCAGCGGCAAGAGCGCATGCGGCGGCTGCTCGTCGTCGGGCAAGCCGAACTCGAAGGGTTTCTTCTGATCTGGATCCGTGACGTACAAGCTGCCTCCTAGACGATCCCAGAGCGCGAGCACCTCGCCGAAGTTGCGGTCGAAGTGCTGGCGCTCCTTGCTGTGGTGGACCTGGTGCTGCGCCGGGCTGAGGAGCCAGCGATCCCAGCGCCCGTACGAGAGCCAGACGTGGGAGTGGCGCAGGTTGGCGCCGGCCAGCGTCCAGAGAAACCCGATCGCGTCGACGCCAAGGATCTCCCAGCCGCGCAGCTGCGGCCCGACGAGCGCGATCGCGAGGCCAGTGGTCAAGCCGAGCGAGAGGACGCCGCGGAGCTGGTTGAGCGCGCTCTCGATCGGATGGGTGCGGTACAGGGTCAGCGGCGTCATGACCTCGGCGGAGTGGTGGAGCTTGTGGATCTGCCAGAGCAGCGGCGAGCGGTGCATCGCGCGGTGGAGCGCGAAGCGGCTCCAGTCGTCGACGACGAAGGCGAGGATCGTGTAGAGGGTGCCAGCCAGCCAGGGCGAGACGCCGGCGTGCGGCTGGATGCCGAGCGAACGGCGGCAAAAGGCCGCGACGAGCGCGGCCAGCACGAGCGTCGAGAGGAGTTGCCCCGGGAAGACGAGCGCACGCAGCACCGCCTTGCACGCGATCAGGCGATAGTCGAGGCGGGCCGACGGGTGCCACCACAGGCGGCGCGACAGCAGCGCGCCGAGTCCGAGCCCCGCCTCGCCGCGGCGCCAGCCGAGGACCAACGTGATCAGCACTGCGCCGACGAGGAACGGCCAGAAGAGGCGCTTCTCGGGCTCGAAGAGGGCGAGCACGGGGCCGGCCAGCGTGGTCAGGCGGGAGGGTTCGAGGTTCAGCATGAAAGCTAGATGAAAATAATTTTCAATATCACTTAGCGGCTGGGCTGCGCCGTGTCAAGGGTGCGCGTCGGGAGCCGCCGACGGAGACTCAGGGACTGCCGTTGCTGGCCCGTCGCTGCGGCGCCTCGACCTGGAGGTACGCCAGGCGCTTCTGCTCGCGCCGGCCGTGCGCCACCGCGTCGAGCACCAGGCCGCCGATGAAGGAGAGGAAGGCCAGCAGCATCAGCGACGCGGCGAGGATCGCGGTGGGAAAGCGCGGCACCAGCCCGGTCTCCGCGTAGGTCACGAACAGCGGCGCGGCGAGGGCGAGCGCGACCAGCGCGACCAGCGCGGCGAGGAGCGAGAAGAACATCAGCGGCCGCTCGTTCTTCCACAGATCGAAGATGCGCCGTGCGATGCGGAAGCCATCGCCGAAGGTCGACAGCTTGCTGGTCGAGCCGGCGGGGCGCGCCCCGTAGCGCGTCGCGACCTCGGCGGCCGGCAGGCCGAGCGTCAGCGCGTGCACCGTCAGCTCGGTCTCGATCTCGAAGCCGC
>CAZPEY010000504.1:0-3169 GCA_964585665.1 uncultured Polyangiaceae bacterium | reverse complement strand
CCGCGCTGCCCGTCCTTGAGCGTGCACTCACGCGGGCACAGGTCGCACTGCAGCCGCCCGTCGGGCAGGAGGTGGGCATAGCGTGCCTTGTAGGGCGCGGGCGGCGACGACGCGCTCACGGCCGCACCGCGGCCGCAGGGTCGTGCCAGACGCGCGTCGTGTAGCGGTGCAGCGTGATCTCGTCGGACCAGAACTCGCTCGGCAGACCCGCCTTGCGCTTCAGGCGAAACAGAAACTCGCTCGGCTCCGGCAGATCGTCCCAGACCTGCGGCAGGAACGTGGCGCGTCGACCGCGGAAGCCGAGCACCACCCCGTCGCGGAACGGCACGAGCGCCTGGGCCGCGCCCGCCTCCGTGCCATCGTAGTCGATGGGCTCGAGCGGCGAGAGCAGCGACACTTCGACGTCGAGCTGGTCGAGATCGCTGCGCTCGAGCGGCGCGCCGCGCGGATCGAGCAGCGCGGCGGCGACCGCGTGCTCGGCGACGTCGTCGACGATCGGGCGGGTGGCTTCGATCGTACCGATGCACCCCTGGAAGTCACCACCGCGGTGCAGGGTTACGAAGGTCGCGCCGCGCTCACGAAGCTCATCTCCGACAGAGATCTGCGGCTGCGGGCCGCCGAGCGCGTGATCGATCGCGGCGCGCGCGTAGCGGGCCAGCGCCTGCCCTTCGCGGTCGTCGATGCGGCGTGGATCCGGCCTGTGGGTGTCGGGCGTGGCGGAGATCATGCGATCCCCCTTTCGTAGAAGCCGAGCGCCGCATAGCCGACGACGCGCCGGCGATCGCCGGCGGTGTCGCCCGAGTTGCGCAGATCGAGGAGCTGCGGCTCGAGGTGCTTGCGGCGGGCCAGCCAGAGCAAGCCGCGCAGGCCCGTCGCGCCACAGGCTCTGTCGTGATCGATCGCCTCGGGCTCGAGGGTGAGCAGGCGCTTGATCGTTTCTTCGTCGATGGCGCAGGCGCTGTCGTAGGGGAGATAGTGCGACAGATCGCTGCTGATCACGATCAGCGTCTCGGGGCCGCCATACAGCGCTTCGAGCACGCGCCCGACCTCTTCGGGATCGGCCTCACCGGCGACGATCGGCACCACACGCGCTTGCGGCAGCACGCGCTGGATGAAGGGCAGCTCGACCTCGACCGAGTGCTCCTCGGCGTGGGCCGCGACATCGGCGTGCACTTGCGGGACGGAGGCCAGCGCCTCGACGTCGATCGGCAGCTCGCCGAGCGGCGTGGCCATGGCGCGCGCCCCCGGAGAGACGAGCCCTTCGACCCAGACCCGGTGAGCCGGCCCGACCACGACGACGCGCTCGATCCGCTTGGCCCACGGTGCGAGGGTGGCGAAGGCGCTGCCGGCGATCGCGCCCGAGTAGACGTACCCAGCGTGAGGGACGACGATCGCCTTGGGACAAGCGGCGGGCAGGTCGAGCACCTTGCCATGGCGGATGTAGTCGTCGACGACATGGGCGAGCTGCCGCGGATCATCCGGATAGAACATGCCTGCGACGGCGGCGGGACGGACGGCGATCATGGCACCCCCCCTTGAGAGCAATTGCTCCCACATTCTCCTCTACTCCCTACTTGGTGGGCACGAATCTGCGAAAGGCAATGGTGGGCGGGGCCCGGCGGGGCGGCCCTGGGATGCGGGTCAGATGCGGAAGAGCTTGGGGACGTGGTCGGTGGCGAAGGTCGCCAGATCGCGCACCGCGGCGAGGCGGGGGCCGCTGCGGCCGAGGCCGATGTCGAACAGCGCGCGCAGCGCCACCATGCCCCACTGACGGCGGAGCAGCTCGCCGTCCGAGCTCATGCAGGACAGGAGCGCGACCGATTCGGCGCGGCTGTGGTTCCAGTGATCGAACAGCGCCTGACGCAGCGCCGGGCCGCTCGGACCGTCGTGATCAAACAGCCGATAGAGCGCGTCGGTCAGCGTCTCGCGCACGCGCACGAAGCGATAGCGGCGCGTCTCGAAGCGGTGCAGCGCGTCGGCGAGCGTCGCGCGCTCGGGCTCGATGCCAGACAGCTCCTCGCGGATGAGGCCGATGTCGTTGAGGCAGACGCTCATGCCCGCAGCGGTGAGCGGGTGCGCGCAGCCGCCGGCGTCGCCGATGAGCGCGATGCCCTTCTCGACGCAGCGACCGGTCGAGATCGCGTGGTTGGCGACGAGCTGGAGCTGTCCTTCGTCGAGGGCGCGCAGCATCGCGGCGTGGAGCGGCGCGGGCACGAAGTCGGCGTACTCGGCGAGGAGGCGAGCGCGCAGCGTCTCGAGCGCCTGCTCGCCGGCTGGCAGATCGAAGCACATCCGCACATCGGTCGGCGTGATCGGGTAGGCGAGGATCGGTCCGGGCGCACCGAGGAAGACGTGGCCGTAGCCAGGGTGCGGCAGCGTCGCGTCGGGGACGCGCAGCGCGGCGGTGAAGCTGACGAGCTGGGTGTCGGTGGGTACGCCGAGGTGGCCGCGCGAGCGGCTGTGACGCCCCTCGGCCGACAGCACGACCGGCGCCTCGGTGCGGTGGCCGTCCTCGGCCGCGACGCCGATCGCGTAGCCGTCGTCGAAGATCGCCTGGGCGCGGGCGCCGTAGCGGATCTCGACGCCCGGCCGCTCGGCAGCGGCGGCGCGCAGCTCCTCGACCATCGTCGCGTGATCGATGCCGAGGCCGACGCGGCCCGTCTCGACCTCGTCGTAGGGCAGCAGCGTTGCGGGCTGGCCGCGCCCCGGTACGACCGCGAAGCCGCGGATGTCCGCGCCGCGTCGCCGCAGCCGCGCCAGCAGCTCCTCGCCGAACACCGGCAGGCGGCCCGGATGGAGGAGCTCGCCGGCGAAGCGCGTCACCGGGCCCTTGCGCGCCTCGTAGACGATGATCCGGCGCTGGCCGTCGGCGAGCGCGTAGGCGAGCGTGGCACCGGTGAAGCCCCCGCCGAGAATGACGACGTCTGCGTGATCGGTCTCGTGATGATCCATGGGCGATTCGTTTACTTCGCTGCTCGGTCGAACCACTTGATCGCGATCAAGCCGTGGTGCCTGAGCAGCGTCGGTCGTGCGCCGATGAGCACTGTCGTCGAGAGTCGCGGTAGATCCGCGGGCCGCTTTCCGCTAGCGTCTTTGACGTGAAGCATCTGCCGACCGTCGACCAATGTTCCAGCTGCGCCCTCGGGCGCGTCAGCCCCAAGGAGGGCTG
>CAZPEY010000503.1:0-3171 GCA_964585665.1 uncultured Polyangiaceae bacterium | reverse complement strand
GCACGTCGACGATCGCGGCGCTGCTCCAGCACTTCTACGATCCGACCAGCGGCACGCTGCTCCTCGACGGCGCGCCGCTCGGCGAGCTCGATGGCGCGTGGCTGCGGCGGCAGATCGGCACGGTGTCCCAGGAGCCGATCCTGTTCTCGACGACGATCGCCGAGAACATCCGCTACGGACGCCCGGAGGCGAGCGACGCCGAGGTCGCCGAGGCGGCGCGGCTCGCCAACGCGACCGAGTTCATCGCCGGATTCCCCGACGGCCTCAACACGCTCGTCGGCGAGCGTGGCGTGCAGCTCTCGGGTGGGCAGAAGCAGCGGGTCGCCATCGCGCGCGCCCTGCTCAAGGATCCGCGCCTCTTGATCCTCGACGAAGCGACCTCGGCGCTCGACGCCGAGAGCGAGCACCTCGTCAAGCAGGCCCTCGACCGCCTGATGCAGGGCCGCACGACGATCCTCATCGCGCACCGCCTGTCGACGGTCAAGGACGCCGATCGCGTCGTCGTGATCGATGGCGGCAAGGTCGTGCAGTCGGGCAAGCACGATGCGCTGCTGCGTGAAGAGGGCCTCTACCGGCGCCTCGTCGAGCGGCAGTTCGTCGCCGCCTAGCTCCGAGATCACGACACGGTTGTGGCCGCGGCGCCCGTTCGCGCTTTTCTGAAGGGTCGCGCTCGGCTAGGTTGCTTGGCTTCCTCATTCGAGAAGGAGCCGTGCCTTGAACCTGCGTACCCTACTGTTGTCTTGCACTGTCGGCGCATCGCTATGCGGGCTCGTCGCGTGCAAGGACTCTCCGACCGATCCCGCGCTCGCCGTCGTCGAGTCGGGCACGCTGCGCGGCTCGGTGCTCGGCGACGGGACGCGCGAGTTTCTTGGCGTGCCCTACGCCGCGCCGCCCACCGGGGAGCGTCGCTGGCGCGCGCCGCAAGCGCCGTTACCGTGGACCGGGGAGCGCGCGGCCACGGCGCGCGGCGCGAGCTGTCCGCAGCCCAGCCCACCCGGCAGCGACACGCTGGCGGGCGACGAGGACTGCCTGGTCCTCAACGTGTGGGCGCCGAGCGGAGTCTCCAAGGCGCCCGTGATGCTGTGGCTGCACGGCGGTGGCTACTTCGTCGGTGGTGGTGGGGATCCCGACTATGACGGGCGCCTGTTCGCCAAGGCGACCGGCACGATCGTCGTGACGATCAACTATCGCCTCGGCCCGCTTGGCTTCTTCGCGAGCCCGGCGCTCGACGCCGAGGACAAGGCGCATCCGACGAGCGGCAACTACGCGCTCGAAGACCAGCGCGCGGCGCTCGAGTGGGTGCAGCGCAACATCGCCGCCTTCGGTGGCGACCCGAAGACGGTGACCCTGTTCGGCGAGTCGGCAGGCGCCAACAGCACCTGCCTGCACCTGGCGTCCGCGCGCAGCAAGGGGCTGTTCGCGCGCGCCATCCTCGAGAGCGGCACCTGCAGCGTCGGTCCCAAGGACGAGGTCGTCGCCACGTCCGCCAAGCTCGCCGAGACGCTCGGCTGCACCGACCTTGCGTGCCTGCGCGGCAAGTCGTTCGCCGAGATCCTGCAGGCGGGCTCGAACGGCGGCTTCTACCCGAGCATCGACGGCTGGAACCTCACCGAAGATCCGTACGTCACGCTCAAGACCAGCAAGCTCGCCAACGACGTGCCGGTGCTGATGGGCGCCAACCACGACGAGGCGGGCTTCGACTTCGGCATGGGCTTCTTGCCGGCAGTCACCGACGCGACGTCGTATGCCGAGCTGATGAACGGCATCTTCCAGGACAAGGGCGCCGCCGTCCTCGCGCAGTACCCCGCGAGCAGCTACGCCGATGCGCAGCAGGCCGCGATCGCAGCGCTCACCGACGTCTGGTACTTCTGCCCGCAGCGCGGTCTGGCCCAGAGCTTCGCCAAACTCGGTAGCAAGGTGTACTTCTACTCGTTCGATCGCGCGCCGTCGTCGCCGCTGTTTCCGGGCGCGGGCGCGTTCCACAGCTCCGAGGTGCCGTTCGTATTCGGCACTTCGTCGTGGGGCATCGTGCTCGACGCCCAAGAGCAGGGACTCTCGACGTCGATGATGGGCTACTGGAGTCGCATGGCCGAGGCGGCGGATCCGAACGGCGATGGCGCGGTCGCCTGGCCGCTGTTCGACGCGCAGGAGGCCCACCTCGTGCTCGATCTGCAGATCAAGAGCGCGACCGGTCTGCGCGGCGGCAAGTGCGCGTTCTGGGAGACGCTGTAAGGATCAGTCCTCGGGCTGGAGGCTCTTCCAGGCCGGGTCGGCGTTGACCGCCTGGAAGAGCCAGTGCCACAGCGACTCGTCGCGCTGCTGAAAGTCGCCGATGTGGCCGAGCATCGTGTGGCTCTTGCCGTCGACGAAGAAGTAGCGGAAGTGCGCGATCGGGTCGATGCGCATCGTCGCCATCTTCTGCAGCTCCGACGAGAAATCGCTCGGTGAGAGCTGGAAGTAGGTGCGGATCGTCTGATCCTGCAGAGAGCTCAGGAGCGCCATCCGATCGTTCGGGTAGCGCGCTGCGATCTTCGGGATCGCGAGAGAGAAGTCCTCGCGACACTCGGCGCCGCAGATGGGGTCGAGGATGAGATCGAGGCGCCACTGCCGCACCCAGGCGTCGCGGTAGTCTCCCGGGATCGCGTCGCCGACGAGCGGCGGCCCCGAGTCGTCGATCAAGTAAACCTCCTTGACCTTGTTCTCCGGCCAGTAGCTGCGGAACAGATCGTAGTTGAAGGCGGCGCCGAAGCCGCCGGCGCTCGCGCCCGAAACGACGAGCTTACCCGGCGTCGGCCAGGTGGCGGCGAGCCGCTTGACGAAGGCGCGCGCGTTGGCGTGGCCGGTGTGGTGATGCGTCTTGATGACGTTGCCGTCGGTGTACTCGACGACGTTGTCGCCCGCGTGGACGTCGCCGGTGCAGTAGGGCACGAACACGAACGTGTAGTCGCGGAACGGATTGTCCGCGGCACCGCGATCGAAGATGGATCCGGCGCGATCGCCGTTCGACATCTGCTCGAACTCGGCGCGCCCGAACGGGCCGTGCGCCGCGGTGTTGAGCCCGTAGCAGGTCAGGTAGTCCCAGCAGGCGCCGCCGCCGTTGAAGAAGACGAGCAGGTTGTTGCTGCTGCCGCCGGAGAGCGCGATGCCGGTCGTCGAGCCGTCGTCGCAGAA
>CAZPEY010000502.1:0-3183 GCA_964585665.1 uncultured Polyangiaceae bacterium | reverse complement strand
GCTGCGCCTGCTGCTGCGCCCGCTGGGGCCGAAGTGACCAAGCCGGAGGCGGCCAAGACCGAGGCGGCGCCCGCCGGCACAGCCGAGAAGAAGGGCAAGGGCGAGAAGGGCAAGAAGACCGAGAAGGGCGTCGCCACGTCCGCTCCGGAGAGCAAGCCCGAGGCGAAGCCCGAGTCCAAGCCCGCAGCCGAGAGCCCCGCGCCGAAGAAGAAGGGCAAGGACGCACTCGACGATCTGCTCAACGCTGCCTCGCCCGACTCCAAGCCTGCCAAGGCCGAGAAGAAGGAGTCGGCCTCCGACGACAACCTGCCCGATCAGCTCGACAAGGGCCAGATCGTCGGTGGCATGAGCAAGGTCAAGGGCTCGGTCTACAACTGCTACCTGCAGTACAAGGTGCCGGGCGTCGCGATGGTCGCGATCACCATCGGCAAGAGCGGCAAGGTCCAGAGCGCCAGCGTCGGCGGCGAGCTGGCCGGCACGCCGACCGGATCGTGCGTCGAGAAGGCCGTCAAGACGGCCAGCTTCCCGCCCTTCAAGGGCGCGGCGCAGTCGGTGAACTACCCCTTCCAGCTACGGTAGCGGCGGCCGAGCACGGCCAGCAAGACCGCGAGCAGCACGCCTCCTCCCACAGCCAAGACAATGCGCAACCGGCGATCGGCGACGATCGGCGGCTTGCCGATCGTCTCCCACTCGACGGTGACCGAGCGGTCTTCGAGCGCCGTGCGCTTCGGCCCAGAGAACAGAAACTGGAGCTGACGGCGGCCTGGCGTGGGCTCGCCGCGATCGGCCGCGAGCACCGCGATGCGCGGGGAATCGACGATCCGCACCTCGCTCTCGGCGGCGCTCGTCGCGGCGAGCTCGTCATCTAGCTTGAGGCGATGGCGGCCCCAGCCTGGGTGGAGCTCGACCTCGAGATCGATCGAGAACGGCTCGCTGGTCACGGCGCGTCCGGCCAGGCCGACAACCGGCTCGCCGAACTCGACCTTGACGGGCTGGCCGTCGAGCCAGAGGTGCAGGCTCTGGGCGGCAGCGCGGCGGGCGCGCTCGCCGATCGCGGCGCGCTCCCGGTCCGACAGCTCCCCCGAGGCGTCCTCGTCGACGAGGCGTCGCTCGGCGAGCGCGGGGCCGGGACCGATCATCAGGGTGTAGACGATGCGCACGCGCTCGGCGCTGATGAGATCCACCTTGAGGTAGCGGTTGATCGACGCCGGCGAGTACTGGGGGTGGCTGCGCGCCGTGGCGGGCCACAGCGACGAGATCGCGAGCACGAGCGGCAGCAGCGCTCCGGCCCGGCAACGATTGACGAGGCGCGCGCGATTTGCGATCTTGCTGGATCTCATGCCCAAGCAGACCAAGGTAGCAGCGCACATTACAGGCACGGTTTGGAAGATCGAGACCACGATTGGCGCCGAAGTCAACGAAGGCGATGTGCTGGTGATCCTCGAGTCCATGAAGATGGAGATGCCGATCGAGGCGCCATGCGCCGGCGTCGTCGCGGAGATCACGGTCAAGGAGGCGACGCCGGTCAACGAGGGCGACCTGGTCGTCATCATCCATGAGAGCTAGCCGCACGCTCTGGCTCGCGTTCGGGCTCGTGGTTGGGCTCGCAGCCTGCAAGGACGAGGGGCTGAAGAGCGAGGGAGAGAGCTGCAACTTCTCGTCAGAGTGCGGTGACGGGCTCTTTTGCGACCTGCAGGCCAGTCCGCCGGTGTGCGTCAAGGCGGGTCAGCCGCGCGACCTCAGCATCACCCCGGTCGATGGCAGCATCGACCTCTCCGGTGTCGACTAATTAGTAATCAGTTTCAGTTAGATACAAAACCTCACGTTAGGGTCTGATTTCCCTTGACTCCCTGAGTCGATCGTCCCAGATTTACCCCAGATTTCGAACTCTCACGTAAGGGTTAGAGTCGATGGGACTGGAAGCGACCACCTCGGGACAACTCGGACAGCCGATTCGCGTCGGTGAGCTGTCGCGCCTGACTGGCAAGTCGGTGCGCGCGCTGCACCTGTACGAAGAGATGGGGCTGCTGCGCCCGGTGCATCGCACCAAGGGCGGCTTTCGGCTGTACGCGCCCTCGGCGGTGACGCGGGTCGAGTGGATCTCGCGGCTGCAGGACGCCGGCTTCTCGCTGCCGCAGGTGCAGGAGCTGCTCGCGGGCGTGCTGCAGCAGGCGCACATGTCGCGCACCGCGATGGAAGAGGTGCGCCACCGCTTCGAGGAGCGGCTGGCCGAGACGCGCGACCAGATCAAGCGCCTCGCGGCGCTCGAGATCGAGCTGCGAGATAGCCTCGCATACCTGGCCGGCTGCATGACCTGCGAGCCGGCCTACGAGCCGACCGAGTGCGCCGGCTGCAACCACAATGGACACTGCGACGGCGAGCAGCCTCTGCTCGTCGCTGGACTGCACCGCGGCTAGCGCGGGGCAGGGACGATCGAGGACACGACGATGGCGCTCAAGCTTCCAATCTTTCTCGACAACCACTCGACGACGCCGTGCGATCCGCGCGTCGTCGAGGCGATGCTGCCCTATTTCACCGAGCGCTTCGGCAACGCGGCGAGCCGCAACCACGCGTTCGGCTGGACCGCCGAGCAGGCGACGGAGATCGCGCGCGAGCAGGTCGCTGCGCTGATCGGCGCTTCGGCCAAGGAGATCGTCTGGACGTCGGGCGCGACCGAGGCGATCAACCTCGCGCTCAAGGGCGCGGCCGAGTTCTACAAGGATCGCGGCAACCACATCATCACCGTGCAGACCGAGCACAAGGCGACGCTCGATAGCTGCAAGCGCCTCGAGAAGGACGGCTTCGAGGTCACGTACCTCCCGGTCGACAGCGAGGGGCGCGTCTCGGCAGCGCAGGTCAAGGCGGCGATGACCGACAAGACGATCCTCGTCTCGGTGATGCTGGCCAACAACGAGATCGGCTCGATCCATCCGGTCAACGAGATCGGCCAGGTCGTCAAGGACGGCGGGGCGCTCTTCGCGATCGATGCGGTGCAGGGCGCGGGCAAGATCCCGTTCGACGTCAACGCGTGCCGCGCCGATCTCGTCTCGCTCTCGGCGCACAAGATGTATGGGCCCAAGGGCGTTGGGGCGCTGTACGTCCGCCGCAAGCCGCGCGTCCGTCTCGTCGCGCAGATCGACGGTGGTGGGCACGAGCGCGGCATGCGCTCGGGCACGCTGAACG
>CAZPEY010000501.1:0-3211 GCA_964585665.1 uncultured Polyangiaceae bacterium | reverse complement strand
GATAGGGTCGACAGGTGCAGAGGTCCGAGCCGACCACGTCGGAGCCCGTGCCCTCGTCGTGGCCGCGCGCCGCGAGCTTGACGCTGCGGTCGGCCAGATCGCGCGGCTCGCCGAAGATGTAGATTGTCGCGCCACCGATCGGCGGCAAGAACACCTCGAGATCCGAGCGGGTGATGAGCTCGGGGAACATGCCACCGGTGTGCTCGAAGAGGCCGCGCCGCAGATCCGGCACCGAGACGCCGAACCGCTCCGCGATGCCGGGCAGGTACCAGACCGGCTCGATCGCCACCTTGGTCACCGTGACGTCCCCCTCGGCGTTGACCAGCTTGCCGTCGACCTGCAGGCGGCCCAGGCGGATCGCCTCGACGATCTCGGGCATGTTGATGTGCGCCTTGGTGACCGCCAGCGTCGGGCGGATGTCGTAGCCCTGGTCGTAGTAGGAGGTGAACAGCTGGGTCGCCATCGCGCCCCAGGGATCGATGGAGACGATCTTCTTCGGATCCGACCAGCTCGGATACGGACCGATGGCGGCGGCGGGCGCGGTGTTCGTCAGGTCGGCGCGGTGCACGGGGGCGAGCTTGCCAGCGGTCACCGCCAGGGCCCGGTAGATCGCGTAGGCGCCCGAGTGCGTGCCGATGACGTTGCGGTGCGCGCGGTTGGTCAGCGTCGCGATGAGCGGCCCGCGGACCTGCGGGTCGGCGGCGCCCCAGACGATCGGGATCGGCGCGCTGCCGTCGGTCGGGTGCGAGGTGAGCTGAATGTGACCGGGGAACTTCCTGTCGCCCATGCTGGTTGTCGTGTCCTTCGTCTCGAGTCGTGGGCCGCCGGAGCGGGAAGCCGAGGACTGTGCAACGAGTCGGGGGCCGAGCGCAAGGCGCCGGGGCCGAGGCCGCGCGGCGCGCTACCGTCCCGCGAGCGCCTGCTCGATGTCGCCCTGCAGGCTGTTGGCGATCGCGCCGATCCCATAGGCGCGGTGGAGGTACTCGACGGCAGAGACCGGCATCAGCGGATCCGGATGGGGCTCGCTGCGCCCGGCGCGCGCGATGTAGAGGCGCAATCCGAGCGCGAACAGACCGACCGCCACCGATCGAGCGCGCAGCACGCCGTGGATGTTGAGCGCCTGTTCGGCCGCGAGGCGCTCCCCCTCACACGCCTCGCTCGCCGCGGGCAGCCGCCCGGTCGCCAGCCGCTCGCACAGCCGGGTCGCCGCGAGCGCCCCCCAGCGCAGGTGCCCGCGCTGGTAGTCTCGCTCGCTGTAGATCGGCTCGACGTTGGCGACCTCGGCGGTGAGCAGCAGCCGGATGCGCTCGGCGCACTCGCGCAGCACCTTGAGGTGCGCGCCGTCCTCGCCGAGATCGCCTTCGGCGACCCGCGCCGCTTCGACGATCGCCCAGGCGGCGAGATCGCGCGCCTTGGCGAGCCGTCGCTGCGCCGCAGCGCGCCAGGCGAGATAGTCAACCCGCTTGACGATATGATCGTGGAGCATCGGGATCTCGGCTGCGACCCGCTCGACGGTGCGCAGCGCCTTGCGGCGCGCCAGCACCTCCTCGGCGAGCGGCACGATGGAGGGCCCGCTTGCGAACTTGATGACGCAGCGGCACTCGACCGAGACGCCGATCTCGAGCTTGCCCTCGCAGTACACGTCGCGGAGCGGATAGATCGAGCAGGGCTTGGGCTTGGCGTCCTTGCCGAACCGCGCATGCACGTCGCACCAGCCGTCCGCGTTGAGCATGACGCACGCACCGTCGACGACCGCCAGATCGAACTCGAGCGGGTTGCGCCCCGGCCGGCCCAGGAACAGCGCGCTCTCCGGGTATAGGCCTCCTGGCGTGTGCTGCCCGGCGTAGAGGTGCTGGAGGCGGGCCGCGTCCTCGTTGGACAGGCCGATGCGGTCGTAGAGCTTGCAGCAGCTCCCCGAGCCGTCGCAGTCGAAGCCGAGGCCCGGTGGCACCGAGAGCTGGAGCTCGGCGGCGAGCTCGTCGTCGAGCTGGACCGGCTCGAGGCCGCGGTGCTCTTCGGGGAGGAAGGTGCCAGGCAGGCGCTTCTCGGCGTCGACGATCGAGCCCGCCTCGACGAGCGGCTGCAGGCGCTCCTCGATCTCGCGGCGCGACAGCGGCCGCTCGAAGAGCCGCCCCGACAGGCGCACCAGATCGTCGACGTCGTGCTCACCGTCACAAAGCTCGAGCAGCTGGCGCAGCTTGGAGTCGATGACCAGCCGCCGGCCGCGCAGGTTGCGCACCACGATCCATTGCCGGCCGTGATCGCCGATGTACTGGCGCAAGAAGGCATCAGCGGCGAGGATTGGCTTCACGAAGTCGCCATTTTCGGCCAATCGTGTTAGCCAAGGAAGGATTTTTGCCCGTTTCGCGTTTCCCTTTCATCGTGACAGTCGCAGTGCCACTAGATGTGAGAGCCATGAAGAAGACGACCCTCGCGCTCGCCCTCGCCCTCGCCCCCTGCCTCGCCCTCCCCGCCGTCGGCTGTGCGACGGTGATGACCATCCCGGGCACGACGGTGCGCGACAGCAAGCCCAACCGCGAGCTCGTCGAGGTGTGCGAAAAGTACCGTCGCGCGCTCGAGGAGCGCGACGCCCCGCTCCTCCTGACCCTGGCCAGCCCCGCCTACTTCGAGGACTCGGGGACACCGAAGGCCGACGACGACTACGGCTACGACGGGCTGCAGACGGTGCTCGCCAAGCGCCTCGCCCAGGTCAAGTCGCTGCGCTACGACATCGAGTACCGCAACGTCGAGATCGAGGGGACCCGCGCCAAGGTCGACATCCGCTACGACGCGTCGTTCCAGCTGGCCACGGAGCTCGGCGATCGCTGGGAGCGCAAGCAGAGCGACAAGCGCCTCGAGCTCGAGCACGATGGCAAGCGTTGGCTGTTCGTTGCCGGCATGTGATACCCTCCTAGCCGATGGCTCGTGACCACCGGTTGCGCGAGTTCCCGCGCTACGAAATCTCCGCCTACGTCGACTACGCCTCCGGCGACGACGTCATGCTGTACCACCGGATCCAGAACATCTCGCTCGGCGGGATCTGCATCACCGCCCCCCAGATCGAGGAGGTCGGCACGACCATCGATCTGCAGATCAACTTTCCCGATCTCGGCAAGGTGCTGGAGATCCGTGGCGAGGTGGTGTGGGCCAACCGCGAGCCGCCCATGGACATGGGCATCCGCTACCTCGGTCTCGACGAGGAGAAGCGCGA
>CAZPEY010000500.1:0-3237 GCA_964585665.1 uncultured Polyangiaceae bacterium | reverse complement strand
GCTTCGGCGGGATCTGGTGGATGAGCATCAGCCACCGACCGGTCTCGTTGCGGGTTGCGTTCACGGCGCGAAAGATACAGCTGAATCATCTGTCGATCAAGCCGTGATGCAGCTATGCATGCAAACTGGCATGTGCCTGAATTTACAAGGCAACGATGGGCAATGTGGGTGGGCTGGTCCGCGGCGACGTGGTGCCTGTAGAGATGGCTTGGGGTATCGAGGTCTCCATACCGACACGGCGGGCCCGATCGCGGAAAAGGGTTCGCCGGCACGCAATCACCCTGCTCGACTCACGCGCCACGAGCGAACCAGCGCCTCCGCGGCGCGCGCGACGTCTTCCTCCGTGGTGCCGCGTCCGATGGTGAGGCGCACCGAGCCCAGGGCGTCCTCGGGCGCGACGCCCATCGCGAGGATCACCGCCGACGCGCTCTCGTGGCCCTCGTGGCACGCCGAGCCGGTCGAGGCGGCGATCTCCGGCGCGCCGGTCAGCACGGCGTCTCCGGTGGCTCGCGGGAAGCGGACGTTGAGCGTGTTGGGCAGGCGCAGCTCGAGATGGCCGTTGAGCGCCAGCCCCGGAATCTCGGCAGCGAGACGCCCCCACAGCGCGTCCCGGAGCGCGCGCATGCGTGAGGCCCCTGCTTCCAGGTCGCGCCCCACTGCGTCACACGCGGCGCCGAGCCCGACGATGGAGGCGACGTTCTCGGTGCCGGGCCGAAGCCCGCGCTCGTGACTCGCTCCGAGCACGAACGGAACGAGCGGCGTGCCGCGCTTCATGTACAGGGCGCCGACGCCCTTGGGCGCGTAGAGCTTGTGGCCGGCGACAGACAGCAGATCGACCTCGAGCTCGCGCACGTTCACGGGCACCTTGCCGAGCGACTGCGCGGCGTCGGTGTGAAGGAGCGCACCCGCGGCGTGAGCCAGCACGACAAGTTCGCGAACCGGCTGAAGCACGCCGGTCTCGTTGTTCGAGTGCATTACCGTGACTAGGGCGGTGTCGCCGTCGATCGCCTCCCGGGCCTCGTTCACACGAACGCGGCCAGCCGGGTCGACCCCGATTCGGGTCACGCTCCGCTCGTGCTTCTCGAGCCAGGCACACGGGCGCGCCGTCGCAGGATGCTCGATGACCGTCGTGACGATGTGGCTGCGCCCTTCGAGCGCCTCGGCCGCACCGCGGATGGCCAGGTTGTTCGCCTCGGTGCCGCCCGACGTGAAGATGACCTCGTCAGCCTCGCAGCCGAGGAGCGCGGCGACCTGGTCGCGCGCATGCGCCACGGCGCTCCATGCGCGGGTGCCGTAGACGTGACCGCTCGACGGGTTGCCGAAGTGCTCTCGCAGATAGGGCAGCATCGCGTCGACGATCTCGGGAAGCAGCGGGGTCGTAGCGTTGTGGTCGAGGTAGATGGGGTCGCTGGGGTTCATGATGGGAACTCGGGCTTGTCCGCCGCGAGCGCGAGGAACGCTGCGCCCGGGGCATGGAGACGGGTGAGGAACGGCTCGACGGGAGCCACGAGCCGGGCGGCAAGGCCGCTCGGCGGAAAGAAGACGGAACCGCGCACGTCGGCCACGTGAAGCCCCGCGCTCCGCGCAAGCCCCTCGAGCTCGCCGCGCGACCAGAACTGTGCTCGTCGCCACGTGCTCGCACCGAGCCAACCTCGGACGCGGCGCTCCGCAGCCCAGACACTGAAGCGACCAAGCTCACCGAGGACGACGCGACCGCCCGGGACGAGCACACGAGCCATCTCGCGAACGGCAAGCTGGGCATCCGGCACGAAGCAGAGCACGGTCACTGCGATGACCACGTCGAAGGCGGCATCGTCGAACGGCAACTGTTCGGCGCGCCCCTGTCGGAGGGTCACGTCGACTCCGCGCGAGGCAGCACGCGCACGGGCTGCGTCGAGCATCTCCTGCTCGAGGTCGAGCGCCGTGACGATGGCACCGCGCACCGCGGCCTCGATCGCGTAGGTGCCGTCGCCGGTCCCGACGTCGAGCACGCGCTTGCCACAAAGCGAGCCGAGGAGCTCGAAGACGACGTTCGTCTCCACGCGCTCGGTGATGTTGCCGAGGGTCGTCGCTCGCCAGTGAGCGTAGGTCTGGGCGGCGACGACGGGCTCGGTCACGACGCCCACTCCTGCATCCAGGGCTTGGCGCGATAGCGATCCCATGCGTCGGGCAGCACGGTCACCACGGGGCCGTCGAGGTCGCCACGGGCTGCGAGCCGGAGCGCGGCGACCACGTTGGTGCCCGCCGAACCGCCGACGAGGAGTCCCTCTTCGCGCACGAGGCGCTTCACCATCGCGAAGCTCTCCTCGTCACTAACGCGCTCGGCGCTGTCGAGGACGTCGCGGTGCAGGTTCTCAGGCACATCGCTGCCACCGATCCCCTCCACGGCGTACGAGCCGTCCGCGCCGAGGTTGCCGGTCTCGACCCAGTCCGCGAGCGACGAGCCCACCGGATCGGCGAGCACCACGCGAACGCCGGGAAGCGCGGCCTTCAGCCGACGTCCGACCCCCGTCAACGTGCCGCCCGTGCCGGCGCCCGCGACGAACGCACCGACGCAGCCGTTGGTCTGCTCGAGGATCTCCGCGCCGGTCGTCTCCTCGTGGACGCGAACGTTCGCCGGGTTGCGGAACTGGTCGGTCAGGAACCAACCGTTCTCCTCGGCCATGCGGCGTGCGACGCTGCGGAAGTTCTCCGGGCTCGCTGGCGGGGCGTTCGCCGTGATCACGACCTTCGCGCCGAGCGAAACGAGCGCAATGCGCTTGTCGACCGACATCTTCTCGGGCATCACGCAAACGAGACCGTAGCCGCGCGCTGCGGCGACCAGGGCGAGGCCCACGCCGGTGTTGCCGGCAGTCGCCTCGACCAGCGTCATGCCAGCGCGAAGCGTTCCGCGGGCCTCTGCATCCTCCACGATGGCGAGCGCGATGCGGTCCTTGATCGAGCCGCCGGGATTCAGGTGCTCGCACTTGACCAGCACGCGTAGGGGAAGTCCGCGCGCGATCCGTTCCAAGGGAACGAGCGGGGTGCGTCCGATGTGCTGCAGGATGCCTTGACGGTCGTGCTTCACGATCACCTCTACAGCCTTGTGTACAGCCACGACTTCTCGAACAGCACCTTGCCGAGGTGCCAGCGCCAGCTCGGTGCTCGCACCCTCACGTTGGGCTTGGGCTCGGCATAGAAGTCACCGCCGCCGAACCCGGCCTTGCCGTCGCCGATCTCCACGAAGCACTCGCCGTG
>CAZPEY010000499.1:1381-3287 GCA_964585665.1 uncultured Polyangiaceae bacterium | reverse complement strand
GCGACGACGCCGGTCCCCGCCTGCGCCAGCGCCAGCGCGCAGTAGGGGAGAAAGGCCGTCTGGCTCGACAGCCACCAGAACCACACGCCGACGTTCAGCATTGCGAGGCCGAGGCCAAACCACAGCGCGCGCTGGCCCCGCTGCCGGTGTACGAGGCCAAGCTCGAGCCCCGCAGCGTCGGTCACGAGAGCATCCAGATCCGCGAGAAGGCGACGAAGCCGAGCAGCCCCGCCAGCACCCCGACGAAGAGCCCACGACGATCTTCGCGATATTGACGCAGCGACAGCACCATAGCCCACCCGGCGCAGCCGAGCTGCGCGAGCGTCAGCGCCCACAGCGCCGCGAACGTCCCCGGTCCCGTGTCCCCGCCCATCGGCAGCCCGAAGATCACCACGGTCAAGAAGTAGCCCACTGCGACGATGACTCCGGCCTTCACCCGTGCAGAATAGCGGATGTGACCCTAGGGCGTCAGCCCTGCGGCACGCTGGAGGTGGGACCTGGCCCGACGACTCTTCGTCTCCTTCATGGTGTTCGCGGTGGCTTGCTCCGACGGGGCGAGCCACGGCAGCGCCGATCTTGGTCGACCAGCAGGCGATCTGGTCGGGTCGACCGGCGGGGATCTGTCGACGCTCGGTGGCGGCGATCTGTGGGGCGCGGCGACCGACCTTCCGGCCAGCGCGACCGGCTGCGATCCGGCGCTCGCCGACCTCGTGGTCTCGCCCGATGGAGACGACAACGCGGCTGGCACCGCCGCCGCACCGCTCGCCTCGATCAACAAGGCGCTCAGCCGCGCCTCGGCCGGAGACACGATCGTCGTTCGCGCCGGCACCTACCACGAGCTCGTCGAGGTCACCCTCTCGGGCACGGCGAGCGCGCCGCTGCGCATCGTGGCGGCGTGCGGCGAGCGGCCGATCGTCGACGGCACGGGCCTCGGAGCTGACCGAGGCGAGCCGGCCCTCTTCTCGTTCCTCGATCGCGGCTTCGTCGAGCTGCGTGGCTTCGAGCTGCGCAACCTCGCCGGCGCCAGCGGCAACTTCCCCGCCGGCATCTGGGTGCGCGGCAGCAGCCACGATCTCGTGATCGCCGACAACCTCATCCACGACATCACCGCCGAGGGCAACGGCGCCTCGGGCGGCGCGCATGGCCTGGCGGTCTACGGCACCTCGACGACGCCGACCGAGCGCATCACGCTGGTCGACAACGAGCTCCACCACCTCGTCCTCGGCGCCAGCGAGGCGCTCGTCCTCAACGGCAACGTGCGCGACTTCTCCGTCGTCGGCAACTACGTCCACGACACCGACAACATCGCCTTCGACTTCATCGGCTTCGAAGCCGACGTGTGCAGCGCGTGCACCCAGGACGACGTGATCAGCGACGACGTCAACCGGGTGCGCAGCGGCCTGGTCGTCGGCAACCGCGCCGAGCACGTCTCGTCCGTCGGCAACCCGGCGTACGGCACCGACGCCTCCGCGGGCTGCTTCTACGTCGACGGTGGCGCCGCCATCACGATCGAGCGCAACCTCGCCACCGACTGCGATCTCGGCATCGAGCTCGCGTCTGAGCACTTCGGCAAGGCGACGCGCAACATCGTCGTGCGCAACAACTTCCTCTATCTTCACCGCGTCACCGGCATCGCCACCGGCGGCTACTCCTCGGGCACGGGCGCCGGAGGAGGCGCTGCTGCCGACTGCAGCATCGTCGGCAACACCCTCTACAAGAGCTCCGAGAGCGGCTGGGCCAACGCCGGGATCCTGCTGCAGAGCCGCAACCAGGGCAACGCCTACGTCGACAACCTGATCGTCGCCAGCGATGGCAGCGACGCGATCGCCGACAGCGGCAGCGGCAACACCGGCAACGCGATCGACTACAACCTCTACTTCGGCGGCGGCCTCTCGGGCGTCAGCGA
>CAZPEY010000499.1:158-1281 GCA_964585665.1 uncultured Polyangiaceae bacterium | reverse complement strand
TCGGCGAGCGCCCGCCCGCCGAGGCCCGCCATGCCGAGCGTCGCGACCCAGAACCACACGAACCAGCCCGGGCTGTTCCCCCAGCGCGGCTGCGGACCGAACGTCGTCAGCCCGACGAAGAAGCCGATCGCGAGCGCGAGGATCGCCTGATTGGAGTGGGACTCCTCGGGTGGCGCGTCCATCCGAGCAGTATAGAACGAGAGCGGGGAGGGGGCGAGCTACAGGCCGAGGGCGGCCAGCTCGATGCCGGAGAAGAAGAAGTTGATCTCGAACTTGGCGGTCTCGGGCCCGTCGGAGCCGTGCGCCGCGTTGTTCTCGATGTTGGCGCCGTAGAGGGCGCGGATCGTGCCCGGCGCCGCCTTCTTCGGATCGGTCGCGCCCATCAGCTCACGGTTGCGCAGGATCGCGTTCTCACCCTCAAGCACCTGGACGATGCACGGGCCGGAGGTCATGAACGAGACGAGGTCCTTGAAGAAGGGACGCTCCTTGTGGACGTAGTAGAAGCCCGCGGCCTGCGCCTCGGACATCCACATCATCTTGAGCGCAACGGGCTTGAGGCCGCCGTCGATGAGGTGCTGCAGCACGGAGCCGGCCTTGCCGGCGCGCACCGCGTCCGGCTTGATGATCGAGAAGGTACGTTCGATTGCCATGTAGAAGTTCCTTTATAGGTAAACGATTTCGTGGGGGTTGTAGACCCGCTGCAGCGTCGTGCCCATCTCGGCGGGCGTGCGCGCCACCGGGATGCCGGCGGCCTCGAGCGCCGCGATCTTGTCCTTGGCCGCGCCCTGTCCGCCCGAGATGATCGCTCCGGCGTGCCCCATACGCTTGCCCGGCGGCGCCGTCTGACCGGCGATGAACGCCGCCATGGGCTTGCCGAGGTTGGCCTTGGCCCACGCCGCCGCCTGCTCCTCGGAGTTGCCGCCGATCTCGCCCATCATCAGCACCGCCTCGGTGCCCGGATCCTCGGCGAAGAGCTTGAGCGCGTCGATGAAGTCCATGCCCTTGACCGGATCGCCGCCGATGCCGATGCAGGTCGACTGGCCGATCCCGAGCGCCGTGAGCTGGTGCACGGCCTCGTAGGTGAGCGTGCCCGAGCGCGACACGACGCCGACCTTGCCCTCCT
>CAZPEY010000499.1:0-148 GCA_964585665.1 uncultured Polyangiaceae bacterium | reverse complement strand
GGCGCGTCTTGGTCTGCGAGCGGAGGACTCGGCCGACCTTGACCATGTCGAGCGTCGGGATGCCCTCGGTGATGCACACCACGAGCGGCAGCTCGGCCGCGATCGCCTCGAGGATCGCGTCGGCCGCGAACGGCGGCGGAACGTAGAT
>CAZPEY010000498.1:0-3291 GCA_964585665.1 uncultured Polyangiaceae bacterium | reverse complement strand
CAAGGCGCAGGCCCAGAAGCAGGCGGCGCAGCAGGCCGAGGCGGAGGCGGCGCAGAAGCGGGCCGCGGCCGAGGCGGCGGCGCAGGCCCAGAAGCAGGCGGCGCAGCAGGCCGAGGCAGAGGCGGCGCAGAAGCGGGCCGCGGCCGAGGCGGCGGCGCAGGCCCAGAAGCCACCCGCGGCGCCCGCCGAGCCCGCCAAGCCGAGCCCGGCCAAGCCGGCGGCGAAGCCGCAGAGCGCACCCGACAAGGGAGGTCAGAAGGGCGGCTTTCGTGAGACCGCGTGGTTCAAGCGCGGCGAGATCGAAGAGGAGCTGGCTCGACGCGAGGCCGAGGCCGCAGCGAAGAACGCCGGCAACGATCCGCTCGCCCCGATCGGCATCACCGGCGAGCACAAGGCGGCCAAGGACGACACGGGTAGCGAGCTGAGCGGAGAGGACGTCAACCGCCTCTCGCTGCGCACCGGATCGACGCAGGCGATGGCGACCATCAAGCCGCCCACCGGCCCGGCGATCAAGGGCGATCGGATGAGCGAGGACGACATGCTCGCCGAGGTCGACAACTCCAAGAAGCGCCTGACCATCGCGGCGATCGCCGTCGGTGTCGTGGTGCTGATCCTGGTCGTGTTCTTCGCGTTCTCGGGGAAGAAGAAGACCGAGTCGCCCGCGAAGGTCGGCTGGGTGCCGTCGCTGGAGGCGACGGGATCCGAGGCCCACGCGTCGGTGTGGGCACGCTCCTTCAGCTCTTGACGACGTCCTCGGCGTCGAGCTTGACGACCATCTTGCCGACCAGCACACGCAGCGTTCCCTTGCTGTCGATCTCCTGAACCACGCCCGCTTTGCCGCTCATGATCCCGCGCACGATGCGGACGGCGTCATTCTTGACGAGCCCGCGCTGCCGGAGCTGCTGCTTCTCTTTCTGAAGCTGCTCCCGCATCAGCACGAAGTCGTTCGACCGGCTCCAGGCGATGAAGTGGTAGAGCGGCAAGAGGTGCCTGAGCCCCTCGGCCACCTGCTCGGCGAAGCCCGCGCCCGCGTCGATGGCCTGCGCGCGCTCGAAGCGACGGACGACCTCGAACAGCGACGGAGCCTGGAGCGCCGGCGGCGGCGCGGCGAGTCGCTGCAGTAGCTGCTCGAGGTAGGGTGCGTCGACGGCCTGGGCGGCGCGCGCCTCGTCACCGACGCCGAAGGAGAACCCGTCAAGCTGCTTGACGAGATACTCGGCCTTCTCGCGCTCGAAGTGATCGGCGAGCTTCCGCTCGAAGTTCTGGCGATCGATCTTTGCGTCCGGGTGCAGCCGCAGCGCGAGCTCGACGCCCGCCTCGCGCAGCGTCACCGCGAGGAAGACGTGGTTGCGCTGCGGCGACGGGTCGTCGAAGATCGAGGTCATGCTCTTTTCGCGATTGAGGATCGCGTCGAGCTCCTTGCGCGCCCCCTCGTTGCGCGAGAAGTAGAGGTGCTGCGCCTCGACCTGCTTGTGGTTGAAGTGCGCCGGGTGCTCGACCGACGCCTCGACGACCAGGGGCGCCCCGTCGCTGTCGCGCAGCGACGACTCGATGGCACGGCCGAGCTCGAGCAGCTTCTGCTTGACCTCCATGCGCTCGCGGTTGAACACGTTGGATTTCCATTTGCGCGCTTCGTAGGCATCGAAGTCGCGAGCGACGAATCCGGCGAACATGGCGACGGAGTATCGGGATAGCGGCCGTCGCTGTCAACGCGGCAGCGTGGGCAGCGTCGCCCAGCGCAGCAGCGGCGCCCCCGAGGTGCCGAGCAGCGCCTCGAGGGGAAACTGCTGGTCGAGGCCGTCGAGGCGCAGCGCCCCACCCGCGACGAGGGCGTCGAGCTCGGGGAGCAGATCCGGGTGGGCAGGCCCCTGCCGGACGATCGTGAGGTCGACCTCCGGCAGCGTCGACGCCTGCGTCGGTTGCGCCCCATCGTCGAGGAGCACCAGCCAGTCGCCGGGCTGCGCGACCGAGACGGCCTGGCTCGCCTCGACCCGGGTGGTGGCGACGATCCGCCGGGCGGGCAGCGCCCCACTCTCGGCGACGTCGACCAGGCGCGCCCCGAGGTGCTCGCCGAGGAGGCGCGCCGCGGCCGCGCGCGGGTTGTCGCCGAGGACGACGAGCGGATCGCCGGCCTGCAGCCCGGCGCGGACGAGGCCCGCGTAGGGCGTCGACAGGGCATCGACGAGGAAGAGCAGCGATGGCGGCGGTCGCTCCGCGGCGCGGAGCGGAGCGAGCAGGAAGCGGGCTGGCACGGTGCGGTGGCTGACCGCGCCCTCCGGACCGACCGCCCCCGGGCAGCGGAGCAGGGCTCCACGGCGACAGGCGTCGCACTCCCCGCACGGCAGCAGCCGAGGCAGGACGACGAGCTTGTGGAGCCAGTCGGTGGCGAGCTCGCCGGTCGCGACGACGCGGCCGAACGCCTCCGCACCGACGGACAGCACGCCGTGCGCGAGGGCCTCGAGCTCGACCACGACCTCGGCGGGCTGGGGTGGTCGGAGCGGCTCTTCGCTCACCCCGACCTCGGCTGCGGTCGGGTGGTAGCGTCGACGGACGGTGGGAGCGGTCACGCGGAGCCGGTCACTCTTCGTCGGCGATCTCTTCTTCGCCGATCTCCAGCTCTCCGTCGCCGTCGCTGGCGGCCGCGACGTTGAGGTTGGTGATCGTGTTCTCCGAGAGATCGGCGGGCTCGTGGTAGGCGGGCGCAGCGGGCGCGGCAGCGACGGGGGTAGGCGCCGAGGTCGTCGCCGGCACGGGCATCGGGACCGCTCCCGCCGGAGCACCGGCCAGGGCAGCACAAAGCTGAGCGTACGGGATCATCGCGCCACTTTAGCGCGTCGGCCGCGGCGCCTCAACGAATAGGCGCAGTACCGTCGGCGACGATCGGCCAACGCCAGACGGTGACCACGCCGGCGCGGTTGATCTCCACCTCGAGCGCCGGGGCGGCGCGCAAGCGAGTCCACAGCGCGCCGAGCTGATCGGGCCGCTCGAGGGTCGAGCCGTTGACGCGGAGCACGATGTCGCCCGGCCGCAGCGGCGAGTCGACGAAGCGCGCGTCGTCGGCAAAGAAGCGACGGATCACCCATCCGGCGAAGCGTCCGCCGACCAGCCGCGGCTCGGCGTCGATGTGGGACAGGAAGACTCCGGGGCTGGTGTCGAGGATGCTGAAAAGCTCGGACTGCAGGATCGTCCCCGGCGGGTGGGGCGTCGCGCGTGGCGCGGGCGCGGGCGGTGGCGGCGCCGGCGCGGCGGGGGCGCTCGGCTCGACGCCGCCGCTCGAGGCGGTCGCTGGAT
>CAZPEY010000497.1:0-3300 GCA_964585665.1 uncultured Polyangiaceae bacterium | reverse complement strand
GGTTGGATGTATGTGTCCATCGACCAGCAGCTCGTACGGCAGGCGGCAGGCTTGCGCGCAGGCGCCGCGGTTGGCCGAGCGGCCGCCGATCGCCTCGGCCGTCAAGCACTGCCCGGAGTAGGCGATGCACAGCGCGCCGTGCACGAACACTTCGATCTCGATCGGGCTCTGGCGAGCGATCGCGCCGATCTCGTCGACGGACAGCTCGCGCGCCAGGATCACGCGCTCGGCGCCGAGGGAGGCCGCGAGCGCCACTGCGCCGGCATCGGTGCAGGTCATCTGCGTCGAGGCGTGTACGGGCAGGCTCGGGGCGATCGCTCGGCAGAGCGTGACCACGGCCAGATCCTGGACGATCACCGCATCGACGGCGGCCGCGGCGCAGGCCTCGATCGCCTGGATCACCAGCGGCAGCTCGTCGTCGAACAGCAGGGTGTTGAGCGTGACATAGCCGCGCCGCCCGTGGCGATGCAGGTACGCCATCGTGTCGGCGAGCGCGCCGGCGTCGAAGTTGGTCGCGCGGGCGCGGGCGTTGAAGGCCTGAAGGCCGAAGTAGACCGCGTCGGCGCCCGCGTGCACCGCGGCCTCGAGCGCGGCGCGATCCCCGGCGGGCGCCAGGACTTCGGGGCGGGCAGGAGGGCGGGGCGAGGACATCGACAGCGCTTAGCGCACTTGGCGGCGGGAGCGCAACTGCATCGGCGGGGCCTCGCGGCGGGTGGGGCGGCGTCTTGCGGGCGGCGCGGGGACGGCGGAGGGCTGCAGGCCGGGGACGCAGGGTGTCCGTCCGTCCGTGCTCGGCAATTTCCTCGCGGCGGTGGGGAGAGCGCGAGGGTGCTGGCTCGTCGCTGTGGCGCTCGCTTGGGCGCTGTGCCGGTGCGGGCCCGCTGCGAAACTGCGCGCGGGCGGACGGACACCCTGCGTCCCCTACAGAGACCGAGCCGCCGTCCTCGTGCCCGAGAGCAGGAACCGCCGCCCACCGACTCGGTTGATGGGGCCGGGACTGGAACTGGAACCGGAACTGGAACCGGGTCCGCATTCTTTTGCAGCGCAGCATTCGGCGAGCGGGCGAGCGCCGGTCGTAGAGGGGCGCGGCCCGCCTTACGGGCCGCGATCCTTCGAGAGGCCGGCGCCCCTCGCTCCTTCGCCGACGGCTGCTCTGGAAGGCCGGCCACGGCTGCTTCTAGAGATGGGCCGCCAGGGCGCGTTGTGGTATCCGATCGCCATGACGATCTCGCGGCGTGGCTTCCTTCAGGGTTCGGCGGCTGGTCTCTCGGTCGCGTTGCTGCCTTGGCAGATGGCGTGCGGTGGCACGCAGACCAAGGTCTACAACATCTTCGTGCACGGCGTCGCCTCGGGCGATCCGCTCGCTGACGCCGTGATCCTGTGGACGCGTGTCTCGACCGCGACCGCCGCGACGTCGGTCGAATGGCAGCTCGCCAGCGACGAGAAGTTCAAGACCATCGTCAAGTCGGGCACCGCGATGGCGCTGCCGGACAAGGACTACTGCGTCAAGCTCGACGTCACCGGGCTCTCGGCCGCTACGACCTACTACTACCGCTTCACCGCTCTCGGCGAGACCTCGATGACCGGACGGACGCGCACGTTGCCAGCGGCAGGCGCGACGCAGGTCCGCTTCGGACTGGTGTCGTGCTCGAGCCTCGCGCACGGCTTCTTCCACTCCTATCGGGAGCTGTCCGAGCGCGACGATCTCGACGCGATCATCCACCTCGGGGACTACATCTATGAGTACGGGAGCAACGAGTACGGGATGATCCGGCCCTACGAGCCGACCCACGAGATCCTGTCCCTCGAGGACTACCGGACCCGCTATTCGCAGTATCGGCGCGACCCGAACCTGGCGTCGCTGCACGCGGCCTTCCCAATGATCGCGATCTGGGACGATCACGAGTTCGCCAACAACTCGTACAAGGATGGCGCCGACAACCACAACACCGGCGAGGGCGACTGGGCGACGCGCAAGCAGGTCGCGGCGCGCGTCTACCGCGAGTGGATCCCGATTCGCGACGAGGCCGATCCGCTCAAGATCTACCGCACCTTCAAGATGGGGGGCCTCCTCGACCTGGTCCTGCTCGACACGCGCATCTGGGGGCGCGAGCTTCAGCTCACCGATCCGGCGTCGCCGGAGCTGAACTCGGACACGCGGCAGCTCCTCGGCGCCGATCAAGAGGCCTGGCTCAAGGAGCAGCTCTCGACCTCCACCGCCAAGTGGCGCGTCGTCGGTCAGCAGGTGATGATGGGGCAGCTCCCACAGTTCCTCAACACCGACGCGTGGGACGGCTATCCCAAGGCGCGCGAGCGCTTCCTCGACGCGATGACGGCCGGCGGCAAGAACGTCGTCGTGCTGACCGGCGACATCCACTCGTCGTGGGTGCATGACCTGACGCCCGATCCGATGGATCCGAGCAAGTACAACGCGACGACCGGGCAGGGCAGCCGAGCCGTCGAGCTCGTTGTTCCGGCGGTGACCTCGCCGGGCCTGAGCAAGGACCTCCAGCAGATCGCGATGGACGCGGTGGCGCTCAACACCTGGACCAAGTTCGTCGATGTCTATCGACGTGGCTACGTCCTGCTCGACGTCAACGCGCAGCGCGTCGAGGCCCAGTTCTTCCACTTCGAGGACATCGAGGTCGAAGCGCCGCAGAAGTCGTCGCTCTCCGTGACCGCGACGATCGAGGACGGCAAGAACTTCGCGACTACCAAGAAGCCCGCCTGACCCCTTCCACCCAAAGTCCGTGAACGACGAGCTCACCGCCCCGTTTCGCGGCACCTCGCGCTTCCAGATCCTGCGGTGCCTCGGGGTTGGAGGGATGGGCGTCGTCTACGAAGCGCTCGATCGCGAGCGACAGGTGCGCGTCGCGCTCAAGACGGTCAAGTCGCTCGACGCGCAAGCGCTCCTCCGCTTCAAGGCCGAGTTTCGCGCCCTGCAGGGGATCGAGCACCCCAACCTGGTGACCCTGTTCGAGCTGCAGTCGAGTGAGCAGCAGTGGTTCTTCACCATGGAGCTCGTCGAGGGCGAGAGCCTCGTTCAGTGGGTGCGGCCGCGTCCGCTCGGCGGGAGCGACGAGCAGGAGGACGTGGTCTGGAGCGGCGACACCGAGCCGGCGCTCGAGCCGCCACCGATGCTGCCGCGCTACGACGAGGCGCGCCTGCGCGGCGCGCTCGCGCAGCTCGCCGCAGGGCTCGCCGAGCTGCATCGGCGCGGCAAGGTCCATCGCGACATCAAGCCGAGCAACGTCCTCGTCACCGGCCCGGGGCGAGTGGTCATCCTCGACTTCGGCCTGG
>CAZPEY010000496.1:0-3314 GCA_964585665.1 uncultured Polyangiaceae bacterium | reverse complement strand
GTGCCGAGCAGCGGCAAGTACGTGTTCGTGATCGCCAAGAACCTCGCCGACGAGAAGCCGATCATCGAGCTCAGCGGCTCGATCTTCCCGAGCCGCTACGAGAAGCCCGGCACCAACACCTACGAGAAGACGCTGCAGGCCAGCGACGAGCTGCTCGAGAAGCTGCAGAAGGGCGACGAGGAGCTCACCAAGACCTTGTCGTTCAACGGCAAGCAGACCATCGCCGACAAGGGATTGACGACGCTGTGGATGCAGCAGGCCGTCAAGTTCAAGAGCGGCAACACGCCCTGGGAGGCGTTCCTGATCTTCCTGCCGAGCTATGGCGACCAGGGGCCGAAGCTCGCCGCCGCGGGCAAGTTCACCTACGCGATGGACGCCGAGGGCAAGAAGAAGCTCGCCGCCGGCATGAACTTCTACGACAAGCAGCGCTTCGAGATCCTGCCCGACGACGGCGTGACGACGAAGATCCACAAGGCCAACGTCGAGAAGATCGTCTTCGGCAAGGTCAAGATGAAGAAGGGCCATGACAACGAGGGCGACCTCGTCACCTCGTTCAAGTCGCTCAGCGACGGCGTCTATGCTCGCGTCTACTTGAAGCAGTCGATGCGCAACTCGATGGCCGAGATGGGCGGCGGCAAGGACACGAGCGACACGTACTACGACACCGAGCTGTCGGTCGACGACGGCAAGGTGACGCGCCGGGTGCAGGACAAGCTCTCCAAGGACGAGGCGCTCAAGCTCACGAGCTGGAGCCTGACCCTCGTCCCCGCCAACGCCGACGACGCCAAGGACATGCCGGAGATGACCCGCAAGTTCGTCTACCTCGTGTCCATGATGGAGCCCGGCAAGCACAAGGTGAAGATCACGACCTACGCCACCGTCCAGCAGGAGAACCAGGCGATCTCGTCGGGCACGATCGAGCTCAACATCACCGCCGCGGACCGCGACGCAGTGGTCAAGAAGTGGGGTAACCGGCTCGGCGCGCGCGGCCTGCTCGACAAGGAGCCCGGCCTCGAGGCAGGGATGAAGGCGGTGCTCGGCAAGAGCGCGATCGCCGTCGCCGCGCCAATGAGCTGGGAGCTGCGCAAGAACGGCCTCGGCATCGTCACCCACCGGGTGGCCCAGGCCGAGGCGAGCTACAAGGAGAAGGGCGAGTGTCGCCGCGTGGTCGAGATGATTCAGCAGGACAAGAAGGGCGCGGGCTGGGGTCCGACCCACCGCTCGGTCGAAAAGATCTGGGGCGGCGTCGACTCCGACCTGCCCTGCCAGAACGTCAGCACCTACGCAAAGTAGGTCGGGCGCCGCGCTCGCGGCTCAGCCCCGCCCCCCACCACGCTTCCGCTTGCTCGTCCCGAAGGCTCGCTCCGCATGCGCCTGCATGCGCGCGACGAGCTGCGCCGGCGCTTCGGTCATTCCCTGCGCGACCCACTCGGCCAGGAACACCTGGTGCGCGGCGATCATCAGGCGCGCCAGCACGGTCGGGTTCTCGTCGACCACGCTGCCCTCGGCGATCGCCGCGCGCAGCACCTCGGTGGTGAGCAGGAGACCCTCGCGCCACAGGCTCGCCTGCTCCTCGGTGACGAACCGCGGCTGCACAGCCCACGGCTGGCTCTCGTGCAGGTGCAGCCGCAGGTAGTGCTGGTGCCCGACGAGAAACTCGGTGTACGCGCCGATCCCGGCGAGGAAGGCCTCGAACGCGCTGCCGACGCCGACCGTCGCCTGGATCGCCGCTTCGAGCATGGCGCGCCCGCGGGTGCGGTGCACCTCGGCGTAAAGCTCCTCCTTGCTCGACACGATCCCGTACACCGTCGCCATCGCCAGACCGCTCTCGGCCGCGAGATCCTGCATGCGCGTCTTTTCGTAGCCGCGCTCGGCAAAGACGCGCTCGGCCGCCTCGATGAGCAGCGTGCGATGTACATCACGCCGCGCCTCGCGCACCTGCTGCTTGGCGGAGCGGCGCACCACGTCCGACTCCATCGCTACTTGATCTCGATCTCGCGCACGCGGATGGTCCGCGTCGGGCAGAACTTCTCGGCCGCCCGCACCTTGTCGTTGAGCTCGACGGGCGGGTTGTAGGTCTTGGCGCGGACCTTCCCGTTCTCCCCGATCTCGAACACCTCGGGGCACTCGCCGACGCACATCGCGTGGCCCTGGCACAGATCGGTGTCGAGGCGGATCGACAGGCGCACCGGCTTCTGCGCGGCCGGAGGCGTCTCGGCCGCCGGCTTCTCCTTGGCCGCCTTGCCCTTGGCGGGCTTGGCGTCGCTGCTCTTGGCCTCGACGCCCGCCGCTGCCGCCAGCGCGGTGTGATCGACCGGGCACTTGGCGGCGCCTGCGGCGACCTGCGCCTGCGTCGTGTGATCGACGGGGCACCCCGCCTGCGCCGCCGCATCGGCCGCCGTCTGCGTCGCGATCTTGCGCAGCTCTTCCCCGCCCGCGATCGTGATGCTCGGGTTGGCGCGCTTGCGATAGCGCACGCGGCACGGAGTCTTGGGACCGATGACGAGGCCGTGGAAGTCGTCGGCGATCTGATCGCCGGCGAGGTCGAACTCGTACTGCCCGAGGAGCATCGCCAGGATCGCCTTGATCTGCAGGATCGCGAACGCGTTGCCGAGGCACTTGTGGCGCCCACCGCCGAAGGCGATGTAGGCGAAGTCGCGCTTGTCCTCTTCCCGCGGCGGCGCGAAGCGATCCGGATCGAACTTGTCCGGATCGGCGAACACCTCGGGGATCCGGTGCGCGACCGTCGGAGAGACGACGATCCACGTCCCGGCCGGGATGAAGTAGTCCTTGTAGATGAAGTCCTTGACGCAGACGCGCACCAGCATGAACAGCGGCGGGTGCAGGCGCAGCGCCTCCTTGACGACGTTCTCAGTGACCGTCAGCTCGCGCAGCGCCGCATGCGACACGGGCTGGTTGGCGAAGACGCGATCGATCTCCTCGACGACGCGGTTGAGCTCGTGGCGATTGCGCAGCAGCTCGATGAGCCCCCACGCCGTCGTCACCGACGAGGTGTGGTGGCCGGCGAACATGCCCGCGAGGAGCAGGCCGGTGATCTCGTGCTCGGTCAGCGCCCGTCCGTCGGTGTAGCGCGCCTCCATCAGCGTCTGCAGGAAGTCCTGCCCCTCGGTGTTCGACTTGCGGCGTGCCTGGATGATCTTGCTGATCATCTCCACCATGCGAACGCGCGCCTTGTCGCGCTTCATGAACGACGGGATCGGCAGGTTGGCGTTGAGGTAGGCCAGCGGCGTCACGCCCTGCTCGAGGTCGTGATAGACGCGCGCGAACTCCTCGTTCATGCCCTCGCGGAACTC
>CAZPEY010000495.1:0-3326 GCA_964585665.1 uncultured Polyangiaceae bacterium | reverse complement strand
TAGATGATGCCGAGGCGCACCGGGGGCATGCGCAGCGTCACCCCGGCGTGCGCGACGCGCAGATCGCAGGACGCCGCGAGCTCGCAACCACCGCCAACGGCGAGGCCGTTGAGCGCGGCGACGATCGGCAGCGGGGAGGCGATCACCGCGTCGATGGCGCGGCTGTACACCGACTGCGCGGTGGTCTCGCTGCCGTCGAGCGCGCCGAGATCGTAGCCGGCCGAGAACGCGCGATCGCCCTCGCCCGTCAAGACGACGGCGCGGCGATCGCTCGACGCTAGTTGGTCAAGCTGATTGACCAGCTCTCCGAGCAGGGTCGGATCGAGGGCGTTGCGCTTGTCCGGGTTGGACAGCGTGAGGATCGCGATCGCACCGCGATCGTGGCGAAGAATCGTACCGGGCATGGCTACTCCGAAGCGCCAGGGAAGCGACAGGCGCCATCGCAGGTGTTCTCGACGAGCCCATCGGGACGGAAGAACCGCCGGAGCTGCTCGACGAGCGCCGGCAGCTTGCGGATCGCGCCGTGCGCGCCGTTGTCGGCGTCGGGCGGCGTGTTGCCGAGGCCGGGCAGCGGCTGCGGCGCGACATCCCACTGCACATAGGCCGCCTCGCTCGGCACCTCGATCGTCCCGAGCTGCGGCACCTCCTCGACGGCAGGCTGCAGCAGCGGCAGCCCATACGAGCGAGCGAGAAGCCGCGTCGCCAGGTTCGGCACCTGCGAGTCGCCGATCGCCTCTTGGAGGACCAGCGGCCGCGCCGGCAGCGGAGCGCCGTCGAGATCGGGCAACGGTCTCCGGCGCACGCGCTCGGCGAAGCTGATCGGATCGGAGAAGTCCCAGAAGCTCTGGCTCAAGGCGACGAGGAGTTGCTGATCGCGCTGCGACGGATAGGTCAGGTTGAGGAGCTGCTTGAAGGTGCGAAAGTCGACCGAGCGCATCACCATCAGCGAGTAGTTGCCGCCGCCGACGTTGAGCGCGCCGCGCTGGAGGTCGGGGCTGAGCGCGAGCAGCGTACCGCCCTCGATGCCCCCCTGCGAGATGCCGTAGTAGTAGAGCTGCTTGCCGTCGGTGATCGGCCGGTCGCCGACGCGCATGCGCGGATCGCGCTTGAGCAGATCGCGGCCGAGGCGCGCCAGCACCACGAAGTTGAGCTGCGCCTGCTGCAGCCGATCGGTGATGCGCGGCAGGTTGGTGAAGTCGGGCACGACCTCGGTCGCCACCGCCGGACCGTCGACGCTCGACATGCCGATCCAGTCCGTGCCGATCTGGATCATGCACAGCTCGTCGATGACCCGGCGCTGATACCCCGAGTTCATCTCACTGGCAGCGGCACCAAACAGCCCGTGGCCAAACACCATCACGGGCAGAGGCTGCGTGGCCGTCTCGGCGCAGCGCGGGACGTGGATGGTCAGCGGAAAGCGCTGCACGCCGCGGCGCTGCGGCCGCCCCTCGCCGTCGACGATCAGGATGCCGTCGTCGCTGTCGTCGGTGAGGTAGGTGGGGACCTCGAACGTGCCCTGTAGCTCGAACCACAGGTGCTCATCGGTCGCGTCGGTCAAGGCGACGTCGTAGCCGAGCTTCTCGGCGCCCCAGGCCGGCAGCGCCTCGTCTCGCATCTTGAGCAGGTTGGCGACGAGCTGCTCATCGCTGCCGGTGTGAAAGTCCCAGGCGAAGCTGAGCGCGTCGCGCGGGATGCCGGCCGATTCGAGCCGGACGAAGAGGTCAAGGTACTTGTCGAACTCGGCAAACAGGTTCGGTGTCGTGACCTCGCCGCGGCGGAGCGCCTCGAACGGCGCGCTCCTGACCGGCGCGCCGCTGCGGTCGCGCAGACCTCGCAGCGCGACGAGGTAGTGGCGGTTCGGCGCCAGGCGAGCGAGCGGATGAATCAACAGCGCCTGATCGGTTGGATCGCTGGCGTTGGCGTCGAGCTCGGCGAACAGCAGCACGCGCTGGCCGGTCTGCGCGTCGAGCAGCTGCACCGGGGAGTCGACCTCGAGGGAGCGCAGCGGCGCGAGCTCGCTCGGCAGCTGCGCGGGATCGATCGCCTGCGCGAAGTGCACGAGCAGGGTCGAGGCAGGCGAGAACCCGTCGCGCTGGTTGAGCCGCGCCGGATCCATCGGCAGACCCGACGGGCCAGGCGGCAGCAGGCCGCGCGGGATCGCCAGGCGGTAGCCAGTCACCGTCGAAGGATCGGCGCGCTCGAAGTGCGAGGACGGCCACGGCAGGGCGCAGCCCCCCGGCGACGTCGCCAGCGGATGACACTCGGGGTTCGGGTTCGCACCGTCGCTGCGATCGGCGCACGCCGTCGCTGCAGCGACCAGGAGGAGGACCGCGACGCGCACGCTACCAGACGCGGCAGGCGTTCTGCGGCGCCATCTTGCTGCCCGGTGCGCACTGGAAGGACGCGGCGAACTCGGGGTTGTCCGAAAGCGGGCCGTTGACGCGGAAGCGCGGCGGCGAGTGCGGATCCGTGAGCACGCGCATCCGCTCCTCCTCGTCGCGCCGCTTGCCGCACCACGCCTGCGCGTAGCCGATCCAGAAGAGCTGCTCGTCGGTGAAGTTGGCCGTGACCTTCTGCGCCGGTCCCTGCCGCTGCGCTCGATACGCCGAGAAGGCCAGCTTGATCCCGCCGATGTCGGCGATGTTCTCCCCGAGCGTCAGCTTGCCGTTGAGGTGCTTGTCGTCGATCGGCACGTAGCTGGCGTACTGATCGACGACACACTGCGCGCGCTTCTCGAACTCGCCGCCCGAGGCCTTCGACCACCAGTCGCGCAGGTTGCCGTTGCCGTCGAACTGCCGCCCCTCGTCGTCGAAGCCATGCGTCAGCTCGTGTCCCATCACCATGCCGACGGCGCCATAGTTGACGGCCCGGTGGGCGCGCTCGTCGTAGAAGGCGCCCTGCAGGATGCCCGCGGGAAACACCATCATGTTCATCGATGGATCGTAGTACGCGTTGACCATCGCCGGGGTCATCAGCCACTCGCTGCGATCGACGGGCTTGCCGATCTTGGCGAGCTGACGGTTCTGCTCGAAGACCGCGGCCCGCCGCAGGTTCTCGACGAGAGAACCGCGCTCGATGGTGAGCTTGGAGTAGTCGAGCCACTTGTCCGGGTAGCCGATCTGGTTGGCGATCTTCTGCAGCTTGTCGGCCGAGGCGCGCTTGGTCTCGGCGTCCATCCAGGCGAGGCCGTCGAGGTTGCGCCCGAACGCCGCCTCGATCCCTTCGACGATCTGGCGCGTCTCCGCCTTGCTGCGATCCGAGAAGTGGCGCTGCACGAAGAGCTGGCCGACCGCTTGCCCAAGCGCCTTGTCGACGAACTTCACGCA
>CAZPEY010000494.1:0-3332 GCA_964585665.1 uncultured Polyangiaceae bacterium | reverse complement strand
TGGCGATCGCGTCGTTCACCTTCTCGACGAGGGCTTGCGTCTCGAACGGCTTGACGATGTAGCCATCCGCCCCCGACTTCTGGCCGCGCGCCTCATCATATGGAGAGAAGTTGCCCGTCAACAGCAGACAGGGCGTCGCAGCGAGCGCCGCGTCGGCCTTGATCGCCGCGCACACATCGTAGCCGGACTTTCCGGCCAGCGACGCGTCGACGAGGATGAGGTCCGGCTTGAGGTCGCGCGCCTTCGCCAAGGCGTCGTCGCCATTCTTGACGTGGGTGAGCTTGACGTCTTCGCGTGCGAACGTGATGTCGAGCGCCCGCTGAATGGTGACGCTGTCTTCGCCTACTAGGATCTGCTTGGGCATCGGCCGAACGGTCCTCCGCACACGTTGGGTTGTAAGGGTTTATCACAGCTTCTCCGACGGGGTCAAGAAGCGCGGCGCCTGATCGCCCTCCAGGGAGGGACAATCGTCTCGTGCGCGCAGCCGTCCGCGGACGGGCCGGCCAGAGGAGGGTCGCGGAGGTCGGTCGATTGCTGTGGAGGCGACCCTGGCTCATCGGGCAGGCTCTCGAGCCGATGAGCGAGCCGGCACCCGAGCGCGTCGTACGTCTGCACTACATGGAGGGCTTCGCGTGCCTCGGCAGCGAGTGCAGCGATACCTGCTGTGGGTTCTGGGCGATCCAGATCGACCAGGATCACTACGCGCGCTTGCAGGGCCAGCTCGCCGAGCCTGCCGCGGAGCGCGCCCGCTTCGAGGCGGCCTTTCGACTCGCGCCGGAGGCGGCGCGGACCCGCGAGCACCACGCCCTCATGGTGCTCAACGACGCCGGCTACTGCCACTACCTCGACGAGAAACGGCTGTGCGGCCTGCACCAGCGCCTCGGCGAGCCGGCGCTCCCGGACGCGTGCGCGACCTACCCGCGCAGCTTCTCGCGCGTCGGGCCGCGCCTCGAGCTGACCGGCGAGCCCTCGTGCCCCGAGGTGGCGCGCCGGCTCCTCACCGACGAGGACGCGGTGGCGCTCGAAGAGGAGCCGCTCGAGCGTCATGCGCGCGTCGTGATCGCACAGGACATGCCCGAGGTGGTCGTCGATCCGTACTGGGGCGTGATCGATCAGGTGCGCGGCGCGCTGTTCTCGACGTTCGCGCGGCGCGATCTGCCGATGCGCGACAAGCTCTTCGCGGCGCTGTTCTTCGCCACGCAGCTCGATCGCTTCGTGGTCGCGCGCGCCCCGGATCTCTTCTCCCCCGAGCAGCTCGACGAGGAGCTCGAGCTCATCGGCCGCGCCGACGTGCTCGTCGAGCTGGCGCGGCGCTGCGCGTTGGGGCCAGCAGCCTCGCCCCAGGCCATCAGCCTGGTGTCGGCGACGCTGGCCCGGGCCGCCTCAGGCGCCGTCGGTCCGACGTTCCACGCGCTGGTCGCCGGTTGCCTCGGCAGCTACGAGGGGCGGGGCGTGCGACGCGACGCGAGCGACGGCGGCTACGTGCTGTCGCCGGCCGCGCTGTTCGAGGCGTACAGCGAGCGGCAGCGGCGCGTCGAGCCGCTCGTCCGCGATCGCCTGGAGCTCTACCTGCGGAACTACCTCTGCCACCAGGTGCTGCACGACTGGTACACCTTCTGGCCGAGCCTGTTCTCCTACGTGCAGAGCCTGGCGCTGCGGGTCGCGCTGCTGCGCTTCCTCCTGATCAGCCACCCGCAGATCGAGGCGGCCGCGACGCGCGTGCCGACGCTCGACAAGATCGGGGTCGAGGTGTTCTACCTGTTCTCGCGCGGCACCGAGCACAACCAGCAGCTCCTGCGCAGCGTCGGAGAGCAGCTGGCGGCGGCGCTGCCGAACCTGACCGCGTCGACGGAGCTGCTCAAGCTCTAGAGCGCATCTCATAACCCCGGACCGACGGGAGGGATTCGTGCAAGAGCGTTTTCGCGAAGGGCTCAGGCCTTCTTGAGGAAGCAGGTCTTGAGCACCACGACCGTGCCGTCGACGCGGCCCTCGATCGCCTCTTCGTCGTCCGTCAGCCGGATCTTCTTGACCAGCGTGCCGCGCTTGAGGGTCAGCGACGAGCCCTTGACCTTGAGATCCTTGATGACCGTGACCGAGTCACCCTCGGCGAGCAGGTTGCCGTTGCTGTCCTTGACGTTCATCGCGGCTGTGTAGCACGGCGAGGGACGGAGCGTGTCAGGGGATCATCCAGGTCGCGGACGACTTGGGGTTGCTCTTCGACCTGGCGGCGGGCTTGGCGGCGGGCTTGGCCGCCGGCTTGGCCTTAGCCGCGTCCTTGCTGGGCTCGGGCGCTGGCTTGGCCGCCGCAGCGACGGGAGCGGGGGTGGGCTTGGACGCGACGGGCTCGGGCTTGACCGGGGCCGCGACGGGCTCGGCCTTGGGAGCCACCGCGACCGCCTGCATCTTCACCGACCCGGCGACATCGGCGTCCTGCTTGGGCGTGAGCGCGAGCGCCTCGTCCCGATACCCCGCGAGCTTGAGCTCGTAGCGCTGGAGCCCGGCGCTGGTGTCGACCTCCTCGACGAACGGCGTGGTGCCGAGGCGCTGCTGCGAGCCGGCGCGGTAGACGCCAGCGCCCGTCGGGGTGCTGGTGATGCGCAGCTTCGAGCGCGCCGGGGTCGACGGCGCGGGGGCGGCGGCGGGCGCGGACGCAGGGGCGGTCGCGACCGTCGCTGGCGGCGTCTCCGTGTGGCGACCGGTGCGCGCGACCGCGAGCGCGGTGACACCGACGACGATCACCAGACCACCGGCGATGCTGGCGTAGAAGCCCACGCCGCGCGCTGGTTTGCCCTCCGACGGAGGCGCCAGAAAGGTCGGGTTCGTCGTCGGCGCGGGCGTCTTCTCCGAGGCGCTGCCCGACAGCGTCGTGATCGGGCGAACCAGCGCCGTGGTGTTGCCCGGGTCCGCGACGATCGTCTGGTGCCCGTGCGGATCGGTCGGTCGCGATGGCACCTCGACCGAGGGGCCGCTCGGCTGCGGCAGTCGCACCGCGGTCGAGTGCTCGTGGGTCGGGCGCTGGATGTGAGCATCGATCGCGGCGACGAGCTCGGTCATGCTGCGCGGCCGATGCTCCATCTCCTTGTTGAGCATCCACAAGATGATGTCGTTGAAGTGCTTGGGGACGTCGGGGTTGATCGTCCGCGGCGGCGGCGGCTCCTCTCGCAGGTGGCCGATCATCAGCGACGCCACGTCTCCCGTGAAGGGGGTACGGCCACAGGCCATCTCGTAGGCGATGCAGCCGAGCGAGTAGATGTCGCTGCGCGGATCGACCTTGCCGGCGCCCTGGCACTGCTCCGGGCTCATGTAGCGCGGCGTGCCGATCATCGCCGACA
>CAZPEY010000493.1:0-3341 GCA_964585665.1 uncultured Polyangiaceae bacterium | reverse complement strand
CCGTGGAAGCTGCGCCTGCAGTCGCTCGGCGTCCGCGCCATCTCGAACCTCGTCGACGTCACCAACCTGGTGATGCTCGAGTGGAGCCAGCCGCTGCACGCCTTCGATCGCAGCAAGCTCGCGGGCGCGGTCGCGGTGCGGCGCGCTGTCGCGGGCGAGACGCTGCGCACGCTCGACGACGTCGAGCACACGCTCGGTGCCGAGGACTGGGTCATCGCCGACGAGCGCGCCGCGGTGGCGCTGGCCGGCGTGATGGGTGGGCTCGCCACGGAGGTCACCGCGGGGACGACCGAGCTGCTGCTCGAGTGCGCGCACTTCGCGCCGGGACCGATCCGCAAGACGGCGCGCCGCCTCGGCTACGTCTCCGAGGCGTCGCAGCGCTTCGAGCGCGGCGTCGATCCCGAGCAGACGCTCGTCGTCGCCCAGCACGCGGTGGCGCGGCTCCTCGCGGTCGCCGGCGGCGAGCTCGTCGGCCCGCTGGTCGATCGGACCGCGCCCGGCGGGGTGCCGGCGCGGCGCCGGATCGAGCTGCGCGCTGCGCGGACGAACCAGATCGCTGGCGTCGAGCTCGACGCGGCGCTGCAGGCCCAGGTGCTCTCGCGGCTCGGCCTCCTGGTCACGCCGCTTGACGGTGCGCCCGCCCGCTTCTCCGTCGAGGTGCCGGGCGCGCGGCCCGATCTGCAGCGCGAGATCGATCTCATCGAGGAGATCATCCGCCTCGTCGACTACGATCGCATCCCGACGACGCTGCCGCGGCTGCACGAGCTGCCGGCCGCGCCGCACCGGCTGCCCACCGAGCGGATCCGCGATCTGCTCTCCGCCGCGGGCCTGCACGAGACGCTGTCGTACGCGTTCGGCTCGCCCGAGCTGTACGCGCGCTTCGGCTTGCCCTCGGAGCTGCCGCTCGCCAACCCGCTGCGCGCCGAGCTGTCGGCGCTGCGCCCGTCGCTGGTGCCCGGCCTCGTGCTGGCTCTGCGCCGCAACCTGCAGAGCGGCACCGGGGACGTCAGGCTGTTCGAGGTCGGCACGACCTTCGCGGTCGAGGCCTCCTCCGAGACCGGGGTGCGCGAGACGACGCGCGCCGCGTTGGTCCTGTGCGGTCGCCACACGGGCTGGCTCACCCCGGGCGAACCCGTCGACGCGCACGACGCGACGGGCATCGTCGACGTGCTCGGCGGCGCGTTCGGCAAGCCGATCGCGCGCCACCCGAGCCGCGTCGCCTGGCTGCATCCTGGGGTGCAAGCCGAGCTGCGCCTTGCGGAGGACACGGTGCTCGGGCACGTCGGGCAGCTCCACCCCGACCTCTTGCGCGGCCTCGACGTCGAGGTGCCGGTGTTCGTCGCGGAGCTCGACCTCGGGGTGCTCGGCAACGCGGTGCGCGCGCAAGCGAGCGAGCTGCCGCGCTTCCCGGCAAGCACGCGCGATCTGTCGCTGTTCGTCGACGCGACGCTGTCGGCGCGCGACTTCCACGCGCTGGTCGTCCAGCACCGGCCGCCGCTGCTCCAGAGCGCCGAGGTGCGCGAGGACTTCCGCGATCCGCGGTACGTCCCCGCCGGCAAGAAGGGCATGCTGTGGTCGTTCACCTATCGCAGCGCCGACAAGACGCTGACCGACGCCGAGGTCGACGCGGCGCACGGCTCGCTGGTCCAGCAGCTGCTCGGCGCGCTTCAGCCCCACGGCCCATCGCTGCGCTGAGGCGGCAGCCCGCAACACACCCGCCGCTCCGGTGTCGATCCTGCCATGAAGCGTTCAACTCCATCGTGGTTCGGTGGCGTGCTGCTTGGCGGCGCGCTCCTCGGAGGCTGCTGCGTCGACCCGGGCAATCACGACGAGGGGCAGCAGACGGTCTGCGTCACCACGTCTCCGTCGACGGGAAGCCCGCTGCCGGCGCCCACGCCGGTGACCAGCTTCGTGGTGCGGCAGGGCAGCCGGCTCTTCCTCGACGGCCAGCCGTTTCGGTTCGCGGGCGCCAACGCCTACTGGCTCGGGCTCGACGAGTGGCAGAAGATCGACTACCCGACGCCGTTTCGCCAGGAGGACGCGCTGCTTGCGGCGCGCGAGATGGGCTTTACCGTGATCCGCGCGCACACGCTCGGCATCTCGGCGGGCAAGCCGCTGTCGTTCGAGCCGACGCTCGGCGAGTTTCACCCCGAGGCGCTGGCTGCTGCAGACCACGCGATCGCGGTGGCGCAGCGGCTCGGCCTGCGCTTCGTCGTGCCGCTGACCGACAACTGGCACTGGTTTCACGGCGGCCGCTTCGACTTCACCGGCTGGCGCGGCAAGTCCGGCAACGCCTTCTTCACCGACGAGACGGTGCGTCAGGACTTCAAGGACTACGTCTCAGCGCTGCTCAACCACGTCAACTCCGAGACCGGCGTGCGCTACGGCGACGACCCGACGATCCTGGCGTGGGAGCTCGGCAACGAGCTCATCCCCGACGGTGGACCGAGTCAGCTCCGCGCGTTCACGGCGGATCTCGCCAAGCACCTCAAGACGCTGACGGCGCGGCAGCTCGTCGTTGACGGCTGGGCAGGGCGGCGGCCCGACGCAGGGCTGCTGGCGATCGCCGAGGTCGATGTCCATACGACGCACCTGTACCGCTGTGAGGTCGACGCGGCAGGCGTCGCCGAGGCGGCGGCGGCGACGGTGGCGGCCGACAAGGTGTTCTGGGTCGGGGAGTACGACTGGTCGCAGCGACGGCCCGAAGATCTCGGGCGGCTGCTCGACTCGTGGCGCGACAACCCCGACGTGGCGGGCAGCCTCTTGTGGAACCTGTGGGCGCGTGACGATCAGTCAGGCATCGTCGAGCACGAGGATCGCTTCGACTTCCTCGTGCCGGGCACCGACGCGGGCGGCGAGCAGCGCGTCGATCGGCTGCGGCGCCACGCCTTCGCGATGCAGGGGCGGGCGACGCCTCCAAGCTGGGCGCCGCCGCCGGCGCCGCGCTTGTGGAAGGACGAGCAGGGGCAGCTCGCGTGGCGCGGTTCGTCGACGGCGGCGAGCTACTCGATCGAGACCGCGACGGCGGCCGAGGGGCGCTTCACCTCGCTGTGCACGGGCTGCCTGCGCGACTGGGGCGGCGACTCCGCTGCGCTCGGTGGGGTGCCGGCCGGGAGCTTCGTGCGCATCGTGCCGCTGGCCTGCGATGGCACGCGCGGCGAGGCCTCGAACGTCGTCGCCGCGGGAAGCAATTGACAGCGCCAGGCAGAGGGCGTAACTACAAAACCTCTCGAAGCTTTCTGGCGACGTTTAAGGACGAAATCAATGAGCGACACGCGCACCATGACCAAGGCCGACATCATCGAGACCGTCTACGAAAAGGTCGGCGGCTTCTCGAAGAA
>CAZPEY010000492.1:0-3343 GCA_964585665.1 uncultured Polyangiaceae bacterium | reverse complement strand
GCGAGGTCCGCATCAACAACGCCGGTTGTCTCGACGCCTGCGCCAAGGGGCCGGCGATCGTCGTCTATCCCGAAGGCGTCTGGTACACGATCCCGACGGTGGAAGACGCCAAGGAGATCTTGGAGGAGCACCTCGTGCACGGCCGCCCCGTCGAGCGGCTGCGCATGAAGTGAACCTCCTCCGCCGCTTTGAGGAGAACGCTTGAATCGACTGCTGCTCGCGCTTGTGATCTCGGTCTGCGGCTGCGCCGCACCGACCGCCCCCAAACCCGCCACCGCCACCGGCGCGCCGGCGACGACGCCCGCGCAAGAGAGCGCCCCAGCGACAGCGCTTTCGCCGCCCGTTGCGCGACGCGATCCGCACGTCACCAAGCTGCACGGGCAGGAGCTCGTCGACGACTATCGTTGGCTCCACAACAAGGGGACGCCCGAGGTCGAGGCGTACCTCAACGCCGAAAACGGCTACACCGCGGCCATGCTCAGGCCGATCGCCGCGCTGCGCGATCGAATCTTCGAGGAGATGAAGGCGCGCGTGCCGGCCACGGACTCGTCGGTGCCGCAGCGGTTCGGCAACTTCTACTACTACAAGCGAGTCGAGCCCGGCGAGCAGTACGGACGCCTCTGTCGCAAGCCGATCGACAGCAAGGTCTTCCTGCCCAGCACACCGAGCGACATCCCTGGCACCGAAGAGGTGTTGCTCGACCTCGAGGCCATGGGCAAGAAAACCAGCTACCTCAATCTCGCTGGCTGGGAGGTCTCGGACGACGGTCGCCTGCTCGCGTACGGCCTCGACACCACGGGCGCATGGCGCAACACGCTGTACGTTCGCGACTTGTCGAGCGACGCCCCACCGACGAAAGTCGCCGACTCGACGAACACCTGGGCCTTCTCGGCCGGCGCCAAGCCGGTCCTCTTCTACACCGTCGAGAACGAAGCCGAGAAGCGCGCCTATCGCCTCTACCGGCACCGCTTCGACGGCAAGCCGGGGGGCGCGGACGATCTCGTCTACGAAGAGAAGGACGGCGCGCTGTATCTCAACGTCGGGCGAACGTTCTCGCAGCGCTACTTGCAGCTTGCGTTCTGGAGTCTGACGAGAACCGAGGTGTGGCTACTCGACGCGAACAAGCCGTTCGACAAGTGGGTAGTCGTCGCGCCGAGGCAGAAGGATGAGTTCTATTTCGTCGAAGATCTCGGAGACGAGCTCATCATCCTCACCGACGGTGTGATCCCTGAGACGGGCAAGAAGGCCGTCAACCGTCGCCTGATGCGCGCACCGATCAAGACACCGGGCCGCGAACATTGGAAGGAGCTGATCCCGCACCGCGACGACGTCTTCCTGCAAGGGTACCTCTCGCACCCACAAGGCATCGCTCTCAACGAGCGCATCGACGGCAGCAACCAACTCGCGATCTTCGACCCCAGGACCAAACGCCGCACCAGCGTGCCACTCCCCGAGGCCGTGGGTGCGGCGTTCTTCGATACCGCGGGTCCCGGCGTCCCTGCGCTGCGCTTTACCTTCAGCTCACCGATTCGCCCCGTGTCGACCTACGACTACCGCTTCGACACCAGGCAGGTCGAGCTGCGCAAGGCGCGCGTCCTGCCGACCTACGATCCGGCGCGGTTCGAGATCGATCGCGTCTCAGCCCCGACTCGTGATGGCAAGACCGTCACCATCAACGTGGTTCACAAGCGCGGCCTCAAGCCAAGACCGGGCGGACATCCGCTGGTGCTCGAGGGCTACGGCGCCTACGGCAGCGTCTACAGCGGCTTCGACGAGCGCGATGTCTCGATGTTCGAGCACGACCTTGTCGTCGCCTACGCGCAGATTCGCGGCGGCGGGGAGCGCGGCAAGACGTGGCACGATCAGGGTCGCCTGATGAACAAGCTCAACACCTTCAACGACTACATCGACGCGGCCGAGCACTTGATCAAGGTGGGTTGGGCGGCGCCCAAGCAGCTCGGCGCTTACGGCGCGAGCGCCGGCGGACTGCTCATGGGCGGCATCACCAACATGCGACCCGATCTGTGGCGAGCCGTGGTGGCGCGCGTGCCGTTCGTCGATCTGATGAACACCATGCTCAACGACAAGCTGCCGCTGACGATCCTCGAGTACGATGAATGGGGCAATCCCAACGAGCCTGCCGCCTTCGCGTACATGCGACGCTACAGTCCCTACGACAACATCACCAAGCAGGCGTATCCGAATCTGCTCGTGCTCACGTCGTACAACGACAGCCAAGTCATGTACTGGGAGCCCGCCAAGTACGTTGCCAAGTTGCGCGCCACGAAGACCGACGACAACCTGCTCCTGCTCCACACCAACCTCGATCCCGCCGGGCACGGCGGCAAATCGGGACGCTACAACTCGTTCGCCGATCCGGCGCTGCTGACGGCCTTCTTCCTGTGGCAGCTCCAGCCCGGCGGGGGCTACGCGAAGTAGCGGGCGCTGTTGTCGAGCAGGTACTGGCCGGTCCTCGTCGCCAGCGCCATGATCGTCACCTGCGGGTTGACGCCGATCGCACCGGGAAAGATCGACGCGTCGGCGACGAACAGGTTCTTCACGTCGTGGGTCTCGCCCCACGTGTCGACGACGGAGTGGCGCGGGTCGCGGCCGAGCACCGCGGTGCCCATGGCGTGCACCGTGAGGCACTCGATCTCGTCCTTCGGGATCGGCTGCTCGTAGAGACGCCGGATCTCGTCGGCCGAGCCGATCGACGGCAGGTGGTCGAAGGGCAGCAGGCAGCGCCGAGCGCCGGCGGCGAACAGGATCTCGGACGTGAGGGCGACGCCGCGGATCAACATCGCGTGGTCGCGATCGCAGACGTCGTAGCGCATCTTGGCCTCGCCGAAGAGATCGGTCGTGACCCGTCCCGTCGTGGTGTCCTCGACGAGGCAGCCGGCGACGACCATGCGACGATAGTCCTGCATCACCTCGTAGAGCTCGTCGCCGATGTGCGGCAGGGACATCGCCACCAGGCCCGGCGGGATCATCGACGTCGTGATCATGAGCCCCTCGTCGATGAACTCGCGGATCTGGTTGCCCTGGATGACGCCCTTCCAGGCGTGCACGTCGCGATCGAAGACGCCGACGACCTTGGCGTTCGGGTGGCAGAGGAAGTTGCGCCCGACCATGCCCGACGAGTTGGCGAGACCGTTCTGCAGCAGCAGCACCGGCGTCTGGATCGCGCCCGCCGCGACGACGACGACGCGGGCGCGGATGCGACAGCGCGGCCCCTTCTCGCCGCTCTCGGCATGCACGAAGCGACCCTCGACCCCGACGGCGCGACCGCGCTCGGTCAGGATCTTGTCGATGCGACACGAGGAGAACACGCTGCCGCCCGAGG
>CAZPEY010000491.1:0-3348 GCA_964585665.1 uncultured Polyangiaceae bacterium | reverse complement strand
AGCCGCGCGGCGTCGGCCAGCCGCCGCCCGGGCCGCGAGGACACAAGGGAGCCGCCGCCCACCGCCGCCCGACGACGATCTCGAGACGCGGCTCGACGACGAGCCCGACGAGCAAGCGACCGCGGCCCACCCCGACTCGGGCATCGTCGCCGAGCTGCGCGCCAAGCTCTCGAACGGCAAGATCTCGTCGCTGCCGCTCTACTCGCTGTCCGACCGCATGGTCGTCGGTCGCGGCAAGGGCTGTGACTGGCAGATCGAAGACGGCAGTCTGTCGCGGCAGCACGCCGAGCTCAAGTGGACCGGGCGCGAGCTCACCGTCGAGGACATGGGCTCGCAGAACGGTACGCGCGTCGACGGTAAGCCGGCGCGCGGCGCGGTGGCGGTCGCACCGGGAGCGACGATCCTCCTCGGTACGGTGCCGATCCTGTTTCAGGTGCGCGCCGAGCTCGCCGACGAGATCGCCGGCGGAGATCCCGACGCGACGCGCCTGACCAAGGCGCCCCCCGAGCGCATCCCCGACACGCGCACCGACATCCCGCTCGACGGAGCGGCCGCCAGCCCGTTCGCCCCGCACAGCGAGCCACAGGTCTTCCGTCCCACGCAGCACACCGCGCTCCCCGAGGACATCACCCAACCTTGGGATCCACGCGCCGCGCTGGTCCGCGCACCCGAACGCGGCGTCAGCGATGCGCTGCTCGAGCGCCTGCGCGATCAGTGGCGCGAGAACCGTCGCCCGTTCGTCCTCGGCGCCGCGACGCTCTACCTGCTGATCGTCGTCGGCGTTTGGGAGTGGTACGATCGCAAGAAGGCGCGCGAAGCCGAAGAGGAGGCCGCCGCCCGCATCGCCGCGCGCGCGGCCGCCGCCAAGGAGGCGGGGCCGATCGTCACGCCGCTGGCGCCCGCCAACGACCCGACCCTTACTCCCGTCGCTGCGGGAGAGCGAGAGGTCGTCCTCGGCGCGGCGATCAGCGACTACGATCAGGGTCACCTCCGCGAGGCGCTGCGAGGCTTCCGCCGGCTGGCGCTCGACGAGCACGACGAGGTCAGCAAGTTCATGGTCGGCTTGCTCGAGACCAAGCTCCAGAACGCCACCGCTCCAGCGCTGCCACCCGCTGCCGGAACCCCAGCCCCGACGGCCACACCTCCCGCAACGGCACCGGCCGCAGCACCCAACAAGCCCAAGGAGCCCGGCAAATGAGACTCGCCTGGCTGATCCCGCTCGCCCTCGTCGCGCTGCCGGCCTGCGAGGCGACCACCCCGTGCTTCCCGGTGATCGTCCGGACGATGACCGACGACGGCAAGCCGATGCCATCGGTGTCGGTCAAGATCAACAACACGCCGGGGACCACCGACAGCGAGGGCAAGTGGGCGGTGCGCCTCACCGGTCAGGAGGGGAGCGAGGTCCCGATCTCCGCCGAGGCGCCCAAGGGCTACCGCATCGTCTCGACCAAGCTCGCGCCGCAGAAGGGCGTCGTGCTGCGCAAGGTCGTCGGCATCGACGGCAAGCTCGTCCCCGTCGAGCACACCATCAAGCTCGCGCCACTCGAGCGCACCTACGCGATCCTCGTCAAGACGGGCTTTGCCGGCCTGCCCGTCGAGACCTTCGGCCACAAGCAGGTCACGACGGGCGAGAAGGGCACCGCGTCCTTCCTCTATCGCGGCACGCCGGGCGATGAGCTGCAGGTCCGCATCTCGACGGCGGACTACCCGCTGCTCCGCCCGAGCAACCCGACGCAGACCTTCATCCTCGGTCAGCAGTCCGACGCGTACGTCGTCCAGACCAAGTTCGCCACGCCCAAGCCCGTCGCCGCGCCCAAGGTGCACAAGAAGCCCGTCAAGCTCGGGCCCAAGCGCCTCTAGCGGCCAGGCTGGCTACGCGGTGATCTCTTCCCCGCCGTCGGTGAGCAGGGTGTTGCCGGTGATCCAGCGCGAGTAGGGATGGCTGAGCAGCGCGATCGCCTGCGCGACGTCGTTCGGCGTGGTCAGGCGCTTGCTGGGATTGCGCTCCGCCGCGATGGCGAGCAGCCGGTCGTTGCCGGGGATCTTGCGCAGCGCCGGCGTGTCCGTGACGCCAGCGTTGATCGCGTTGGCGGTGATGCCGCGCGGCGCGAGCTCGAAGGCGAGCTGGCGGCAGTGCGACTCGAGCGCCGCCTTGGCCGCTGACACCGGGCCGTAGGACGGCATGACGCGCCTGCCGCCCGCCGAGGTCATCGCAAAGATGCGCCCGCCGTCACCGAGCAGGCCGCGCCCGACGAGATCCTGCGTCCAGTAGACGAGGCTGTTGGCCATCACGTCGATCGTCATGTCGAGCTGCGCCTTGCTCACGCCCTCGCCCTGCGGCTCGGTGATGAACTGGCGCAGCGTGCCGAACGCCAGCGAGTGCACGAGGGTGCGGACCTGCCCTGCGCCCGCCTTGGCGGCCAGGCCATCGATCACCTCTTTGCGCCGATCCGCGTCAGCGGCGTTGACGTTGAAGAACAGCGCCTGCCGCCCGCGCTCGCGGATCGCGGTCGTGATCCGCTCGACGTTCGGCATCGTCGAGCGCCGATCGAGGTGCACGCCACAGATGTCCATGCCGCGCGCGGCCAGCTCGAGCGAGATCGCCTCGCCAAAGCCGCTCGATGCGCCGAGCACCACCGCCCAGCCGGACAACCGAAACTCCGAAACGCCTGTATCGCTCATGACGGGTTTATACACCGACGAGAAAAAAACCAAACAGGTCGCGCAACCGGTCGGCGCAACGCGTGTCAACTGCGCAAGGAGATACACCCATGCGCCGCACCTTCCTGACCTCCGGCCTCGCTGCACTGCTCACGTTCTCGGCCGCTTGCGATGCTCCGAGCGGCGCAGTCGATCCGCTCGCCGGGGACAACGGCGGCAAGGAGGACAGCCTCTTTCCGAACGGCACCGACAAGCTCGGCTACCTCAAGATCGTCCCCGCCGACGGCACCGCGCTCGGTCTCACCCCCGCCGACAACACCAGCTACCTCGTCGACGGTGCGGGGAACGCCGACCCGACCGCGCCAGTGCGCCTCGTCGAAGGCGTGCGCCGGGTCCGGATCCAGGCCCCCAGCGTCACCATGGGAATCCCTTACGGCTCGACCGAGGTCGTGATCGAGAAGACCAAGACGACCGAGCTCCTCCTCGCGGGCCTGCACGTCAACAACTACGTCGAGTACCAGACGACGCTCGGACCGCAGCTACAGTGGGTCGTGATCAAAGACCACCTCGTCTCTGCCGACGCTCTCGTCGCTGCGAACACCGCTGGACGCTTCCTTCAGATCCCGCCCGAACCGTTTCGGATCGATCTTCGCGGCGACCAGGTCATCGAGCTTTTCCCGATCACGC
>CAZPEY010000490.1:0-3354 GCA_964585665.1 uncultured Polyangiaceae bacterium | reverse complement strand
GGTAGTCGAAGCCGAACTCGTTGTTCGTGCCGTAGGTGATGTCGCTGCGATAGGCCGCCTGCTTCTCGCGATCCGACTGCCCATGCACGATCGTCCCGACCGACATGCCGAGGAAGCGATAGCAGCGGCCCATCCACTCGGCGTCGCGCTTGGCGAGGTAGTCGTTGACGGTGATGAGGTGGGCGCCGCGCCCTTCGAGCGCGTTCAAGTACATCGGGGCGCAGGCGACGAGCGTCTTGCCTTCACCCGTGCGCATCTCGGAGATCGCGCCGCGGTTGAGCACCATGCCGCCGATGAGCTGGACGTCGTACTGGCGCATGTTGTTGACGCGCCGCGAGGCCTCGCGCACCGTCGCGAACGCCTCTTCGAGGATGTCGTCGAGCTTGGCGCCGTTGGCGAGCTTCTGCTTGAACTCGGCCGTCTTGCCGCGGAGCTGATCGTCGGACAGCTTCATCCACTCGGGCTCGAGCGCGTTGATGCGCGCGACACGCGGCTGCAGGCGCTTGATCTCGCGCTCGTGGCTGGTGCCGAAAATCTTCTTGATGAGACCGCCGATCATGAGTGGGGAGGCTCCCTGCGCCCGAGGTGAGAAAAGGAGAGAAGAAGCTGCGTCGTCGGCAGCCGATTGTCAACCCGGCCGACGGCCGTGCTCGGCGGTGACGATGGTACGGATGCCGCCCCGGATCTGGAAGTCTCCCTCGATGCGCGCCCACTGCGGCGCGATCGCAGCGACGAGGTCGTCGAGGATCCGGTTCGTCACCGCCTCGTGAAAGGCCCCTTCGTCGCGGAACGACCAGAGGTAGAGCTTGAGGCTCTTCAGCTCGACGCACAGCTGCTTGGGGACGTAGGTGATCGTCAGCGAGGCGAAGTCCGGCTGCCCCGTCATCGGGCAGATGCACGTGAATTCGTCGGTCTCGAAGCGGATCTCGTAGGGCCGCTTCGGGTTCGGGTTCGGGAACGTCTCGAGCTTGCGGACCGGGGCGACGCGCGGACGCGGGACGAGCGGCGCGACCTCGAGCTGCTTGCCGACGGAGCGAGGCGATTTCTTGGCCATGGCGCGGGGCTTTTAGCGAGCTTTCCGACGAGGTGCAACAGACTTCACGCGGCCGGAGGTCTTGGAGTAGTATGCCGCACCGTGCGCGACATCTACGAGGCGGCTGAGAAGCAGACCGCGACCCTTGCGCTCTACGTGGAGCACCTTGCTCGCCGTCGGGGATGGGGTGCGCGCACGCTGTCCGGGATGCTGGTCGAGCCGCGGCTGATGATGATCTACGGAGCGTCCGTGCTGCTGCCGTTTGGCAAGGCGGCGAGCTTCATCCCGGCCCGCACCCCGCGCACCGACGGCGACACCTGGGTCGTCGACATCAAGCGCTCGGACGGCGTCAGCAAGCCTGCCTGGAACAACGGCATCTTCATCAAGAAGGTCAACGGCAACTACACGCTGACCTACGACACCAAGCTCCTCGACGAGCCGGCGCTGATCGGCATTCTCGACGCGATCGGGACGTAGCGTCGCCCGCTACCAGACGAAGGGTTGGGTGACCGGCGGCGCGGCGCTCTCGCTGTCGGCGATGATCTGCCACGAGCCGTCGACCGCCTGGGTCGAGCTCTCGCCGGCGTGCTTGCCGATGATGTACGTGTTGCTCTTCGCGATGCCGGCCTGCTCGTAGGCGTAGATGTCGGTCGTCGCATTGCCGAACGCGACGTCGAGCTTGTAACCGGCGGCGACGAGGCCCTTTAGGTAGTCGCGCTTGAACGCGCCGACGCCGCTGTTGCTCGGCAGCACCTGACTGTCGCGATCGGTGACGTGCACCGGACCGAAGGCCATGCCCTGCCCCCACAGCCACTCGCTGGTCGCCTGCTTGAGGAGGAACGGCCTGCCGGTCAGATAGACGGGGATCCGATTGAGCGACGCCTCGGCCCAGGTCAGATCCTGCGCCGCCGGGTACGCCTCGGGCGTGTAGCTGCCATGCAGGAGACCGAGCACGGTCTCCTTCAAGATCTCCGCGTCGCTGGTGGTCAGCGTGCCGTCGATGTCCGAGACCGCCAGGTGCGTGCCCTTGGGCAGCACCCACGCGTAGGCCAGGGCGTAGCTCTGATTGCCGTCGGCGACGGCGTACAGCGCAAAGACCCCCGGCACCGACGGGAGCCGGATCGAGAACTTCACCCGTCCGTCGTCGTCGGTGTACCGGTCAAGCAGCTTGACCGTCGTCTTGCAGTTGTCGAAGTAGAGCTGGATCTTCTCGTCTTCGATGTCCTTGTCGACGTCGCCGAACGCGAACTTGGCGTCGATGGAGACGACCGCGCCGGGCGGCCCGATGACGTCCTGGGCGCGCGGGTGCGCGTCGCCGAGGAGCGCCGCGAGCTTGGTCTTGGTGTGCCGCCACTTGTTGCTGGTCGAAAACGCCCGCGGGCTCGAGTAGCACTGGTACATCGTGGGAACTGGCGAGTCGGCCTTCCCTGAGGACGACTGTCCCAGGCTGGCGTCAACCGACAGGTCGCTGGTCTCGTCCAACCCCCCGCAACCAGAGGCGAGGGCGGTGACGGACAGCACGGAGGCGAGGAGCGTCTTGTTCATCGGCCGGTAGCTGTTGCAATCGGCCTGCCAGGAATTGGTGCTCTAGCGAGACGGGCGGAACGACCAGAGGAACCCGGGCAGGTCCCACAAATCGAAGCGCAGCAGCGCCTTCCAGTGCTCGCGACCGTCGTCAGATTCAAGGGTTGCGGGCAGGGTGGTCATCGTCCGGGTCAGGTGCCACGGATCCACGTCCTTCTGGCCGAAGAGGCGGTAGCCCATGCCGTCATCGGCTGTGAAGTGCAGGTCATACCGGATGTACCGACCGAAGGCCGGATCGATGATGATCTCGCCGTCTCCCGGTGCGTTCTGGCACAGCCCCTCGGCGGTCACCCGACCCGTCAGGAGCGCGCGGCGATCCTTGAGGTGCTCGAGCACGCTCGGCGCGCGCACCGTCACCGTAAACGACAGGTGACGATCCTGGTCGTCACGGCGAAACGTCCCCGACATGGTCTCGGAGAACTTGAAGCCACGCGGCAGCGAGAGAATCCGATCGACGAGACCCATCACGAGTGTCCTGTCCCTTACGCGGCCCGCTTGAGCTCGTCGCCCTGCGGCTGCTTGAGGTAGCCGTGCTTCGAGAGAAACACGTAGTTGGCGATGACGCAGACGACGTTCCAGCCGTTCCAGATGTGCCAGGTCAGCGCCGAGGGCTTCACCACGAAGATGGTGAAGTTCATGATGCCGATCACCATCATGAAGATGGGCGGGCCGGCGTCCTTGCGGAACTTGGGCACCTTGATCGTCGAGACCATCGACAGCGCCATGAAGAACACGCC
>CAZPEY010000489.1:0-3363 GCA_964585665.1 uncultured Polyangiaceae bacterium | reverse complement strand
CGCGGCCACGCCGACCGAGGCCGGCAAGCCTGCGGAGGCAGCCAAGCCCGCCGAAGCGGCCAAACCCGCGGCGGTGATCGACGACGGCCCCGTCTCGAAGATGCGGCTCGGCGCCTGGGTCGGCGTCGCGCTCACGGTCGCCGTGTTGACCGCGGGCTCGATCTTCGGGCTGGCAGCGCAGTCTCGCGCCGACGAGGTGTCTCGCCGCCTGGTCTTCGTCGATGAGAACGGCTTTCCCCGCAAGTACGACGAGAGCGCCCAGAAGGACGACAACAACCTCCGCAAAGAGGGCAAGCTCTACAATGGCCTGGCCATTGGCTTCTACTCCGCCGCTGGAGCGCTGGCCGTGGTGACGACCGTCCTCTTCGCCGTTGACGCTTCGCGCAAGGCCAAGAGCAAGCGCGCCCGCGTCGTGCCGTCGGTCCTGCTGACCCAGGGCGGCGCTGGACTCTCGGTCGGAGGGAGCTTCTGATGCGCGCCCTACTCCTGGTTGCCGCCGCCACGCTGCTCCCCGCCTGCTTCAAGATCGACGAGCCGCCGTGCGCCTTCTCCTGCTCGGACACCGGCGCGTGCCCGGACAACTACACCTGCGCCAGCGACGGCTACTGCCATCGCAAGGACTACGCGGGCGTTTGCCCCTACCCCGAGGAGGCCGACCTCAGCGCAGCGGCCGACCTGTCCACCGCCGACTAGTCCGAGCCTAGCGCTGATCCCTAGACCGAGCCCTGGCTGGGCTCGGTGCGCCTCATCTGGTTCACCTCCGGTACCGCCCGTTCGCCAGCTGACGGTTCTGGCTGTCATACCGCTCGCTGCGTGGTAAGATTTCCGACTGTCACCGGCATGAACGCCCCGCTTCCCGCCAACCCCTCCCGACTGCTCGGGAGCTATCGCCTGCTCCAGGAGGCGCCCAGCGAGGCGGACCTTCCGACGTCAGCGATCCGCCCCGGGGGCTCCCCCTGCTGGTTGTTCGCGCTGCCCCCAGGAGCGATTGGTCTCGAGCGGGCGCGCGCCCGCATCGGCCGACACCACCCGAACCTCGTCGAGATCGTCGACGCGGGTCGCGCCGGGAGCCAGGCCTACATTGCGACGAGCGCCGTCGAGGGACGCCAGCTCGACGAGGTGCTGGCCCGTTGCAAGAGCGGCGGCCTCAAGCTCGCACCGTCCGTGGTGCTGCTGATCGGGCAGTCGGTGGTCGCGGCGCTCGAATACGCGCGGCGCCAGCACGCCGCCCAGGCGACGCTCCACCCGCGCGACGTCTGCCTGTCGTGGAAGGGCGAGGTGCGTCTGCTCGAGCTGGGCTGCCAGGGGCTGCACCGCGACGATCCGTATCGCGCCCCCGAGGTCGTGCCGGGCGGCCGCATCGATGGTCGCTCCGACGCGTACGCCGTCGGGCAGCTCCTGCTCCAGCTCCTCCAGCTCGCCGACTCGCCCCTGCCCAAGATCGAGGCGCTGGCCAAGGACTGCAGCAAGCCGAGCCCACCCGACCGGCCCTCGTCGCTGCAGCTCGTCTACACCCGCCTCCGCGACGCGGGACAGGGAGACGCTCGGACGCTCGGCATGCTGATCGGCGAGCTCTACGGCGCCGCGATCGCCAGCGAGCTGGCCGAGCGCGATCAGCGCGTCGCCGAGCTCGGCCCGGTCGAGGGCGGCAAGTCGACCTCGCTCAACGTCGATCCGCGCGGGCAGACCCAGATGAGCGGCGGCGCGAGCGAGCCGGCCAAGTCCGAGGCGCGCGAGCTGACCAGCCCCGATGCGATGCCCCCCGTCGCTGGCGCCGTCACGGCGGAGGCCCCAGCGGTCCCGACCAAGAAGACGCGCGTCTCGCAGCCGGTCGATCGCGAGCGCTTCTCCGAGGCGCCGCGCCACCTGACCGGCCCGGTGCTCGAGCCGCCAGAGCCCGATCCCCACGACGAGCGCGCCCTGACGCCGCCTCACGCGCTCACCCAGTCGCGCGACTCGCACCCGGCTCGCACCCTGACGCCGCCACCGGGCTCGGAGGAGATCCAGGCCGGCCAGACCATCGACGGTCGCTACCTCATCGACCGCATCCTCGGCACCGGCGGCATGGGCGCGGTGTACGAGGCCGAGCACGTCGACATCGGCAAGAAGGTCGCGATCAAGATCCTCCACCCGCAGCTCTCCAAGCAGGCGGACCTCGTCGCGCGCTTCCGCCGCGAGGCGCGCGCCGCGTCGCGCATCGGCCATCCCAACATCGTCGACGTCACGGACTTCGGCCAGACCCCGAACGGCAACGTCTACTTCGTCATGGAGCGGCTCGAGGGCGTCGACCTCGCCGAGGTGCTGCGCCACGAGCGGCGCCTCGCACCTGACCGCGCGGTGCACATCGGCGTGCAGATCTGCCGGGCGCTCGCTGCCGCGCACACCGCTGGCATCATCCACCGCGACCTCAAGCCGGAGAACATCTTCCTCATCCCGCGCGACGGCAACTCCGATTTCGTCAAGGTCCTTGACTTCGGTATCGCCAAGAGCGACATGGGCAACCAGAACACGACGCGCCGGCTCACCACGCCGGGCATCGCGATGGGCACGCCCGAGTACATGGCGCCCGAGCAGGCCGCGGGCAAGCCGATCGACGGTCGCGTCGACATCTACGCCGTCGGCGCGATGCTCTACGAGCTCATCACGAGCCGGCCGCCCCACTCGGGCAACTCGGTGATGGAGATCCTGGCCAAGAAGGCCAACAACAACCCACGCCCGATCCGCGAGACCAACCCCGAGTGCCCGCCCGCGCTCGAGAAGGTGATCCTGCAGTGCCTCGAGCGCGAGCCGATCTTGCGCCCGCAGACGATGAGCCAGCTCGAGTACGAGCTCAACAAGAGCATGCGCGGGCGCGGCTCTGCCGTCGCGGCCGTGCTCGGGCTCAAGGTCGACGATGCACAACCGGTGCAGTGGACGGAGGAGCCGTCGGTCCGCCCCGCGGCGCTGCCACCGGCCCCCGCTGCCGCGCTCAGCGCGCCGCCGACGCCGCCGACCGCTGCGGCTCCCCCACCGCCGCCTCCAGCGGCGATGAACACGCTGGCCATCGGTCTCGCCAACACGCTGCCACCGATGCCGGCGCCCGCCACCGAGCCGCGCGCCCCGACACAGGAGCTCGAGCTCGAGGAGATCGAGGACGTCGAGACCCAGCGAGGCGCACCGAGCTTCGACAAGGCGGAGCGCACCATCGCGCAGCCGCCGATGTTGCCGACGGCGCGCTCGCGCGGTCTGCGGGCGTTGCCGTTCGTCCTCGTCGGAGCGCTCGGGCTGATCGCGATCGTTGCCTGGCGCAGCACGGGGACGAGCCCATCGGCCCAGTTGCGGCCGCCTCCGGTTGCGCCCGCGCCGGCGGCCGCGTCCGCCGCG
>CAZPEY010000488.1:0-3365 GCA_964585665.1 uncultured Polyangiaceae bacterium | reverse complement strand
CCGTTTCGGATCGATCTTCGCGGCGACCAGGTCATCGAGCTTTTCCCGATCACGCCGAAGGGCGGCGAGATCGTACAGCCCGACCTCGCCGTCGCCGATCCGCGTGTCACCTTCGTCGTCAGCAAGCCCGATCGCACCCTGCCGAATGCGATCGCGAACCAGGCCGTGCTCTGGGCGACGCCCAGGTCGCTCGACGTCCTCTTCGCCTACGGAAACGGCAATCACCAATGGGCCTACCAGCAGCTCGCCGGCTATGACTTCAAACCGACGAAGGAGGGCGACAGCTACACCGCCATCGCCAACAAGAACACCGCCTTCCACTACTACCTCAGCGTCGGCCTCATGATGGTCGAAGTGAGCGGCACACCGGGTAGCACCGTCGAAGCGCCGCTGCGCCGCCTCGATGTGAACGACGTCGACGTCGAGCTCGAGACCGGCGCCACGATGACCTACAAGGGCAAGTGGTCGGTGGCGCGCCAGATCCCGACTGTCGCCACGCCGGCCTACGATCCGATCCCGGGCCTCAAGGACCTACCGACCGGCACTGGCGTCGACGTCGTGCCCGGCAAGTACCGCGTCACCGTCTCCTACGATCGGCAGGAGCAGCCCAGCCCCGACGTGAAGACCTACGAGATCGAGATCAAATAGACTTTTGTGCAACGCCCTCTGCCCGCCGTGTCTAGCGGGCAAAGGAGCTCCCGATGCGCACCATCCTCGCCGCTTCCCTCACCGCCCTGGCCGCTCTGGCCGCCTGCAACGCCCCCGCGAGCGACTCCGCCGCCACCGACGACGGCGACGGCAAGGCCGACACCTGGGTTCCGCAAGGCAGCGACAAGCTCGGCCGTCTGACCGTCGTGTCGCCCGATCCAGGCACGACCGGACTCGTAGCGACGCCGGTCTCGGCGTTCCTCCTCGACCAGCAGATCGTCTACAGCCAGCCGAACGCGCGCCGCATGACCGCCGGCACGCACCAGGTCGGCCTCTATCTGCACAACGGCCCGCCCTACGACCGAACGAGCGTCACGATCAAGAAGGGTGAGACGACGACGCTCGCCCTCGCCGGCCTCCACCTCGACAACCTCAAGCTCTATGACACCACCGTCGGTGCCTCGCCGATGTGGATGACCGATCGGCTGTCGGTGCTGCAGGACATCGGCTACGCCGGCATCCCTGGCCAGTTCCTGCAGCTCTTTGCCGAGCCGTTCAAGCTGACCCTCCAAGCCGATCGGCAGCTCGCACGCTTCGACCTCGCTCCCGTCGCTGGCAAGGTCGTCTCTTATGACGTCGGCATCCCGGATCCGCGCATGGGGATGACGGTCGCGACGCCGACGCGTCAGTTCCCCGACGCGGTCTCGGCGCGCTACCTAAAGGCAACGCCACTGCCAGCCAAGTCGCTCCTCGCCACCTACGGCAGCGCCGTCCTACTGCGCTCCGACTCGGTCAAGCTCGTCGACGACGACTACCACATGGCGCTCGGCAACGACCTCAGCAACCAACACTACAACGTGTACCTCAACGGCACCTTCGCCGAGGTGACCGGCCACTCCGGCACCATCGTCGAGATCCCGGTGCGTCGCCTCGATGTCGCCGATGTCGAGGTCACCGACGAGAACGGCAACGTCACGACGACGCCGGGCACCTGGTCGCTGCAGTTCTTCGCGCCGACCCAGAGCGGCGGGATGTGGATTGCCGCCGAGGAGGCGCAGCAGCTCCCGACCAGCCGGGGCGTCGACGTCGTCCCCGGTCGCTATCGCGTGACCGTCACGTACCCGCGCCACGAGCAGCCGTCGCCCGGCGTCGAAGTGCACGAGATGGAGATCAAGTAGCGCCCACGCAGCCGTCCCAGAACGCCCGCAGATCGTCGGGCAGCTCGACCGACACCTCGACCTCCTCCCCCGACACCGGATGCGGGAAGCGCAGCCACGCCGCGTGCAGCGCCTGCCGCGGCAGCGCGACGCGATCCGCGATCCGCTCCCAGCCGTGATCTTGAAAGTCCGCGAACACCGTCTCGTCTGGATAGAGCTTGTCGCCGACGATCGGACAGCCGAGGTGATCGAGGTGGGCGCGGATCTGATGCTGCCGGCCGGTGATCGGCTCGCACTCGACGAGCGCATACGCGCCGCGCTGCTCGAGGCGCCGAAAGCGCGTCACCGAGGGCAGGCCATCGGCGCGGACGTGCATCTTGACCCGCACCAGGCCGCCGCCGAGGGCGAGCGGCGCGTCGATCGTGCCGGCCTCGGGCGGCGCGCCGTGCACGATCGCGAGGTAGCGCTTCTTGACCAGCCGACGGGCGAACGCGCGCTTGCACGCCACCGTCGCGGCTGGGGTGCGCGCGACGAGGAGCAGGCCGCTGGTCTCGAGATCGATGCGGTGCGCGATCTGCAAATCCTCGTCGGGGAAGCGCTCGCGCAGCACCGCCGTGAGCGTCGACTTGTGCCACTTGGCCGTCGGGTGCATCGGCAGCCCGGCGGGCTTGTCGATGACGTAGAAGCTGTCGTCCGTGCGCACGATGGGAATCTCGCGCGGCACCTCAGGCTCTTCGGGCGCCGGTCGACGAAACACCACCGCCTGCCCCGGCCGCACCGTCTGCCCGGGCCGCGCCGGCCGCCCGTCGACCCAGCACTCGCCGCGGATCACCCGCTGCACGCGCTCGCGCGACAGGCGCGGGATGCGCTTTTGCAGGAACCGATCGAGGCGCCAGCCATGGCACTCGTTCTCGACGACGAACTCGTGCTCGATCTGGTCGTCGCGCACGGGCGTCGTTGGGTCTGGTCGTTCGGCGGGCAAGCGGCTCCGCTTACCACAATTCGCGCGCCGCAGGTGACGGGAGTCCCCTTCTGACTTGACTCGGATCGACCTTGGGCGAAAAACTCGGGGTCGGATGTCCCCACCCGATCCTGCGTCTGCCAAGAAGTTCCCCGACTTCATCCCTCCGACCAAGATCCACTACGAGGGTCAGCGCCCACCGACGCTGCACGTCCGCCGCTGCCGCATCACCGTCGGCGAGGGCGTCAAGCAGAAGGAGCACACCTTCGAGAGCGCCACCGTGACGCTCGGCGCGATGGAGGACAACGATCTCGTCCTCAACGACGACACGGTGTCGCGCTACCACTGCAAGATCGTGCAGGAGGACTCCGGCTACCTGCTCGTCGACCTCGGGTCGACCAACGGCACCTTCATCAACCGCGTCCGCATCAAGGAGGCGTACCTCAAGCCGGGCTGCACCATCGGCCTCGGTCAGGCCGAGCTCAAGTTCAACGCCGCCGACGAGAAGGTCGAGATCCTGCCGAGCCGCAAGGAGCGCCTCGTCGATCTCGTCGGCAAGAGCGTCAAGATGCGGGAGCTCTACACCGTGCTCGAGAAGA
>CAZPEY010000487.1:1317-3377 GCA_964585665.1 uncultured Polyangiaceae bacterium | reverse complement strand
TGAGCAGCGACAGCGACGGCCCGCAGTCGAGGACGACGTATTGGTAGCGGCCGCGCAGCGCCTCGAGCCGCGTCGCGAGCACGCGATCCCGATCGCTGTTGAGCCGCGCCAGGTAGACCTCGGCCTGCGCGAGCGTGGCGTCGGACGTGATGACGTCGAGGTGTCCGCGCACCGGGACGACCACGTCATCGGGGTTCATCTTGTCGTCGACGAGCAGGTGGTAGAGCGAGCGCTCGCCGCGGATGCCGAGCGAGGTGCCGACGTTGCCTTGCGCGTCCATGTCGACGAGCAGCACGTCGTAGCCGCGATCGGCGATGCCGGCGGCGAGGTTGATCGCCGTCGTCGTCTTGCCCGTGCCGCCCTTCTGATTGAGCACCGCGAGGCGCCGCGCCCGACGCTGCCCAGCGAACGCGTCCTGGCCGAGCGCGCTCTTGCGGCAGTCGAGATGACAGAAGTACTGGCGTTGACCCTCGACGGTAGCGACCTGATACGCGAACTGCGGAGAGAATGCGCGGGCACATACGTAGCATCGTTCGGTCATGGCGAGGACCTTCGGCCTTTTTGTCGTCACGCGACGCAGATCGCCGTCGCTAATCGCCGACCCGAACAGACGGTCGACGACTCTAAGAAAAAGGCATCTAGCGAAATCAAGCAAAATTTTTGCCGCGCGATCTTCGTGCGCGCAGCCGCCGTGACCTGCGGCAGACTATGGGGAGCGACTGTGAAAGGTCTGACACCTCCACCACCGCCACCGGCGCCAAGTGGTGAGAAGGACATGGGGCGAGTGGCTGGCCGCGTGGTTGCACGAGGGAGCCCCGAGGAGCGGAAACTGGTCATGAGGCCTTCTTCGGCGTTGCTATTGCTGTTGCTCGCGGGGCTGTCGACGGGCGGTTTCGAGATCAAGGAGTCCGAGTACAAGTGCGAGAGTGCCCTGGCGCACCTCAAGGACTGCTGCCCGAGCTTCGAGCCGTCGAACTACTCCTGCTACTCCGAGGCGTGCACCGACGTGCAGCCGGATCTGACGATCGCCGACTCGGACTGCCTGCGCGCCAAGACCTGTCGGGAGCTCAACGACGAGGGGTACTGTAGCCGTCCGCGCCTCGGCGTGCCGAGCGTCAATGTCTACGACTGCCAGCAGGCCCTCTATCTCATCGAGACGTGCTGTGGGGTCGGGCACGGGACCGCGTACGCCTGCGAGACGGCGAGCGTCTGCGGTGTTGCCACGGACGACAAGCCGCTCCTCCCCGCGAACGTGATCGAGTGCGCCCGTCCGACGCTGTTCGGCACCCAGACCTGCGAGGAGGCCAAGAAGAACGGGCTGTGCGGTGACCTTGGGAGCGTACAATGCGCCAAGTAGTCGCGGCCCCAGGAGCGCAGCGGCGCGCGGCTCGGATGGTCAAGATCCTTGTCTTGAGCCTTGCGTCGCTGTCGGGGGCGCTGCCGGCGCTGGCCCAGCCTGAGCAGGCCCCGAACCCCTACGGCGCGCCGTACGGCCAGCCGACGGTGCCACCGCCCCCCGAGGAGCAACCTCCCCCGGAGTGGCAGCCGCCCCCGCCCGATCCGACGCTGCTGCCGCCGCCGGTGGTCGCGCCGCCGCCCGGCGAGGGTCCCCCCCCGGCCCTCCTCGTCCAGCCCAAGCCAGTGACCAAGTCGCGCTTCCTGGTCACGCCGCGGGTCAGCTTCGGATACATCTACGCCGTCGAGGATCACCTGTTCGGCGCCAACCTCGCCCTCGACCTGCTCGGCGCGACCCCCAAGTTCGCCGGCGGCGCGACGCTCCAGGTCGACCTCGGCAAGACGCTCACCGGCCTGACGTTCGCGTGGCTCCAGTGGGGCGCGCGCTTCCGCTGGGGCCTCTCGCCGCGGGTTCGTCTCGGCTTCGGCTTCAACCTCGGCTTCCTCTTCTTCGAGCGCGCCACCGTGCAGAACGATCCGATGAAGGCGTTCACGTTCGGACCCGACCTCGAAAGTACGATCGATCTCGTGCAGTTCTCCGACGGCAAAGGGCTGTTTCTCTCGGCGCGGGGCGGCTTCTCCGTGGTCTTGATCGCCTTCCAGCC
>CAZPEY010000487.1:0-1217 GCA_964585665.1 uncultured Polyangiaceae bacterium | reverse complement strand
CTAGGGACCGGGCGGTGCGCCGAGCATGAGATCGAGGAGCTCGCGGAGCGCCGTGCTGCTCCCGCAGATCTCGAGCGGCGCGAGCGTCCGCTTGAGGTAGGCCCGCTGCTCGTCGTCCTCGAGATCGGCGCAGAGGATCGCCTGCATCGTGAGGCCGCGCCGGCGCAGCGCCAGCAGAATGTAGATGCCCTGCTGTCTGGCGAGACGTTGCTGCTCGGCGGCGGGCAGCGCTGCCGCTGAAGCGCCCTGGTCGTCGATCAGCTCCGTGGCGGGCGTGCGACGAAAATCGAGGTCGAAGAGGAGGCCGTCGAAGGCGCGCTCGGCGAGCAACGCCTCGACGGCGGCCAGCGAGTTGGCGCTCCCGAGCTCGAGCGCGTCGCCGCCAAACCGCGCGAAGCGGTCTCGGTACTCCTGCCCGTCCTCGACGATGAGCCAGCGACGGTTGCTCATGCGGCGAACCTCACCTGGATGGACTTGCGATAGGGACCGCCGCCGCTGGTCGGCAGCGGCTCGATGCGCAGCCGCGCCCGCCAGCGCGCCGCGGTGTCGCGCACGATCCCGAGCCCACGGTCGGGGGCGCTCGCCTCGAACGCGCCGGGCAGGAGCGCCGTCTCTGCCGAGTCCAGCACCGCCAGGACGAGCTCACGCCGGCCGGTCGGATCGCGCTCGCTGCCAAGGCGGATCGCCACCGCGGGCTGGGCGCCCTGTCGACTGGCGACGAGCGCGTTGCGGAGGAGGTTGGAGAAGATCGCGAACAGCGCGGCCTCCTCGATCGGGAAGGCGACCTCGGGCGGCGCGGTCACCACCGGCTCGACGGAGGCGCTCGGCTCGAGCTCGGCGCGCACCGCGGCGATCCAGCGCGACAGGGTTGCGAGCTCGAGCGTCGTCTGTGGCCCCGCAGCGAGCAGCTGGCCGAGCGCGCGATCGTGCTCGCCACGCAGGCGTTGATCGATGGCGACCAGCCCGTCGATCGGCGCGCTGGTGCGGGAGGGGGAGAGCAGCTCCTCGCAGCGCCGCAGATCGGCGAGGAGCGGACCGAAGCTCGGATCGCGCTCCGGTCGCACCAGAGGTACGCCGAGGCCCGTCGCCGCCGCTTCCAGGGATTTGTAAACCTGCTTGACCAACGCGGTGGTCGGACTGGGCTCGAGGATGGACGCCGCGAGGTTGCCGCGCAGCGCGGGCAGCTCGGCGGCGGGGGTGCCTTCGACGAGGGACAG
>CAZPEY010000486.1:0-3378 GCA_964585665.1 uncultured Polyangiaceae bacterium | reverse complement strand
TCTCGGCGACGAGCTGGGCGTTGGTCTCCGCCTTGCGGATCTCCTGGATGTTCAGGAAGACCTCGTTCTCGGTCAGCGCCTGAACGTCCTTCTTGAGCTGCTCGACGCCAGCGCCGCGCTTGCCGATGACGATGCCCGGGCGCGCGGTGAAGATGTTGATCTTGGCCTTGTTCGCGGCGCGCTCGATATCGACCGACGCGACGCCAGCGTGCTCAAGCTTCTTCTTGATGAAGGCCTTGAGCTTGATGTCCTCGTGCAGCCACTTGGCGTAGTTCTTCTCCTCGTACCACTTGGAGGTCCACGTCTTGACGATGCCGAGGCGGAAGCCAATCGGGTGTGTTTTCTGACCCATGCGAGTTTCCTTTAAGCCTGCTCGGTGACGCGCACGGTGACATGGCTCGTGCGGCTCTGAATGCGGTTGGCGCGACCCATGGCGCGGGGCATGAAGCGCTTCAAGATGGGGCCGTTGTCGACGCTGCAGTCGCGGACGACCAGCTTGTCGACGTCGACCTCACCCTGCTGCTCGGCGTTGGCGACGGCCGACACGATCAGCTTGCTGATCACGACGGCGCCCTTCTTCGGCATCAGCTTGAGCAGGCTCATCGCCTGATCGACGCTCTTGCCGCGGACGAGGTTGGCCACCACCCGCATCTTGCGGGGCGACATGCGCACGTGGCGAACAACGGCTTTCGCTTCCATGATCTCTTCCTGTCTCCGTGCTTCGTCATCCTCGACGAGCACTAAATCTCACCGACGGAAAATCGCCCGGTTAGAGCGACAAAGCCGCCAGCGTCTATCACATGTGACACGGTGAATCAAGCCAGAAGCGCGCCAGAGGCGAGCCCGCGCGCCTGATCTCCGTGTGTTGCCCGCTTCGGGCCCCCTTACTTCTTGGCCGCCGGAGCCGCCGCTGCGGGCTTGGCCGCCGCCGCCTTGCGATCGCCCGAGTGAGCGATGAAGGTGCGGGTCGGGGCAAACTCGCCGAGCTTGTGGCCGACCATGTTCTCCGTCACGAACACCGGGGTGAACTTCTTACCCTGGTGCACCGCGAACGTGAGGCCGACCATCTCCGGCAGGATCGTCGAGCGACGGGACCAGGTCTTGATCACCTTCTTCGACTTCTGCTTCTGCGCGTCGACCACCTTGACCAGCAGGTGCTTATCGACAAACGGTCCCTTCTTGACCGAACGAGCCATCGTACTTTCCTCTCAGGGTCCCGGGCACCAGCCCGAACCAGTTCCATTTGTTGGGAGCCTCATCGGCTCCCCCCGACGAGCCGCCATCGCTGGCCAGCTCGTCGGGCCTCCCCACACCGCGCGAGCCCCGCGCGGGTCGGAGGTCGAAGCAAAGGGTGGTTAGCCCTTCTCTCCACGCCGACGGATGATGAACTTGTCCGTCGCCTTGTTGACGCGCGTCTTGTAGCCCTTGGTCGGCTGGCCCCACGGCGAGCACGGGTGGCGACCACCGGACGAGCGACCCTCGCCACCGCCCATCGGGTGATCGACGGGGTTCATGGTGACACCGCGGTTGTGCGGGCGCTTGCCCTTCCAGCGGGTGCGGCCGGCCTTGCCGACCAGGATGTTGATGTGATCCGAGTTGCCGACGACGCCGACGGTGGCGCGGCAGTCGGCGTGCACCCGACGGACCTCGCCCGAGGGCAGGCGAATCGACGCCCAGTCACCCTCTTTGGCCATCAGCTCCGCGCCGACGCCCGCCGAGCGTGCGAGCTTGCCACCGCCGCCGATCTGGACCTCGACGTTGTGGACCGCGGTGCCCGTCGGGATCTGACGGAGTGGCAGCGAGTTGCCGGGCTTGATGTCGGCCGAGCGGGCCGAGATCACCTGCTGCCCGACTTCCATCTTCTCGGCCGCGACGATGTACGCCTTGTCGCCGTCCACGTAGTGGAGGAGCGCCAGGCGCGCCGAGCGGTTCGGATCGTACTCGAGGGCCGCGACGACGGCCGGCACGCCGGTCTTGTGGCGGCGGAAGTCGACGACGCGGTAGCGGCGCTTGTGCCCGCCGCCGCGGAAGCGCGACGTGATCCGGCCGTAGCTGTTACGGCCACCCGTCGCTGGCTTCGCCTCGGTGAGCGCCTTCTCGGGCGCCTTCTTGGAGAGGTTCGAGAAATCGTGACCGGACATCTGACGACGGCCGGGCGATGTTGGCTTGTAGGTCTTCATCTTCTTCCTCAGACTCCGGCGAAGAGCTCGATCTTGTTGCCCGGCTTCAGGGTGACGACGGCCTTCTTCCAGGTCGAGCGGCGACCGACATAGCGGCCGACCCGCTTGTCCTTGCCCCGCACCACGCTGGTGTGAACGTCGTCGACCTTGACGCTGAACAGCGACTCGATCGCCTGCTTGATCTCGACCTTGTTCGCGTCGAGCGCGACCTCGAAGAAGATCTTCTTACGGACCTGCTCCTCGGCCGGAACCTGACCCTCGGGCGCGCCGCCCGTGCGAGTCTGGATGGTGCCCTTCTCCGTCAGGAGGGGGCGCTTGATGATGTAGTGCGCGGGCTTCATGCTGCACCTTTGGCGGTCTTGAGACGAGCCGTCACGGCCTCGACCGTCGCCTTGGTGACGATCAGCGTGTCGTGATCGAGCACGTCGTACACGTTGAGGCCATCGTGGCGGAGGTACTTGGCCTGCTGCAGGTTGCGGGTCGAGAGCAGCAGCGTCTCGTTCGCACCGTCGACGATCAGCGCCTTCTTGGCGCCGAAGGTCGCGAGCGCCTTCTCCACCGTCTGCGTCTTGGGCTTGTCGAGCGCGAAGCCGTCGAGGACGACGATCTTCTGCTCCTTGGCGCGCAGCGACAGCGCCGAGCGCAGCGCGCCGGCGACCGCCTTCTTGTTCGCGCCGTGCTCGTAGTCGCGCGGCTTCGGACCGAAGGTGCTGCCACCACCGACGAAGTGCGGAGCGCGGGTCGAGCCCTGGCGAGCGCCGCCGGTGCCCTTCTGCTTCCACGGCTTCTTGCCGCCGCCGGAGACCTCGCCGCGACGCTTGGTGCTGTGCGTCCCGACGCGGCTCTTGGCGCGCTGCCACTTGACCACTTCCCACAGGAGGTGCTCGTTGACGTCGGCGCCGAACACCGAGTCATCGAGCTCCAGCGAGCCGACGGTCTTGCCGTCGAGATTCTTGACGTCTACCTTTGCCATGATCGTCCTCGACTCAGGTCTTGATCTCGACGTCGACGCCGGCCGAAAGGTCGAGCTTCATCAGCGCGTCGAGCGTCTGCTGCGTCGGCTCGAGGATGTCGAGCAGGCGCTTGTGGGTGCGGATCTCGAACTGCTCACGCGACTTCTTGTCGACGTGCGGCGAGCGGAGAACGCAGTACTTGTTGATCTTGGTCGGCAGCGGGATCGGGCCCGCGACCTTGGCGC
>CAZPEY010000485.1:0-3385 GCA_964585665.1 uncultured Polyangiaceae bacterium | reverse complement strand
GCGAACGCCGACCATAGTTTCGGGTGCCTTGGGAGCGAACCCCGCGAATTTCCTTGACCAAAAGGGCTTCGTCCATAGGATCCGTCGACTCGCCAGTGACGCAGCCACCACGGGAAAAGATTTGGGCCTGATCCCCGACGACAAGATCGCGGAGATCCGCGCGCGCGCAAAGATCGCCGAGATCATCGGCGAGTACGTGTCGCTGCGCAAAGCGGGGCGCGACCTGGTCGGGCTGTGCCCGTTCCACAGCGAGAAGAGCCCCTCGTTCAACGTCATCGAGAGCAAGCAGTTCTTCCACTGCTTCGGCTGCGGCAAGTCGGGCGACGTCTTCCGCTTCATCATGGAGCTCGACGGTAAGCAGTTCGTCGACGTGGCGCGCGACCTCGCCAAGCGCTACGGCGTCGACCTGCCCGAGCCGCCCCGCTCGATCGAGGAGCGCCGCCGCCTCGAGGCGCAGCAGAGCGAGCGGCAGCGGCTGCTCGACGTCAACCAGCGGGCGCTCGAGTTCTACCGTCGCGAGCTGGCCGGCCCGCGCGGCGAGGCGGCGCGCGCCTATCTCGCCAAGCGCCACATCGGCCAGGCGACGCAGGAGAAGTTCGGCGTCGGCTTCGCGCCGGCGGGCTGGGACGCGCTCACCCGCTACTTCGAGAGCGAGCGCGTGCCGCACGAGCTCTGCGAGAAGGCGGGGTTGATCCGGCGGCGCGACAACGTCCGCCTCGCGCCGGGCGCACCGCCGACCAAGACGACCCACTTCGACGTCTTCGTCGAGCGCGTCGTCTACGCGCTGACGTCGTCGATCGGCGAGGTGCTCGGCTTCGGCGGCCGCATCCTCGTCGCCAACCCCGAGCAGCCCAAGTACAAGAACTCGCCCGAGACGGTGCTCTACAAGAAGGGCGAGAACCTCTTCGGCCTGTCCGTCGGTCGCCACGCGATCCGCAAGACCGGGCGGGCGATCGTCGTCGAGGGGAACTTCGACGTGATGTCGCTCCACGAGCACGGCTTCGAGGGCGCGGTGGCGCCGCAGGGCACCGCGATCACCGAGGCGCAGGTGGCGCTGCTCGGCCGCTTCGCGCGCGAGGTCGTGCTGATGCTCGACGCCGATCCGGCGGGGCGCGCCGCGACGTTGAAGGTGATCCGGACCTTCGTCGAGCAGAAGCTGCCGGTGCGCATCGCGCAGCTCCGCTCGCCCGACGGCAAGAAGCTCGATCCGGACGAGGTCGTGCAGCAGAACCCCGAGCGCATGCGCGCCATCCTCGACGGCGCGGTCGACGCGATCGAGTTCTTCTTCACCCAGGCGGCGCTGTCCGCCGAGCCGTCGGTGCCAGGGAAAGTCAAGGCGCTTGACGAGTGCCTGCCGCTGCTGCGCGCCGTCGACGATCCGCGGGCGCGCGAGCTGTACGCGGGCAAGGTGGGCGAGCTGCTCGGGCTGCAGGAGGCGATGGTGCGGCGCGCGCTGCGCGGCGGCGACGTCGGCGCGCCAGGCCGGGCCACGGCTCCGACGAGCAGCGCGCCACCGACGGACGTCGTCGCTGCGTCGCCCAGGCCGCGCGTGCTCAACGTGTTCGCGTCGCACCTCCTGGCCCTGCTCGGCGCCAACCCCGACCTGGTCAACCACGTCCCCACGCAAGTGCTGGCCAACCTCGGCGACGAGGACCTGGCCGGCCTGCTCACCGACGCCATCGAGCTCGGTGAGCTCGACATCGCCGCCTTCGTCGACAAGGCGCCGCCCGAGCTGCGCTCGCCGCTGGTCCGGGCGCTGCGCTCCGAGCAGTACCTGGGGCTCGAGAATCCTCGACGGACGCTCGAGTCGATCTGCCAGAAGTACCTATTGCCTGACGATACCCGTGTGCTAGAAGCCGAGCGACAGAAGGCCTTGGCCGAGGGCAACCTCGATCGAGTTCGCGAGCTGACCGCCCGACTTTTGGGACGGAACCGAACCGCACCCCGTGATTTGCGCCGAGGATAAGGAGCCCACCGTGTCCGCAAGAAGAGAAGCCGCCGCCGCCTCTAAGACGACCGATCGCGACTCGGACCGCCAGAAAGCGAAGCTCATCTCGATGGGCAAGCAGAAGGGCTACGTCACGTACGACGAGGTCAACGATCACATGCCGGAGGACATCGTCTCTTCGGATCAGATCGACGACTGGCTGGCGACGCTCGGCGACGAGGGCATCGAGGTGGTCGATGGCAACGCGGCCGTCGAAGAGGTCGCTGCGGTGCAGGCGCCGGCGCCCCGCAAGGGCAAGGGGGGCGGCTCGGCGCAGGTCGTCGTGACCGAGCTCGTCGAGGAGGAGGTCGTCGTCGTCGCGGCCGAGGAGGCCAAGGAGGAGGAGGAGGAAGAGGAGGAGGAGGAGGTCGACGGCGCGTACTCGAAGTCGAACGACCCGGTGCGCATGTACCTGCGCAAGATGGGCTCGGTGGCGCTGCTCACCCGCGAGGGTGAGGTCGAGATCGCCAAGCGCATCGAAGAGGGCGAGCGGCGCGTGCTGCAGGTCGTGCTCAACTCGGCGATCGCCGTCGAGGAGATCCTCGAGCTCGGCAACAAGCTGCGGACTCAGAAGATCCGCGTCAAGGACGTCATCCGCGACGTCGACGACGAGGACGGCGAGTACGACGAGGAGTGGCACACCGAGCGCGTGTGCAAGATCATCGACAAGGTCCGCAAGTACATCCGCGAGAACGAGGCGCTCGCCGAGCAGCTCGACAAGGCGCCCGAGGCCAAGAAGAAGAAGCTGCGCGAGACGATCGAGGAGAACAAGCAGGAGAGCTTCGACCAGCTCACCGAGCTGCGCCTCAACAAGAAGCAGATCGAGCGCATCGTCCACAAGCTGAAGGGCCTGGTCGTCCGCATCGAGAAGGCCGAGACCGAGATCGAGGGGATCGAGAGCCGCATCGGCCTCAACCACAAGGATCTCAAGAAGACGATCAAGGAGATCAAGAGCTCGCCGCAGAAGGCGCGCGCGATCACCAAGAAGCTCGGCGTCACGCCCGAGGAGCTCGACCAGTCTGCCGAGCTCATCGCGCAGGAGCGCAAGAAGATCGAGCGCGTCGAGGACGAGGCCAAGCTCGAGGCGGGCCTGCTGCGCCAGACCTACCGCGACATCCACGACGGCGAGCGCATGGCGGAGCGCGCCAAGTGCGAGCTCGTCGAGGCGAACCTGCGCCTCGTCGTCTCGATCGCCAAGAAGTACACGAACCGCGGCCTGCAGTTCCTCGACCTGATTCAAGAGGGCAACATCGGCCTGATGAAGGCGGTCGACAAGTTCGAGTACAAGCGCGGCTACAAGTTCTCGACGTATGCCACCTGGTGGATCCGCCAGGCCATCACCCGCGCCATCGCCGATCAGGCCCGCACCATCCGCATCCCGGTGCACATGATCGAGAC
>CAZPEY010000484.1:0-3387 GCA_964585665.1 uncultured Polyangiaceae bacterium | reverse complement strand
TGCGCGGATCGAGGCCGGCGGTCGGCTCGTCGAGGAGGATGAGATCGGGCGAGCCCAGGAAGGCCTGCGCGACCCCGATGCGCTTCTGCTGGCCATGTGACATCTCGCCCGCCTTGCGCTCCGCGAGCTCGCGCAGTCCGACGATGTCGAGGACGCGCAGCACCTCGTCGTCGGCCTTGGCGTCGGGCACGCCACCGAGGCGCGCCAGAAAGCGGAGCTGCTCGCGCACTGGCAGATCGCGACCGAGGAGCGCGTCTTGCGGGAGCGCCGAGAGCCGCCCGCGTAGCCGCGTCGGATCGGGCGGGCCACCGAGCACCTCGACCGTGCCGCCGTCGGCGCTGCAGAAGCCGCAGACGAGCGAGAAGAGCGTCGTCTTGCCGGCGCCGTTGGGGCCGATGAGCGCAGCGATCGAGCCGGGGCGAACCTTGAAGGTCGCGCCGTCGAGCGCGCGGACGCTCCCGTAGAACTTCTGCGCGCCCTCGACGCGCAGCGCGAGGCCGGAGCCGAGCGCGGCCATCAGACGTCCCTCCGTGAGAAGTGCCAGAAGCCAAGGGCGGTGTAGAGCGCGCCGAAGCCGAGGCTGAGCAGGACGCCGACGAGGCGCTGGCCGAGCTCGGGTTCGTAGAGGTAGCTCTTGCAGTGCCACGGCGACAGGTACGACAGCGGGCCGAAGATCGACCAGAAGTCAGTGAGCTGCAGCGACGGCGTCCGCCAGCCGAGCAGCCAGAGGAACACGAACAGGAGCATGGCCAGCGAGCGCGCGCGCTGCGGTGTCGAGGTGAGCTGCGAGGCGAGCGCGGCGAGGCCGACGAAGCCGATGGCGTAGGCGAGCATCGCCGGCGCCGCCTGCAGCAGGTACAGCAGCGTCGCCACCGGATCGAAGCTCTTGAGCTGGGTCGCGCCGAGCGCGACGGCGGGCAGGAGGCTGGTCACGGTGATGCCGGCGATGAGCAGCGACTGCGATAGCACCTTGCCGATGACGAAGTTGATGCGCGCGGTGCGCAGCAGCACGTAGCGCACGGTGCGATGCTGCACGTCTCCAGCGACGAGATCGGTTGACGTGAGCACGACGATCCACGGAATCGACATCATCATCATCGCCGCGACGAACAGGCCGAGCGGCGGCAGCGTCGCCACGTAGTCGACCTTGTGCGCGTCTCCGACGAGGAACTTGATCGCGTCGCGAAACTTGCTGCTCTGGGCGAGCTTGCTCGGATCGAGCGTCGCCCCAGGCACGAGGAGCAGCGCCTTCTCGACGAGCTTCATCGTCTCGATGAAGGCCCAGGACGCCAGCACCGAGGCAACGAAGAAGAGCAGCCCAATCGTCCAGGCGCGCCGCGAGCGCACCGACTCCTTGAGATCGTAGCTGGCGATGAGCCAGACATCCCCGAGATTCATGCGCGGCACTATGGCACAGAGGCGCGGCGATCGGGCGGATCCGCGGGGATCAGCGGTTCGAAAGGATCATGCCGGCGCGACAGCGACACGAAATGAGAGGACACCAGGGGTCCGTACGGGATCGTAACGCTCGTAGAGGACTTGCCTTCGTGCGAAGCTCGACCACGATGGATCTTCGGATCGTGCTCGCCGTCCTCGTCGCGACGGCGACGCCTGGGTGCAGGCGCGATCCTGCGACGACCCGCTTCGCTCCTTCGCGCATCGATCCGACCGTAGCGACGCACCTTGGGGATGCGACGCGCTTTCTCTGGGATGGGCCAGGCGCCGTTCAAACCGGTGTGGCGCCCGGTGCGATACGCCGCGAGCTCACCAGCGTGCTGCGCGGGGTTGTCCGAGGGGCTGATGGCGCGGGGCTTCCGGAGGTCAAGGTCACGCTGCTTGGCGGTGCGGGGCAGTCGCTCGCGATCAGCTACGACGGCCCGACCGCGCTCGGCACGGAATGGTCGGGCGTGATCGCCGGCAGTGTGGCGTACACGCTCAGCGACGACTTCCGAATCGGCGAGGAGCGCGTCAATGGTGCGACACCGATCGGGTTCGGCTACGACGACGATGGGCTGCTGACCAGCATCGGGTCGCTCACGATCGCGCGCGACCCGCAAAACGGTGCGATCACGGGGACGACGCTCGACGGCACGACGGACGTCGTCACGTACGATGGGTTCGGAGCGCCTGCCACGTCGACGGCCAAGCACCTTGCCACGACCCAACTGGCCTACGCGTGGACGTACGACGATCTTGGGCGCGTCAAGACGCAGACCGAAGAGATCCTCGGCGAGGCGCATGCCGACGAGTACGACTACGACGCGCGCGGTCAGCTCAAGACGTGGAAGCGCGACGGCGTCGTGGTCGGCTCTTACACGTACGACGACAACGGCAACCGCACGGGCGACGGCGCGAGCTACGACGCGCAAGACCGGCTGCTCGCGGACTCGTCGGCGTCGTACGGGCGCGACGCCCTGGGACGACGCACCCACCGTGTCGCCGGCGGCGCGACCACCACCTATCGGTGGGATCTCTACAGCCGGCTCGTCGGCGTCGACCTCGCCTCCGGGCAGAAGGTCGCCAACGTCTACGACCCGCTCGGCCGAATCGTCGCCCGCCGCGTCGACGGCGCCGTCGCCGAAGGCTTCCTCTATGGCGACATGCTCGGCCCGATCGCGCAGCTCGACGCGAGCGGCGCGGTGCAGATCCGCTTCGTCTACTCCACGCGCTCCGAGTGCCCCGAGTATCTCGAGCGCGACGGCAAGCGCTACCGCGTCTGGTGCGACCTCCGCGGCAGCCCGCGGCTCGTCGTCGACGCTGCGACCGGCGCCGTCGCGCAGCGCCTCGACTACGACGCCTGGGGCCGCGTCACCAACGACACCAATCCTGGCTTCCAGCCGTTCGGCTTCGCCGGCGGCCTCTACGATCCGCGCACCCAGCTGATCCACTTCGGCGTCCGCGACTACGACGCCGCCACGGCGCGCTGGCTGAGCAAGGATCCCGTCGGTCGCATCGCCGAGCCCAACGCCTATCGCTACGTCGGCAACGACCCGATCAACTTCATCGACCCCACCGGCCTTACGGCGCGAACCTTCCTCTCGAACTTCATCGACGGCCACGCCAACGCCAGAACCGGCGGCGGCCTCCTCCTCCTCGACCAGCAGGTCGTCGCAGCCGGCGCCGTCGAGCCCTGCATGGACCCGAGCTCCGCACGCGATCCCGACCCACGCGATCCCGACCGGAGGTAGTTCGCGCGGCCTCAAAGCGCGCCGACAACCGACGGAAGCCCGTCTGCACAGCGTTGGGCCGTCGCCCCTCGCCCTGGCGCAGCCCCCTAGGCTCCAAGCGATCGAAATGAACCACCTTCCGCTGACAGGCGCTCAGCGCCGGATCGGGTTGACACGATGCGGTGGCGGGCACAAAGTGGGGCACTTTTTCGGTCGCTGT
>CAZPEY010000483.1:1826-3406 GCA_964585665.1 uncultured Polyangiaceae bacterium | reverse complement strand
GCGGAGCGCAGCTCGCCGGTGTGCAGGTCCCACAGGCCGAGGTGCCCCGACCAGGTGCCCGAGATCACGCGATCGCCCGACGGATGGAAGGCGGCCGAGACCACCTGGTCGGTGTGGCCGCGCAGCACGCGCATCGCCTGCGTCGCTGCATCGAGGATGAACAGGTTGTGATCGGCGGTCGCGACCAGCCGATCTCCGTCGGGCGCGAACGAGACGTGCGGCACCGAGGAGCCGAGCGTCTTGCTCCACAGGAGCGGCTCCTGGCTGAGCTGCCACCACAGCGATCGCCCCTCGCTGGAGTCGGCGACCTCGAGCGAGGTGCGGTTCTGGGCGCGCGCCTGCAGGAGCTCGCCGCGGACGAAGGCCGCCTTGGCGCTCTGCGCTTCGACGTGCGCGCGGGCCGCCGCCTGCTCGCGTCGCAGCCGCTCCTCCTCGGCGAGCGACGCGGCGAAGAAGGCGCGCGCTGCCTCGCTCAAGCGGTGGGCACCGTGCTCGACGGCGCGCTGGGCTTGCTGGAGCGCCGAGCCGGTCCACAGGAGGCCCGATTCCCGCCCCGTCCGCTCCCACAGCGCCGCCGCCTGGCCAAGCTCCCCGAGGAAGCGACTCTCGCCGCGGCTCTCTTCGAGCCAGCGCGCCAGCCGCGCCCACGAGACGAGCAGCGACTCGTGCGCCAGCTCGTACTCCACGCCGCTGCCGCTCTGCGCCTTGCGCGAGGAGATGAGGCGCGCTTGGGTGAGGCGCTCGAGGAGCTGCGCCGTCTCGGCGGGCAGGTCGTGCAGCGCCTCCTTCTCCGAGACGACGCGGCGCGTTCCCTCGGAAGAGACCATGCGCAGGAGGAGCGCCTTGACCGCCGCGAGCTGCTCCTCGCCCAGGCCGGCGAGCACTTGATCGGCGTGTGCAGCGAGAGCGCCGGCGACCCCGCCGAGCTGCTCGTAGGCCGCCCGCGTCAGCAGCTTGCGCGTCTTGTCGCGGCGCTCCCACAGCATCTGCAGCGTGAACTGCAAGAGCGGCAGCGACGCCTGCTCGTCCTTGACCTCGCTGCGGATCCCCTCGACGAGCCGCGGATCGTCGAAGCCGTAGCCGAGCGACTCGAGGGGGCGCGTGATGATCTCGGCGAGCGCCTCGCCTTGCAGGTTGCGCAGCACCAGCACCTGTGCGAGGAGCGCGCGCGCCGCCGGCGTCTCGGCGAGGCGACTCAAGAAGTCGTCGCGCACCGTGAGCACGAGGCGCACCTTGGTCTGCACGTCGTCGGCCGCGGAGGCGAGCGCGCGCAAGAAGCTCTCCCGCTCCAGCGGATCCGCAAGCGTAACGACCTCCTCGAGCTGATCGACGAAGAGCAGCACGCGGCGCCCCGTCTCCTCGCTGAGGTCCTGCAGCATGAGGCCGAGCCGCTCCGGACGCAGCCGCAGCCCCTCGGCGAGCTCGTCGACGGCCGAGGAGGCCGGACCGAGCGACAGCGTCGTCTCTTTGCGACGGCTGGGCGTGCTCGCATTGCCGACCTCGATCGCCACCGTGGGTCCCGCGTCCTCGAGCAGGCGCACCGCGAGGGCGCGCAGCGGCGAGGGGCCGGGGCGCATCGT
>CAZPEY010000483.1:0-1726 GCA_964585665.1 uncultured Polyangiaceae bacterium | reverse complement strand
GCCTCGGGCTCGGCCGACAGGCAGCCGACGAGCAGCTCACCGAACTGCTCGGGCAGCCGCTCGCTCGGCGGCCCATCGCTCGGTAGCTCCACGGTCTGAGCGGGGATGCGCAGATCGTCGAGGCCGCGCACCGTGCCGAAGGGATGCCGCCCGAACACCAACTCGTGCAGCATGATGCCGAACGACCAGATGTCGCTCGCCGCCGACGGAGCGACGCCGCGCCACGCCTCGGGGGCCATGTACGCCGGCGTGCCGAAGGCGCGCGAGGCATTGGTCAAGTCACTTGACGTTTCGGGCTCGGGCCGCTCTCCGCGATCGGCGGCGAGGCGCGCCAGGCCGAAGTCGACGACGCGCAGCCGACCGTCCCTCGGGATGATCACGTTGTCGGGCTTGAGATCGCGATGCAGGACGCCGTGCCGGTGCGCCTCGGCGATCGCCTGCGCGATCGCCAGCGCCAGGCGCAAGGCCTCGCGCGGGCTCGGCGGCTCCTCCCCGAGCCGCTGCCGCAGCGTCTGGCCCTCGAGGTACTCGAGCGCCACGTACGGCGCGCCTTGATGCTCGCCGACGTCGTAGATGGTGACGATGTGCGGATGCGAGAACGTCGCGGTCGCGCGCGCCTCCTCCAAGAAGCGCTCGCGCGCCGTGGCGCTCTGGCCGAGCGAAGTGCGCACCACTTTGAGAGCGACCTTGCGACCGAGGCGAACGTCGCGCGCCAGGTAGACCTCGCCCATGCCGCCCTGGCCGAGCAGGCGCATCACCTTGAAGTGATCGACGAGCGTTCCGGCCGGCAGCGTCACCGGGTCAGCGGGGGTGCTGCTCGACGGCGGCGAGGCCTTCTCCATGGGCTCAGCCATTTTTGCGCGCTCCGCGACACGACTCAATCGAATTTGTGCTACGCCCGCACAATGTCGACTCCGCCGAACCCGTCCACGCCCACGCCCGCGCCCGCGCCCGCGGAAGGCGCCGCCCCGGCACCCACGCCGCGGCGCGCCTTCTCGGTCGCTTGCTACCCGCGCTTCCAGGGTCGCGTGCTGCTCATCCTCCACCGTCGACTCGGCCACTGGCTGCCGCCCGGCGGCGAGATCGAGCCCGGCGAGACGCCCTCCGAGGCGGCGCTGCGCGAGCTGCGGGAGGAGACGGGCCTGGTCGGTCGCCTGCCGCCGATCTCCGACATCGACGGTGTGCCGCCAGGCCTGCTCGGCTACGAGGAGCACCCAGCCGGCAGCAAGGGCCTGCACATGAACTTCGTCTTCGTCGCGGACGTCGACACCGACGTGGTGACGAGCAACGGTGAGTTCGAGCAGCACCAGTGGGTCGACGCGCAGCACGCTTTTTCGGGACCACCCAACGTCGGTGAGTTCGCGCAGCTCGCGCTGCTCGCCGGTGCGCTGCCTGGGGGTGCGTCTCGGCTGACGCCCTCGGCGGTCGAGATCGGTCACGCCTGGCTCGAGGCCTTCAACGCGCGCGACCTCGATCGCCTGGTGGGGCTCTACGCCGAGAACGCGGTGCACGAGAGCCCCAAGCTCAAGCTCGCCAAGCCCGAGACCAAGGGCCTCATCACGGGGCGGCGCGCGCTGTTCGAGTGGTGGCTGTCCTCGTTCGAGAAGTTCCCGTCCCTGCGCTACGAGGCGCACTCGGTCACGGGCGCTGGAGACCGCGTCTGGCTACACTACCGACGGATGGCGCCCGGCGAGCCGGTCTACGATGTCGCCGAGCTGCTCGTCGT
>CAZPEY010000482.1:0-3425 GCA_964585665.1 uncultured Polyangiaceae bacterium | reverse complement strand
TCACCAACATCCGCACCACGGCCGCCGACGAGAAGATGTTCCTGACGCCGCCGCGCGAGATGACCCTCGAGGAGGCGCTCGAGTACATCAACGACGACGAGCTCGTCGAGGTGACGCCCAAGGCGATCCGGCTGCGCAAGCGCATCCTCGATCACAGCAAGCGCAAGTCGAGCGAGAAGTCGTCGGCCGCGGTGCTCGAAGACTAAGAACAATCTGATGTTGAGGGAGGCGACGATGGGGCGCGCGTGGTTGTCGATCGGGCTGGTGGGGGCGCTGCTGCTGGCGCCGCTGCCCGTCGCTGCGCAGAGCAACGAGTACGTTCCGGGATCCGGGCCGCCGCCGAGCAACTACGTGCCCGGCTCGGGCCAAGCGCCGCCTGCGCCGGTCTATCAGGCTCCCGCGCCGGTCTATCAGGCTCCACCCGAACCGGCGTTGCCGCCACCCCCTCCCGCGCCGACTGGTACGCCGGTCGCGCTCGTCGGGAAAAGCGGCGGTTCGTTCACCGTCGCTGGTAACAACCAGAGCTGCACGACGCCGTGCACGCTCTACTTCCCGGTTGGCCCCGCGATGGTCACGGTGACCGGGCCGGGTGGCACCTTCACGCAGACGTTTCCCGTCGACAATCGTCCGTTGAACGGCGAGGTGTCAGCCAAGCGCTCGCTGGTCATTCCGGCAATCCTGACGGCGGGCGGCGTGTTGTTCCTGGGGCTCGTTGTGGGAGGCGTGGTGGTGAGGCTAAAGCCGCCCAGCTCGTTGAGCGCCTCGCAAGCGAAGGCGTACGGCACCACCTTCATCGCTGCGGGGACCGTGTTCAGCTTGCCAATGCTAGTGGCTGGCATTGTGCTCCTGTCGCTGCCGAGCAAGAACGAGATCAAGATCGGCCCCGTGCAGGGCGCGCGCCTCTCGCTGGCGCCGCTCCTCGACGGCGGGATGCTCGTCGCCAGCGGCCGCTTCTAGCCGCACCGTTCCGCTGCAATAGGAGCGATGCTCGCGTGTCTACTGGGCATGCGCCACTGGCTTGCGTCCCTCCCCTTCGTTGTCCTGCTCACCGCCTGCCCCGACCGCTCGCCGAGCGATCACGCCTCGGTCGATGCCGCACCGCCTGCCTCCGACTTGGGCAGCACGAGCTTGATCGACGTACCAGCCACCGACGGTGCGCACGCCTCCAAGTTCAGCCTCGAGGCGGTCGGTAGCGGCTCGTCGCGTGTTGGCTCGATTGCGCTGCACGGCAACGTCGGTCACATCGAGCTCGACGGAAAGTCCCTGCCGGCGTTCAGCTACCTCTTGCAACCATGGGAGCCGGTGTACACGCTCTACCAGACGATTCTCGTCGAGGATGACGCCTGGTACCTGCTGTGGCTCTACTGCGAGGACGACAAGCTGACGCACCTCTACTTCGAAGGGACCAACGGCACCCTGCTCGCGGACGAGCCCGCGACGGGGTCTTGCGCGTCGGTTCAGGCCGCAACGAGCATCGCGGTGAGCCTGCCGTCGGTCTCGCTGGAGGTCGAGGCCAACCACGACTTCTCGATCGTGGGCGAGAAGCTGTCGCTCGGGCGCGACGGTCGCGGCACGATGACAATCAACGCTCGAACCTACGACGTCCTTCCGTTCGGTGTCGTCGACTGCAGCGCGTGCAGCGCCGATGGCTGGCTGGAGCTGCACTCCGTGTTCGCGCCCGTCGAGGGCGGGGCGGCGGGGACCCTGATCTACTACTTCTTCGCGTCCAAGCCGCACGAGATCATGGCGACCTACGGGCTCGAGCTGCCGTCGCTCAAAGACCCGATCGGCAATCGAACGTTCAAGGCCGATTGGTCCTACGATCCGCCGGCGGCGCGCCGCCTGGGCCCAGTGCCGAGCAAGCGTTGGCCGCTGCATCCGCCCACGCGCTGACCGCTGTTACTGCGGCGGCGTCGGCGGGACGTAGACCTCGCCCTTGGGCGGGCCCGGCGCGGCCTCGGCCGGGCCGCTCGGCGGCGTCGTCGGCTGCACACCTCCGGTCGCGGGCGGTGGCACGATCCGCGCTGGAGTGCCGGGCGGCGGCAGCTCCGTCGGCACGACCGGGTTGTCGCGGCAGGTCTCGGCGAACTCGCTGAACAGCCGGATCGCGCTGCGCGTCGAGCGCGGCGCGGTAAAGCCGATCGTCGTCGCGATCGCACCGACGCCGATCGCCGCGCCGGTCAGGCCATAGCCGGCGTTGCGCGCGTCGGTCTTGGTCGGATCGACGACGAAGCCCATCACCAGGCCCGAGAGCAGCAGGCCCGCACCGACGGCGGTCATCGCCGTCCAGACGATGCTCTGGTCGTAGGCGCTCTTGGCGTGGCGGAAGGCGCGCTCGTCGGGCGCCACGACCTCGGCGAGCTCCTTGCTCGAGAGGCCCCCGCGCTGGAGCTGCGGGTAGCTGGCCCGCGCGGCCCGGCACGCGGTGGTCGCGTCGTACGGCGGTCGCACCAAGCAACCCGAGGCGAGGGTGATGGCGGCGACCGACAGAGCGAGGCGTTTCACGGCCACACGATGACAAGGATGCGCTGCGTCGTCAAATCTCACCCGCCAGCCTGCGGCTCTCGACGACAAAACCGTTGAAATGCGCCTCCCCTGCGGTAGTGTCCGCGCCATGTTGAACGCGTACATCTCCGGCACCGGCTTCTACGTTCCGCCGCGCGTCGTCAAGAACGACGACCTCGTCACGCAGTACGGAATGGAGACGAGCCACGAGTGGATCCTGCAGCGCACCGGCATCGAGGAGCGCCGCTTCGCCGAGGAGGGCGTCGGCTCGGCCGATCTCGGTGTGCCGGCCGCAGAGATGGCGATCGAGCGCGCCGGGATCAAGAAGACCGATCTCGATCTGATCCTCTTCTGCACGCTGTCGCCCGAGCACCACTTCCCGGGCTCCGGCGTGTATCTGCAGCAGAAGCTCGGCCTGTGCGACGCCAAGAAGTTCGTCGGCGCGATGGACATCCGCAACCAGTGCTCGGGCTTCATCTACGGTCTGTCGACGGCGACCTCGTTCATCCGCTCAGGCATGGCCAAGCACGTCCTGCTGGTCGGCGCCGAGACGCACTCCGCCGCGCTCGATCTGTCGACGCGCGGGCGCACCGTCGGCACGCTGTTCGGCGACGGCGCCGGCGCGGTGGTGGTGAGCGCGACCGAGGAGGATCGCGGCGTGCGCAACTGGGTGCTCGGTGCCGATGGCCGCTTCGCCGACGTGCTGGCGCTGAAGATCTTCGACATCCGCAAGCGGCCGTACATCCCGCTCAACCCCGACGGCACCGGCCGCGTCGAGATCGACGTGCTCTACCCGTACATGGAGGGCAAGCTCGTCTTCCGTCACGCCGTCGAGCGCATGATGACGTCGCTGATGGAGGTGCTCACCAAGGAGCAGATCACGGGCGAGTTTCTCGTCTGCCCCGATGGCTCGGTCAACC
>CAZPEY010000481.1:0-3436 GCA_964585665.1 uncultured Polyangiaceae bacterium | reverse complement strand
GGGGAACGGCCCTACTTGGCCTTGCGGTAGTAGGAGTAGACGTACCACTGGCCGTGCGCCGGGCCGTACTTGCCGAGGCCGAGGTGATCCTGCTCGACGGCCACCGCGAGCGCGAACGGGAAGACGTACTCAGGATCCGTGCAGTCGAAGACGACCCACTTGTAGCGGCCGACGTGCTCTACGCCCGTACCATCGGGCCGCCAGTCGTGCTTCTCCGTGCCGAGGAGGCTGCACTTGCTCTTCGGGAAGTTGCTCTGGAGGTAGTCGCGCCCCGCGCTCTCGAGGCCCTTGTCGCCGGGCGCGATCGCGGTGCCTTCGTCCGCGAAGCTCTTGAGCAGCGGCGCCACCGGCTTGAGGTAGGCCCGGAACTTGGCCGCCTCCGTCTCGATGGCGAGGTTGATCTTGGGCAGGTTGGGATCGACGGTGACGCCGAGCAGCTTGCCGTAGGCGACGTACTTCTTGAGCCGGGTGGCGATCGTCTTCTGCGCGTGCGCGATGCCGTCCTTGGCGGCGAAGGTGTCGGACGCGTCGTCGGGACGGAAGTCCTTGTTGTACGACTCCTCACTCGCCTTGAGCAGGCGCAGAAACTCCTCGACGACCTTGGACGGATCGAGCGGAACGACCTTCTTGAGCAGCTCCTTGTGCCGCGCGATCAGATCGGCGTGGGTCGTGGGGCAGAAGGAGCAATCCGGCTTGAACGGAGGCGGAAGCTTGGGGAAGCGCTGCTTGATCGTCGCATCCGCTGCCTCGTAGGCGCGCACGATCTTCTCGAACTCCGCGACGCTGTCTTCGCTGGCCTCCTTGGGCAGGGTTGGCTGCGAGTTCTGGACCTTGTCGAGGCTGCGCAGCGCAGCGAGCGGCAGGAAGCGGAACTTGCGGAGGGGAGCGATGACCGCATCGAACTCCTCGTACGTCCAGTCCTCGACGAAGTCGCGCTCGTTGAGGACATTGACGTTGGTGTAGCCGCCCGTGATGTTCGCCTTGTAGCCACCCGCTTCGATGGAGGTGATGGTCGCCGGGAAGAACCCGCCCGCGACGTAGCGCAGCTTGTCCCCGACCTTGTACTTCATGTGGCTCGGGTCCCACTTGCCCTTGATGTCCTTGAGCTCGATACGGGTCTCGACGCCGCCGCTCATGTAGCTGTAGGTCGTGGGCCCGGCGCTCCACAGCTTGGCGACGAACTTGTCCTTGTCGGGAGCCGTCTGGATATAGACGTAGTCGTTGGGCTTGTAGCCCGCCGCCGCTGCGGCCGCCGTGGCCTCCTTGGCCTTGGCGTCTGCCGCCGCCTGCTCGGGGGGAACGCGGATCGCGGTGTCGGCCAGCCACAGGTCGAAGGCCGAGGAGAAGCCGTCGAAGTGGACCAAGTAGCCGCGGCGCGGATCGCACCGAACGACCGTCGACTTCGCCCACTGGCCGTCCTTCTGCGCCTCGACCCGCTGCTCGCGCCGGAAGGCGGCGCACGCCGGTGCCGCCTCGCTCGATGTGGGGGCGAGCAGGGCGAGGGACGTACCGATCAATAGGAGCGCACGCTTCATCTCGAGCCTCAGTGCCAATCCGGTGGCGGGGCGACTGTATCGTCAAAACCGCGCTCGTCGCAATTCCGGTCAGAGGTACCCTCCGAGCGTCAGCGGCGTCGGGGGCGCGACTCGCCAACGCTGGCGTGCACGAGCTCGGCGGCCATCCAGCGACTCACGCGCACGACCTCGTTGGGCGCGAGGCCGCGCACGTCACGGAGCACGAAGAGGGCGTCGAATCCGACGCACACGCACAGCGCCGACACCAGGCGTTCGAAGCGACGCGCACCGAGTCGACGGCGCAGCGGCTCGATGGCGGCGGTCAACCAGTCGACGCGGCGCGCCCCCCGGGGCCGTACACCAGGCGACATCGCACCGCCGGCGGTGAGGCGCTGAATCGTCCGGAGCAGCGCCTCGTGCTCGAGGGTGAGCTCGTGCATCACCACCACGGTCGCGTCGAGGCGCGCCAGGGCGGAGGCGAGGTCGTCATCGGCGCGATCGCTCGGCCGACGCTGCGCCCGCTGCATGGCCGCCTCGACCACGGGCCGCAGACCCTCGAGCGACGACTCGACCAGGAGCTGCTCCTGCGTCGGGAAATAGCGATAGGCGGTGCGACGAGAAACGCCGGCGGCATCGGCGACCTCGGTGGTCGTCGGCGTCTTGCCGTCGGCAATGAGGCGCGTCGCCGCGCCCAGCAGTCGGGTGCGGGTGCGGAGTCTCAACAGCGGGCGGTCCCTTGACGCGCTCACGAGCGAACTGTAGTTTGTTTCGAAATGGCACTGGAGTGCCATTTCAATTGCTCATGGAGGCACCCGCATGAAGAACTGCCGGAACCGAACCGAGGCACGCGCCCGCGGCTGGAGCTGCCTGATGGCGCTGGGGCTCGTCGCGGTGAGCTGCGGAGGGGAGGCCGCCAAGACCGTGGTTGGCTCCGTCGACAGCTGGGAGATCGAGACCAGCGCGCCCCAGGTCTCGGGGGCTCAGGTCAGCGCGAGCTTCACGGCGCGCGGCGACGGGATGCGCGCCTATGGAGCCTGCCTGCTCGCTGACCTCCACGGCGGCAAGAGCTGCCAGACCGAGGCCGACTGCGCCACGGGTGCGGTCGTGACCCTGGCAGACGGCCACTCCTTGTATTGCGTGGCCCCCGCCGGAGAGAGCCAGAAGATCTGCTGGACGCGCAACGGCGCGGACGCGGCCTGGTGCAACAAGGTCCCGCCACCGGGGCGGATCGCGGGCACCAACACGACGCCGCTGGTCGAGGCGGCACAGCTCTCAGGCAGTGGCAAGACGACGCGCTGGATGGCGCTCTCGTGCCTGAACGCCAGCACGTTCCCCGGGTTTGCCGACGGGCCGCGCCCGCCGTGTGCGTCTTCCGACGAAGCGGCTGCCGCGTATCGCGCCTACTCCCCGAGCGCGACGACCACCTTCACCGCGCCCTGACACCGAACGCACGACCTACTTGAGGCCGAGCGGGTCGCGCCTCAAGCGCCTCGACCGGCACGTAAGGACCCCATCTCGCTCGTCAGCGACGCGCAAGGCAATCGACATCAACCGGCGAGCAGGTGCTCGATGAGAATCTTGGTGCCGAGGCCGAGGAGCAGCAGCCCTCCGAGCACGTCGAGGCGACGGCCGAGCAGCGCGCCAAAGCGGCGGCCGGCGAACAGACCGAAGGCGCTCAGCACCGCCGTGACCACGCCGATCGTCACGAGCGAGGTCACCAGCGGTGCGCGTAGCATGGGCAAGGTGACGCCAACCGCAAACGCGTCGATGCTCGTCGCCAGCGCCAGGACGAGCAGGAGGCGCACGCCGAAGGGATCCCCGTCTGCCTCGGCCTTCGGCTCGTCGCTCCCGCGCGCCTCCCAGAGCATCTTGCCGCCGAGCGCCCCGAGGAGCCCGAAAGCGATCCAGTGATCCCACGCCTC
>CAZPEY010000480.1:0-3450 GCA_964585665.1 uncultured Polyangiaceae bacterium | reverse complement strand
GTGACCTCTCTCCTCGCTGCGTCACCCGACGACGGGTGTGCCACAGGGCAGGGTCAATCGTGCTCCTGACAAAGTAACTCCGCGAGGGGAGAGGTCACCGCTCCACCCTCCGTGGATCGCTCGACGAGGCCACTTCCGGAGAGCGGAGCGAGCTCTGGCGTTGGCGGCAATCGCAAAGGGATCTTTGGCGAAGCAGGGGCTGGGTGCCGTGGTGCGATTCTCCGCGGTCTCGAGGATCGAGGACGCCATCGTGGGCTCGTGCGACGGTCACGAGGTGGTGTGCGATCCACACAGGGTGGGGAGGGGATCCCTCTCCTCGCGGAGTTACTTTGTAGGGAGCACGATCGACCCTGCCTGTGGCACACCCGGGGTCGGGTGACGCAGCGAGGAGAGGGATCCCCTCCCCACCCGGGGCGACGAGATCCCACCGTCCTGAGATCGCGCCGATTACGGGACGAGCACGACCTTGCCCTTGGCCTTGCGGTCGTGCAGGTACTGATGCGCCTCCGCGGCCTCCTCGAACTTGAAGGTGCGATCGACGTACGGCTTGATCTTGCCCTCTTCGTACAGCTGGATCAGCGACTCGAACTGCGGCCGCACGATGTCGAGCCGCCGAAAGAAGCGCTCCATGTTGACGCCGCTGATCTCCTTGTTGTCGTTCATCAGCGTGACCGGGTTCCACCAGCTCAGCTCGGAGATGCGCTTGAGCACGCGGAAGATGTTGCGCTTGGTGCCGCCCGTCATCGACGAGTAGCCGTAGCAGACCAGCCGCCCCGCCGGCCCGAGCAGCTTGTAGCCGGTGACCCACGAGCGCCCGCCGACCGGATCGAGGACGAGGTCGAGCCCCTTGTCTCCGACGATGGCGCGCACTTCCTTCTCGAGATCGCAATCATTCGGCAGGGGGTGCTGGACGCCGCGCGCCCGGAGGAAGTCGTGCTTCCCCGGCGACGCGGTGCCGAGGATCGTGCAGCCACGCATCCGGGCCAGCTCGATCGCAGCCAGCCCGACACCGCCAGCGATCGAGTGGATGAGGATCGTCGCACCCGGGCGCAGGTGACCCGTGTAGAGGAGGCAATGGTGCGCGGTCAGGTAGACCACCGGCAGGCCGCCCGCCTCGGGGAAGTCCATTGCCGCGGGCATGCGAAAGACCTGCTCGGCGGGCAGGACCAGCGTGTCCGCGTGGCCGCCGAAGTGCGGCATCGCGAACACGCGATCGCCCACCGCCAGCGTCGTGACGCCGTCGCCTACCTGATCGACGACGCCCGCGGCCTCGTAGCCGACGGTGCACGGCATCTTGGGCGCGTCGGGATACATGCCCATGCGAGCCATCAGATCGGCGAAGTTGATGCCACAGGCGCGGACGCGGATGCGCACCTCGCCGGCGGCAGCGTTGGGATCGGGGAACTCCCGGATCTCGAGGACGGAGGGCGGGCCTGGGCGAGGGATGACGATCTTGCGCATGGCCGAGAGCATAGCGACAGAGACTCGACTGCGCCCCGCAATTTGACGATGATCAAGGCGCCCCGCCATGGCCCTATCGCCCGATAGTCACTTTGCCCACCGCTACGTGCTCGAAGGCGAGCTCGGACGCGGCGGCATGGGGCGCGTCGTGCTGGCGCTCGACTCGGAGCGTGATCATCGGCCCGTGGCGCTCAAGCTGCTGCGGGTCGAGCACCCGACCGCCGAGAGCATGGAGGCGCTGGGGCGCGAGTTCGAGCTGATGACGCGCCTGTCGCACCCCAACCTCGTCGAGGTCTTCGACTACGCGGTGCACCCCGAGTGCTTCTTCTCGATGGAGTACGTGGACGGGCGCGATCTGCGCGCCACCCTGCTCACCGACGACGAGATCGCGGACGTGATGGTGCAGATCTGCCGCGCGCTCGAGTACATCCACTCCCGCGGGCTCGTGCATCTCGACATCAAGCCGTCCAACGTGCTCATCACGCGCGCCGGGGGGCTGCTGCACGTCAAGCTGATGGACTTTGGCGTCTCGACGTTCTCTCGCGACGGCTCGCTGCGCGGCTACACGGTCGGCTACGTCGCGCCCGAGGTGCTCGAGGGCCGCGACTTCGACGGACGCGCCGATCTGTTCGCGCTCGGGATGACGATCGGCCTGATCCGACGCGATCACGACGTCGATGACGACGCGACCGCGACGCAGCCAGTCTCGACGACCAACGAGGGCTACCAGCGCTCGGCGCTGCCGCCGCGCAACTACGATCTGCTACCCGCGTGGCTGCGGCCGATCATCGAGCGCCTCGTGCGCCGCGAGCCGAGCGAGCGCTTCGCCTCGGCGGCGCAGGTCATCGACGCCATCGCGCTCGCCACCGGCCGGGAGATTCCGACGGAGACCGCGGCGACGCGTGCCGGCTACCTGGCCGCGGCGCGCCTGGCAGGTCGCGCCCGCGAGTGGCGAGAGCTGGCGAACGCATGGCAGACCGCGACCAGCGAGCGCGCGCAGGCGGTGCGCATTCGCGGTCGCTCCGGCGTGGGCAAGTCGCGCCTCACCAGCGAGCTCCGCCTCGACGCGCAGCTCCGTGGCGCGCTGGTCGTCGAGAGCCACGCCGCGCCCGACGAGGTGCAGAGCTACAGCGTCGCGCGTCGCTGGGTCCAGGCGCTCGCGCCCCTGTACCGGGGGCGCCTCGGGCCAGAGGTCGAGCGCGAGCTGCAGCGCTTCGGCACCGACGATCGGCAGCGCAGCCCGTCCGAGTGGACGACGGCCGCGCTCGGCAATCGTCTCCTCGACGCCATCCTCACCGCGGTCGCCGAAGCGTCGCGCCATAAGCAGCTGCTGCTGGTCGTCGAGGACGAGCAATGGATCGACGCTGCCTCGGCCCACCTCCTCGACCGCCTGCGCGCCGCCATCGCCGAGGGGCAGATGGGGAGGCTGCTGCTGCTCGTCACCGAGCGGACCGACCGGACCGACGACGTCCCGTCCACGGCGCGGCGTAGCGACGAGCACTGGATCACCTTGGGTCCGCTGCACGAGTCCGAGAGTCGCCTCCTGCTCGAGTCGTTGCTCCAGGGCGAGCTTCCCGACGCCGCGATGCAGCGGATCATCGCCGCTGCGGATGGCAGCTCGCTGTACCTGTGCGAGATCCTGCGCTGGCTCGCCGACTGCGACCTGCTGCGGCGCGCCGACGACGGCTGGATCCTCGACGAGGCGCGGCTCGCCGAGACGCCGCTGCCGAGCGACCCGGAGGCGCTCATCGCGGCGCGCCTGCAGACCCTGCCCGAGGCGCACCGCGATCTACTCGGCAAGGCCGCGATGCTCGGCGAGGTCTTCTTGCCGACGGTGCTCGAGGAGCTGGCGACCGGCAGCCAGGTGCGCGTCGCCCTGCTCGAGCTGACCGCGCGCACCTTCCTCGTCGCCGAGGGGCGGCGGCTGCGCTTCGCCCACGCGCTGCAGCGCCAGGCCGCGGCGCGCCACCACGAGGCGCGGCCCGGGGC
>CAZPEY010000479.1:0-3461 GCA_964585665.1 uncultured Polyangiaceae bacterium | reverse complement strand
GCTATTCCCAGAGCTTGTTTTGTTCGGCGATCGCGACGAGCGAGGCGGGCGGGTTGAAGTGAGCGCCGTAGCGCTCGGCGAGCTGGCGGGCGCGCGCCACGAAGCCGCGCGGGCCGGTGCCGCTTGGGCCCTCGTAGCCGTTGATGTACTGGATCACGCCGCCGGTCCATGGCGGGAAGCCGATGCCCATGATCGAGCCGATGTTCGCGTCGGGGACCGAGCGCAGCACGCCCTCGTCGAAGCACTTGATGGTCTCGAGCGCCTCGGCGAACAGCATGCGCTCCTTCATGTCCTCGAACGGGATCGTGTGCCCCGCCTTGGTGAAGTGCTTGACCAGCCCCGGCCAGAGCTGCGTGCGCTTGCCGTCGACGTAGTCGTAGAAGCCGCCGCCCGTCGAGCGCCCCTTGCGATCGTGCTGATCGATCAGCGCGTCGATCACTGCGAAGCTGCCGTGCGTCGGGAAGACCTTGCCCTCCTTCTCGTAGCCGGCCTTGGTCTCTTGGCGAATCTTGCGCGGCAGCGTCAGGGTGAGCTCGTCCATGAGCTGCAGCGGCGCGGCGGGATAGCCCGCTTGCAACCCCGCCTGCTCGATCGACGACGGATGAATCCCTTCGCCGACCATCGCGATCGCCTCGTTGAGGAACGTGCCGATGACGCGACTGGTGAAGAAGCCGCGGCTGTCATTGACGACGATCGGCGTCTTGCCGATCTGCACCGCGATGTCGATCGCCTTGGCCAGCGTCGCATCCGACGTCTGCTTGCCCGCGATGATCTCGAGCAGCGGCATCTTGTCGACGGGCGAGAAGAAGTGGAGACCAATGAAGTCGGCGGGCCGTTCGACGCCCTGGGCGAGCGTCGTGATCGGCAGCGTCGACGTGTTCGAGCCCAGCACGGCGTCCTTGTTCACGATGTGCTGGATCTCGCCAAAGACCTTGTGCTTGAGGTCGACGCTCTCGAAGACCGCCTCGATCACGAGGTCGCACCCGGCGAACGCCGCCGCGTCGGTGGTCGGCGTGATCTTGGCGAGCAGCGCTTCCTTCTTCTCGACGGTCGACTTGCCGCGCTTGACCGCCTTGTCGAGGAGGCCCTCGGAGTACGCCTTGCCCTTCTGCGCGGCCTCGATCGTCGTGTCCTTCAGGACGACCTCGATGCCGGCCTTGGCGCAGACGTACGCGATGCCCGCGCCCATCATCCCCGCGCCGAGGATGCCGACCTTCTTCGCGGCGTACTTAGGCTGATCTTTGGGGCGCGAGCCGCCGCCGTTGATGTGCTGCAGATCGAAGAAGAACGCCTTGATCATGTTCTTCGAGACCTGACCGATCAGCAGCTCGGTGAAGTAGCGCGTCTCGATGACGAACGCCGTGTCGACGTCGACCTGCGCCCCCTCGACGGCGGCCGCCATGATGGCGCGCGGCGCCGGCATGTTCGTGCCCTTGATCTGCTTGCGCAGGTTCGCCGGAAACGCCGGCAGGTTCGCCGCGAACGACGGCGTCGACGGCGAGCCACCCGGCAGCTTGTAGCCGCTCTGGTCCCACGGCTGCTTGGCGTTCGGGTTGGCCAGGATCCACGCCTTGGCCTTGGGCAGCAGCTCGTCGACGGTGGCGACCACCTCGTGGACGAGGCCGACGTCCTTGGCCTCGCTCGGCCGCATGCGCTGCCCTTGCAACAGGACCTGCATGAGCGCGCTCTGGATGCCGAGCATCCGCACGGTACGCACGACACCGCCGCCGCCGGGCAGCAGGCCCAGCGTCACCTCGGGCAAGCCGATCTGCGAGCCTTTGACGTCGGCGGCGATGCGGTAGTGGCACGCCAGCGCGATCTCGAGGCCGCCGCCGAGCGCGGTGCCGTTGATCGCCGCGACGACGGGTCGACCGAACGTCTCGAGCGTGCGGAGCTGCGCCTTGAGGACGCCGCCCCACTTCGTGATCTCCGCCGCGTCTTGCCGCCGCGCCTTGAGCAGATCTTTCAGATCGCCGCCCGCGAAGAAGGTCTTCTTGGCGGAGGTGAGGATGACGCCTTTGATCGAGGCCTTCTCGGCGACCAGGCGCTCAACGGCGAGACCCATCGAGCGCGTGTAGGCGGCGTTCATCGTGTTGGCCGACTGCGTCGGATCGTCGAGCGTCAGCGTGACGATGCCATCGGCATCCTGGTCCCAGCGGATCGTGTTGGTGTCAGTCGTGGTCGTCATGGTTACACCCGCTCGATGAGGGTCGCGACGCCCATGCCGCCGCCGACGCAGAGAGTGATGATCGCGCGCTTGGCGTTGCGCCGCTCGAGCTCGTCGACCATCGTGCCGAAGATCATCGCGCCCGTCGCGCCGAGCGGATGCCCCATCGCGATCGCGCCGCCGTTGACGTTGAGCTTCTCGTTGGGGATGCGCAGCTCCTTTTGATACTTGAGCACGACCGAGGCGAAGGCCTCGTTGAGCTCGAAGAGATCGATGTCATCGAGGGTAAGCCCGGCCAGCTTGAGCAGCTTCTGCGTGGCGGGGATCGGCCCGGTGAGCATGATGGTCGGCTCGGCACCCGAGGTCGCAGCGGCGACGATGCGCGCGCGGGGCCGGAGCCCCATCTCCTTGCCAGCCTTCTCGGAACCGATGAGGACGAGGGCCGCACCGTCGACGATGCCCGACGAGTTCCCGCCGGTGTGGACGTGCTCGATCTTCTCGACCATGTGGTACTTCTGCAGCGCGACGGCATCGAAGCCGCCCATCTCGCCCATCATCGTGAACGCGGGCTGCAGCTTGGCGAGCGAGTCGAGCGTCGTGTCGGGGCGCATGTGCTCGTCGTGCGCCAGCACCTCGACGCCGTTCTGATCGACGACCGGGACGATCGAACGCGCAAAGCGCCCTTCGCTCCAGGCCGTCGCGGCGCGCTGCTGCGACTGCACCGCGTAGGCGTCGATCTGCTCGCGGGAGAAGCCCTCCATCGTCGCGATGAGATCGGCGGAGATCCCCTGCGGCACGAAGTAGGTGTCGTAGTTGGTCGCCGGATCCATGGCCCACGCGCCGCCGTCCGAGGCCATCGGTACGCGCGACATGGACTCGACGCCGCCAGCGATCACCATCCCCTCCCACCCGGAGCGAACCTGCATCGCGCCCATGTTGACCGCGGTCAGGCCCGACGCGCAGAACCGGTTGAGCTGGACGCCGCCGGTGGTCTCGGGAAGCCCCGCCGCCAGCACGACGGTGCGCGCCAGATCCGCGCCCTGATCACCGACCGGCGTGACGATGCCGAGCAGCAGATCGTCGATCCGCTGCCGATCGAGCGACGGGTTGCGCGCCACGAGCGCGTCCACCAGCCCAACTACGAGAGAGACGGGCTTGACCGAGTGGAGAGCCCCCTTCTTCCCGCGTCCACGTGGAGTCCGAATCGCATCATAGACGAATGCTTCGCTCACAGTAGCTCCTTGGGTGACAAGTAGCGCATCATCCACCGACGGCAATTCGTGTCAACCGCCGT
>CAZPEY010000478.1:0-3468 GCA_964585665.1 uncultured Polyangiaceae bacterium | reverse complement strand
TCTCGTCGGCGAGGTTCTTGGCGATCACGAACACGTACTTGCCGCTGCTCGGCACGTCGGGCATGCCCATCAGCTCCTTGAACACGACGCCGACGGGCTTCGGAAACTCGGCGCGGACGAACACCGTCTCCCCTGGTGCGACCGTGTCCTTGCACTGCGTGAACGCCGTGTCGCTGCAGAACTTGATCGTCCCAGGAGGAGGCGGATCGTCGGCGCGCGCTGTGCTCGCGGTGAACAGCCCGAACACCATGACCCCGAGGCCAAGTCCAACCAACTCTCTACGCATGAGCACGCTCCTTGGGGTCGCCTGAACCCGCACCGAGTGAACAACGTCAGAAATTCCCGCCCGCACCTTACCCTCACGTCTCGGGGCGTTTCAACCTTCAGCGCAGATTCCGGTCAGATCCGGCTCGACCCTTCGGGCCGCCCTTGACGGTGGCCGTGTGCTTGGGCGATGTGTGCGCCATGCGATATCGCCTGGCTGTGCTCGTGCTCGGGGTCGCGGCGTCCGCCTGTTCGGACCATGCCGCGAAGGACGCCGATCTCGGCGGTGCGGTCGACCTCTCGGTCGCGGCCGACCTCTCGGTGAACGAGCCCGACCTCGCGGACCCGGGGCCCGCGCCGCCGCTGCGCCTGACGTGCAACGCGCTGCCTGACACGATGAACGGCAAGCTCGGCTACAGCGACGGGAGCGGCGCGCACGCATTCACGCTTCGGGTGCCGAACGGCGGCTTCACGATCGACTACTACGTCGCTGGCGGCGAGCCTGACGGCGGCGTGGCGCTCGTGCCGGCGAGCTTCGGTGGCGCCATCGCCCTGGCCGCCTCAGTGCCGCTCAAGGTCGGTGCCCAGACGATCGCGGCAGGGGACGACCTGGCGCCGTGGCTCGACTGCGAGGTGACGCCCGATCCGCAGGGGTGGCCCGAGGAGGCGCGCTTCGTTCGACGCTGCACGATCCCGTCGGGCGCAGTGACGCTGGGTGCCGCCAAGACGCTGTCGGTCACCTTCACCGGCAAGCTGCTCGGCAGCGAGGCGACGAGCAGCAGCGACACGATCACGGTCGAGGTGGCCGAGCTTCCGGCGGTCCTCGATCCGTTCGTCGACGAGGATCGCTGGTTGGTGACGACGAGCCGCGATCTCTTCTCGCACGCGGTCACCAAGAACACCGACGGCACCTTCACGGTCACCGCGACCTACATGCCCGCGGGCAACGGCAAGGCCGACCTCGACGAGGCGATGGAGCTGCTGGGGCTCCAGTCGAGCAACAGCGCGGTGTCGGCGGCGTTCAAGGCCGACTTCCTCGCGCGCGTGCGCAGCGAAGCCCATCGCATCTTCGGCCGCGACTCGACGGGTGGGCCGACCAAGGACGGGGTGCGCCTCCGCCTGTACTTCGAGGGGGACGCCGACGCGCCGCTCCTGAGCGCCTGGACGGCGGATGGCGACTTCTCGGTCATCGCGCTCGGTGGCGATCCCGATCCGGACGGCATCGCCAACAAGTACGTGGGGCGCGCGCACATCGACCCGAACAACCAGTCGGTCGAGAACGACGCGACGTATGGCTTCGGCATCTTCACCACGTCGATGGTGCGACAGATCCTCGGCAACTCGTTCGGGGTGCTGCTGGTCAAGGAGTTCTCGCCGCTCGACGGCGTCCCGCTCGGGCTCTACGCCGACGACGACAAGCTCGTCGATCCCGGCTACACACCGCCGTCGACGGCGGACTCGCGCCATCGCTTGCGCTGGAATCAGCTCAAGACCATCCGGACGTACCTGCCGATGGCCGTCGCCTCGACGCTGTGCCACGAGATCGGCCACTCGCTCGGCCTCGTCGCCAACGGCGCACCGCCGCTCGGTCTGTTCGGCGGCATGGACGGCCTCAACTTCACCAAGTCGGACGCGGGCGACTGGCACATCGACACGCCGGGCCTCAACGTCATGCAGACCGGCAAGGTCACCGACTACGCCGAGGTCATCGCCGGCAACCTGCCACGCTTCAACCAGCTCAACCTGGCGTACCTGCGCCGCCGCCTCGTGATCGGAGAGCTCCCATGATCCGCCTCGACAACATCGGTGCCCAGCACGGCCGACAGATCCTCTTCGTCGGCGCGTCGTGCGCCATCTTCAAGGGCGAGAAGGTCGGCCTGGTCGGCCCCAACGGCTCGGGCAAGTCGACGCTGTTCCGCTACATCATGAAGCAGGCCGAGCCCGACGAGGGGCAGGTGTCGATCGATCGCGGCGTGCAGCTCGGCTACTTCTCGCAAGACGTCGGCGAGATGCACGGCGCCAGCGTCGTGGCGTCGACGATGGATGGGGCTGGCCCCGTCGCTGCGGTGGCCCGCGAGCTCAAGGAGCTCGAGCACCAGATGGCCGATCCGGACTTCGCCGATCAGATGGAGAAGATCGTCGATCGCTACGGCGAGGTGCAGGCTCGCTACGACGAGCTCGACGGCTACGGCCTCGAGAGCCGGGCGCGCGAGGTGCTCGCGGGGCTCGGCTTCTCGGACGCGATGATGGACGGCGACGTCGGGGCGCTCTCGGGCGGCTGGAAGATGCGCGTCGCGCTGGCGCGCATCCTGCTCATGAAGCCCGACGGCATGCTGCTCGACGAGCCGTCCAACCACCTCGATCTCGAGTCGCTGATCTGGCTCGAGCAGTTCTTGAAGGACTATCAGGGCGCGCTGCTCATGACCTCGCACGACCGCGAGTTCATGAACCGCGTCTGCACGCGCATCCTCGAGATCGACGGCGGCGAGCTGACGAGCTACTCGGGCAACTACGAGTTCTACGTCAAGCAGCGGGCGCTGGCCGACGTGCAGGCGCAGGCGCAGTTCGAGCGGCAGCAGGCGATGCTGAAGAAGGAGATCGCCTTCATCGAGCGCTTCAAGGCGCGCGCGTCCCACGCGGCGCAGGTCCAGTCGCGCATCAAGAAGCTCGACAAGATCGACAAGGTCGAGCCGCCGCGACGGCAGAAGCGCGTCGAGTTCGAGTTTCGCGCCGCGCCGCGCTCCGGCGACGACGTGTGCAAGCTCGACCACGTCAGCAAGCGCTACGGCGACAAGATCATCTACCACGACTTCTCGATGCTCATCCGTCGCAACGAGCGCTGGTGCGTGATGGGCGTCAACGGCGCCGGAAAGTCGACGCTGCTCAAGCTGGTCGCCGAGGCGACGACGCCCGACGAGGGCAAGGTGATCGTCGGGGCGAGCACCAAGGTTGGCTACTTCGCGCAGCACGCGATGGAGCTGTTGCCGGCGGACAAGACGATCTGGGAGGCGGTGGTCGAGCGCTTTCCGACGTCCGCGGTCGGGAGCCTCAAGACCCTGTGCGGCTGCTTTGGCTTTCAGGGGGACGAGGTCGAGCGTCAGATCCGGATCTTGTCTGGCGGCGAGAAGGCGCGCCTGGTGATGGCGATGATGCTCTACGATCCGCCGAACTTCCTCGTGCTCGACGAGCCGACCAACCACCTCG
>CAZPEY010000477.1:0-3475 GCA_964585665.1 uncultured Polyangiaceae bacterium | reverse complement strand
GCCGCGACGGAGTCGACGACGACGATGTCACACGCCCCCGAGCGCACGAGCATGTCGGCGATCTCGAGCGCCTGCTCGCCGCTGTCGGGCTGCGAGACCAACAGATCGTCCGTCTTCACGCCCAGCTTGCGCGCGTACTGCACGTCGAGCGCGTGCTCGGCGTCGACGAAGGCGCACACCCCGCCGCGCGCCTGCGCCTCGGCGATCGCCTGCAGCGTCAGCGTCGTCTTGCCCGACGACTCCGGCCCGTAGATCTCGACGATACGGCCGCGCGGCAGGCCACCGACGCCGAGCGCGATGTCGAGCGCCAGCGAGCCGGTCGGGATCACCTGCACCTCGGGCGGCTTGTCGTCGGCGCCCAGGCGGATGATCGAGCCCTTGCCGAACTGCTTCTCGATCGTCGACATGGCCAGCTCGATCGCCGACTCGCGACCCGCCTTGCTCGGAGCGTCCTTCTTATCGTCCTTGATCATCTCACCAGACTCCTTGGTCAAGTAAATTGACTAAATGTTTCAGCTCGCGGCGCGCGCCAGCGCTCCGATGCCGACCCGGCCGAGCGCCAGGTACTCCTGGCCCTTCTGAACCGGGCGGCTCTCGTAGAGCACCACCTCGGTGATCCGCGACGTGGCGATCTCGGGCTTGCCGAGCGTCACGCCAGCCGGCCAGGCGCCGCGCGCCACCCGCCCGATCGTGACGTGCGGATGGAACGGCCGCGCCTCGCGCGCAAAGCCGAGCGCCTCGAGCCCCGCCTCGACCCGCGCGTGCAGGGCCTGCAGCGCGGCGCCACCCTCGACGCCGAACCACAGCACGCGCGGCTCCGCGAGCGACGGGAAGGCCCCGAACCCGGTCGCCTTGATCTCGAACGGGTTGATCGGCTCGGCCATGCCAGGCCCCGCCTCTCCCAGAGCGCGCTTGAGCCCGAGCACGATCGCGGGGGCTGCCTCCTCGGCGATGTCGCCCAGGAACTTGATCGTCACGTGCAGGTTCGCGGTCGGCACCCAGGTGGTCACCAGCTCGGGCGCGGCCTTGACCTGCGCCCGGATCTCGCCGGCCGCCTCGGCCAGTCGCCGCGTCGCCGGAACCGAGAAGTTGACCGCCACGAACGCCCGAATGCTCATCTGTTCAGTACCCTATCGTTTGTTCAGGTCCAGGTCAAATCTTCTTGCCAAAGATTCGACGAGTGCCTGCCATTTGCCGTCGGTGAGAGATCTACACGGACGGCGCTCTGACCAGCTCTTTATATAGCAGCTGGAGGGCCGCAAAGGCGCCGATCTGTCGCACCTGATCGCGGCTGCCTGGCCAGTAGATCTTCTTGGCCTGGGCGCCGCTCGGGCCGGCCAGCGCGACGAAGACCGTCCCGACCGGCTTGTCTGCCGAGCCCCCCGTCGGTCCGGCGACCCCGGAGATCGCCAGCGCGTGGGTCGCCCCGGTGCGCCGCCGCGCCCCCTCGGCCATCGCCAGCACCACCGGCTCGCTGACCGCGCCATGCTCGACGATCGTCGCGGTCGGTACGTCGAGCAGCGACTCCTTGAGGGCGTTGGCGTAGGCGATGACGCCGCCCACGAAGTAGCGCGACGAGCCGCTGGTCGCGGTGACGAGCTCGCCGAGCAGGCCCCCGGTGCACGACTCGGCGACCGCCAGCGTCGCAGCGCGCGCCAAGAGCAGCTCGCCCACCCGCGCTGCCAGCGTCACCTCGTCGCTGCCGTAGCAATGATCGCCGAGGCGCCGGCGGACCTCTTCGTCGAGCCGGTCGACGACGGCCCGCGCCTCGTCGAGCGTCCCCCGGCGCGCCACCACCGTGACCAGCGTCTCGGGGAAGGCGAGGCGAAAGTGCAGGGTGGCGCCGTCGACTCCGTCGAGCAGCCCGCGCAGCGCGTGGTCGACGTGCGACTCCCCGACGCCGCCGACCCGCCAGACGCGGCGGGCCTGGTGCGCGACGGCGCCGGTCAAGCTGCGGACGCGCGGCGCCAGGTGCGCCTCGAACATCGGCTTCATCTCGCGCGGCACACCCGGCATGAAGGCGAGCTGGCTCTGTCCGACGCTGATCACGAAGCCCGGCGCGAGGCCATGCGGCCGCGGCGTGCCCTGCTCGTCGACGCCATGATAGTTGGGCAGCACCTCGGCACCCTCGGGGATGCGCACCTGCCGCAGGTTGTTCTCGGTGAGCCGGAAGTTGCGCTTGGCGAAGCGGTCGCGCATCCGCGCCTCGTGCTCGGCCTCGATGCGCGGCGCGACCCCGGCGAGCTCGGCGGCGACATCGACGGTGCGGTCGTCCTCTGTAGGCCCGAGGCCACCCGAGCACACCACCAGCCGCGCCCGCCCCGCGGCGCGGCGCAGGGCGTCGAGCATGTCGGACGCATCATCTGTGACGGACGACCGATAACGTACATGACAGCCGAGCTCGGTGAGCTGCTCGGCCAGCCAGCTCGAGTTCGTATCGATGATTTCGCCGCGACACAGCTCGTCTCCGATCGTGAGGATCTCGACGACCAGGCCGTCGGTGGCCGATGGGGCAGACGCCCCGCTAGAAGGTGCAACCACGGAGGAAGCAGGCATGCGCCTCTTTTACCACTTTGACTTTCAGGGGGCAGTTGATACAAAGTCACCCCTAGGCCTTTTCATGCTTCGAGCCCCCCTGCGATGCCGATGAAGATTCGCTACGCTGCGAAGACAGACGTCGGAATGAAGCGCACTCACAACGAGGACTATTTTGCGCTCATCGAGGACGAGCAGCTTTTCATCGTAGCCGATGGCATGGGCGGTCACGCCTCGGGTGAGGTCGCCTCGCGCATGGCCGCCGACACGATCGGCGAGTTCTACCAGCGCACCAAGGACGACGATGCGACCTGGCCGTACAAGATGGATCGGCAGCTCTCGTACGTCGAGAACCGGCTCGTCTGCGGCATCAAGCTCGCCAACCAGCGGATCTACGAGAACTCGACCCGCGACCCACGCTACAAGGGCATGTTCAGTTAACTGGTGACGTGCATGCTCAGCGGCGAAAAGGCCTACTTTGGCCACGTCGGTGATTCGCGCGGTTACCGCATGCGCGGTGACAAGATCCAGCAGATGACGCGCGATCACAGCCTCCTTGAAGACTACAAGGAGGCCAAGCCCGACATGACGGAAGAGGAACAGCGAAACTTCCCTCACAAGAACGTCATCACGCGGGCGCTCGGCATGCGCGAGACCGTGCAGGTCGACATCAAGAACGAGCAGATCGAGGAGGGCGACATCTTCCTGCTCTGCTGCGACGGCGTCTCGGGCATGATCGAGGACGATAAGATGCTCGAGACGGTGCGCGCCGCGGGCGGCGACCTCGAGCGCGGCGTCGCCATGCTCGTCGATACGGCCAACCGCAACGGCGGCGTCGACAATATCACCGTCATCCTGCTCTCCTGCTCGCGCCACTAGGCGTCCCCACCTCCAGCTGAACGACGACGGCAAGGCGTGCGCACGCAAGGTTTGCGCGCGC
>CAZPEY010000476.1:0-3508 GCA_964585665.1 uncultured Polyangiaceae bacterium | reverse complement strand
GGAGTGACCAGCGTCAGCAGGCCCAGCATGGCGGCGTAGATCCCGACCGTCACGAGGTCGGAGCGTTCGAACCTGAGGAAACGGCGAACGCGGGCAAAGCCGTCGTTCGACGGAGCACCTGCCATCATGATCGGCCTCGCGAAGGGGCGGGCGCCTCGCGTGCGAGCTCGCGCAGCAGATGGTCGAGCGCCCAGTCGAGTGCGCGCTGCGGGTCGGCATGCTTGGCGATCGTCTTGTGGACGCTCCGAGCGGTCGAGACGAGAGCAATGGCGACTTCGACCTGCTGGTTCACGGTGCGGAAGCTCACCATCACCGTGCGCAGGCGAGGCGCGAAGCGCGCCAGGGAGAAGCGGAGTCGCCAGTCGACCTGCTGGCGGAACACGTCGTCGCCGAAGCCCGGCGCGATTCGGATCGTCATGACCCCAAGATGCGTCACGAGGTCGAATCGACAATCATGATAATTTGTTATCGATTCATTGGTTTTCTCTATGCCTTTGCCCTTCCACTGGGCTCTACCGCCCCGTGAAATGGTTCTATTGAATAGATTGAGTCTGTTATATTTGGTTTCTCTATGCAGCAGCTCAACTACCACCACTTGCTCTACTTCTGGACGGTCGCCAAGGAGGGCTCGATCACGCGGGCGGCTGCGCGGCTGCGCCTCACCCAGCCGACCATCTCGACCCAGCTCCGCCAGCTGGAAGACCAGATCGGCGCGCCGCTGTTCGAGCGCCACGGCAGGAGCCTGCACCTCACCGAGGTCGGTCACCACACGCTGCGCTACGCCGACGAGATCTTCCTCCTCGGTAACGAGCTCGTCGACTCGCTCGCCGGTCGTGCCACGGGGCGTCCTCGCCGCTTCGAGGTCGGCATCGCCGATTCGCTCCCCAAGTTGATCACCGTCCAGTTGCTCGCCCCCGCGCTCCGTCTACCCGAGCCCGTTCAGCTCGTCCTGCACGAAGATCGCAGCGATCGCCTGCTCGCCGAGCTCTCGATCCAGCGCCTCGACCTCGTGCTCTCCGACACGCCCATCTCACCTGCTCACAAGGTTCGGGCCTTCTCGCACCTGCTCCTCGAGTCCGATCTGACCGTCTTCGGCACGCCTCTGCTGGCCAGCCGCTATCGGCGCCGGTTCCCGAAGTCGCTCGAAGGTGCGCCCTTCCTCTGGCCGAGCGAACCGGCCCCGATGCGTCGGCAGCTCGACAGCTACTTCCAGACCGCAGGACTGCGACCACTACGCACCGCCGAATTTCAAGATTCCGCGACCCTCAAGGCCTTCGGGGAGTCGGGGCTTGGACTCTTCGCCGCGCCGACCGTCGTCAAGGACAGCGTGGAGCGCCAGTATCGGGTGCGGCCGATCGGTCGGCTGCCCGAGGTCAGGGAGCGGGTCTATGCGATCTCGATCGAGCGGCGCATCACCCACCCAGCGACGCAGGCGATCGCCGAGGCGGCCAAGCGGTCCACCCAGAGCTGAGGGTGCGCCTCTGAGCTCAGTACAGGATGCGCGTCTTGATGTTGGTGGCGAGCTCCGAGATGTCCTGCTTGACCTCGTTGGAGACCTCTTGGTCGAGGTCCATCATCAGGTAGCCGATGTTCGGATCCGTCGAGAGCACCTGCGCGTGGATGTTGGCGTTGCGATCCGAGACGATGCGGTTGATGTCGCGGAGCACGCCGGGCACATTGCGGTGGACGTTCAAGATGCGGTGCTTGCCAGGCTCGGGCGGCAGCTCGATCTGCGGAAAGTTCACCGCTCCCGTCGTCGCGCCGGTGTTGATGAGCTTGGTCAGCGACGTCGCGACCTCGATGCCGATCGCGGCCTGCGCCTCCTCGGTCGAACCACCGACGTGGGGCGTCAGGATCACGTTGGGCAGCCCCTGCAGCGGGCTGGCGAACGTGTCGCCGTTCTTCTCCGGCTCCTCGGGGTAGACGTCGATCGCGGCGCCGGCCAGCCGCTCGCTCTTGATCGCCTCGGCGAGCGCGTCGATCACCACGACGGTGCCACGCGAGAGGTTGAGCAGGTACGAGCCGCGCTTCATGCGCCCGAGCTCGGCCGGCCCGATCATCTCGTGCGTCTTGTTCGTCGCGGGGACGTGCAGCGTCACGAAGTCGCTGGTGGTGAGCACCTCATCGAGGCTGTCGACCTGGCGGTTGTTGCCGTGCGGCATGCAGGTGCGAATGTCGTAGAAGATCACCCGCAGACCCATCATCTCGGCGAGCACGCCGACCTGCGAGCCGATGTGCCCGTACCCGACGATGCCGAGCGTCTTGCCGCGCACCTCGCGGCTGCCGTCGGAGATCTTGCGCCAGCGGCCCTCGTGCACCTCGCGCGACCGATCGTAGAGCTGACGCGACAGGCCGATGATCTCGGCGATCACGAGCTCCGCGACCGAGCGGGTGTTGGAGAACGGCGCGTTGAACACCGGCACACCACAGCGGTTGGCGGTGTCGAGATCGACCTGGTTGGTGCCGATGCAGAAGCACCCGACGGCGAGCAACCGTCGCGCCGCGTGCAGGACCTCGGCGGTGACGTGGGTCTTGCTGCGGATGCCGAGGACGTGCACATCGGCGATCGCGGCGACCAGCTCCGCCTCCGATAGCGAGGGCTTGCGTAGATCGACGGAGAACCCCTGCTGCGTCAGCAGGTCCTTGGCGCCGACGTGGATGTTCTCGAGCAGGAGGATCTTGATCTTCTCTTTGGGAAAGGAGGTCTTCTCTTCAGAGGAGGACGCTGGGGAAGCCATGGGCGGCGACATTACGCGCGGGGTGCGGCGCCATCAACCGTCAACCGTCAAGGCTGCGAGACGTACAGGTACGCGATGCACATCTCGTCGCTCGTGCTCTCTCCCCATTGCACCGTGCTCGACGTCGGGTTGTCCCAGGTGCAGGTGTACTTGAGCTTCTCGCCCTTCTTGAGCGGGATCCCCGTCGGAGAATCGCTGAAGTAGAGATCCTGCCAGTGGAAGTCCCAGCGCGGGATGTCGAGCAGACACTCGCCGGATTCGCGCGTGATCAGCGCGCGCTTGCCGAGCTGGTGCATATGCGGCGCCATGCCCCAGACCACGACGTCGACCGGTGTCGCGCGCTCGACCGTCACCGAGTAGTCGACTGCGCCGGGGGGGATCGCGAAGGTGGAGTTCCTGCCGCTGACGATCTGCGCCAGCTTGGCGACCGGGGTCGGCGAGAAGCGATAGCGAACCTCGGTCGCATCGGGGTGGGCGCCGTTGATCAGGTTGTAGTGGATCTGCATGATGATCGCCTTGCCGGGCTCGAGGCGGATGCCGGTCCCCGCCGGAAACTCGACGACGCCGGCGCCGGGGGCCCAGGCGCCGACGACCGGCACGTCGCCGAGGCCCGGTCCGCCGAAGCACGTATAGCCGGCGCCGACCTTGTCGCGATCGAAGGCTGCCGAGCGATCGACATAGTAGAGGAGGACGTGGTGGACCTCTCGGCGATCCCCGGGCACGACCTCGAACGCGGTCAGATCGCGCTCCTCGGTCAGCGCCGGATCGAG
>CAZPEY010000475.1:0-3519 GCA_964585665.1 uncultured Polyangiaceae bacterium | reverse complement strand
AACGGTATAAGGGCGGAATGCAGCACTCCGCAGAATTCTTGGCCGTCGTGGACGAGGCGCGCCCGCGCGTCCGCGAGCTGTCGATCGCCGACCTCCACCTCGAGCGGGACTACGTGCTCGTCGACGTGCGCGAAGATCACGAGTGGAACGACGGTCACCTCGCTGGCGCCCTGCACCTGTCGCGCGGCATCCTCGAGCGCGACGCGATTGGGAGGCTACCCGACAAGCACGCGGCGATCGTCCTGTATTGCGGGGGCGGCTACCGCTCGATTCTCGCAGCCGACAGCTTGCAGAAGATGGGCTACACGAACGTGCGCTCGCTGATCGGTGGCTGGAAGGCTGCCGTCGCTGCCGGTCTCCCTATCGACCGATAGGCGGGGGCGCCTGGGGCGCCGCCGTGCGCGCCGGGAGCACGAGCGCGTGCACCTCGTTGCGCATCGGCACGATCGCGATCGACGCACCCAAGCGCTTGGCCAGGGCGCTCGCGTCGAAGGCGTCAGGCCCTCGATCCACGCCCGAGATCTCGATCGGCAGCGTGCTCTCGGCGCGATAGCGCAGCGTCAGATCCCACCGCGCGTCGCGATGGCCATCGAGCAGGATCCAGTAGCGATCGAGCTTGGGCGGCAGCTTGGGCAGCGGCTCGCCGAGCGACCAGCCGAGGAGCCCGTGCGGCGAGACGCGGAGGCGAATCGAGGTCATCCCGGAGACCCGCAGCTTGGCCCGGCGCTCGCCTCCCTCGTCCTCGATCGAAACAACCTCGATGCGCAGGCGCGGCGCGGTCTCGAACGGCTCGACGCGCACCTCGTGCGTCGCATCGGCCAAGAACGGGTAGGCGTTCTGCGCCGGGATCGGGCGCGCCACGCCAGCGACGGCAGCGTCGATCGACACCGGCTCGGTCGGCAGCAGCCGCACGAGGCCTCGTGACCACACCGCGTAGGTGCGGATCGCGCGCTCGGCCGTGTAGGGATAGGGGACAAGGAGGATCGCGCCGAGCACCACGGCGAGCCCGGCCAGGACGAGAGAGACGCGGGCGGGCGCCGCGCGACCCGCGAGCATCGGCGCGAGCACCGCGGCCAGATAGAGCGTGGCCAGCGCGCAGCCGCCAGAAAACGGCAAGTCGAAGGGCATGAACGCGACCCGCGCCATCGGCCCGAGCGCCCAGGCCGGCGTCGCGAGGCCCTCGATCGCGACGACGCTGACCAGGAGCCCGCCGACGACGACCGCCAGCCATGCGCGACGGCCGAGCGCCGCGATGACGAGGAGCGCGATCGACAGCACGAGAAGATAGAGGCCGACGCGCATCCCCTTCTCGGCGGCGATCACCGCCACCACCGTCCACGGCAGCACCGCCGCGACGGCGATGGTCCGCGTGTGCTCGACGGTTGCGCGCGCCGCACCGCGCCCGATCACCAGGTGCCAGCCGAGCAGCGCGATCAGCGAGAACAACGCCACCCCGAGGAGCGGCTGGCTCGCCCACGCGTGCACACGCTGGATCCAGCCAAGCGAACGCCCGACCAGCATCGCCAGCCCGACGCCGAGGAGCAGCGCCGCCAGCGCCCGCAACACCCAGGCGCCGAGCACCCGGCCCCGACGGAAGATCTCGACGCCGAGCAGGATCGCCAGCGCCAGCGCGACCGCCCGGCCCAGCCAGCGCAGCGGCGCGAGCTCGACGACGATCAGCCAGCGGCCGAGCACCGACAGGTATGTCGCCCACTCGCCGCTCAGCTTCGGCGCGGGCAGCGACGAAGTGAAGCGCTGCGCCAACGCCATCACCAGCTCCCCCATCTCCTGCAAGCTGCCGGGGTCGACGAACTGCGCGGTGTCGTCGGGCGCGTGGTAGCGCTCGACGCCCTTGGTGTGGGCGAGATCGATCCCGGAGATCTTGAGGTAGTCGCGAAACACCGCGTAGTTGGTGTCGATGATCCGCAGCCGCGCGAAGTGCTGGAGGTCGTGCCCGAGCGGATTTGCAAACACCCGCGGCAGCGCATGCGCGGCCGCGTGCAGCATCGCGCCCCCGTCGGCCGGCGAGCGCAGGAGTGCGGTGCGTCCTCGCCCCAGGCTCTCGAGGTTGACGAAGCTGCGCACCGACCGCGCCCACGGGTGGTGCGCGAACGCGATCGCGCCGAGCAGATCTGCCTCTTCGCCGCCGTCGAGCAGCACGACCAGCGAGTGCTTCGGCTTGGGTCCAGCCGCCAGCGCGCGGAGCGCTTCTATGGCGACCGCGACGCCGGTGGCGTTGTCTCCCGCCCCCGGTCCGAACGGCGTCGAGTCAAAGTGCGCCGCGAGCAGCAGCGCCTCGTCGCTCTCGCCACGCAGGCGCGCCACGACGTTGGTCACCTGGTAGCCGATCCCGTAGTACGCCGCGAGCAGGTACGGCTCGATGCGCTGCTCGTGCTGGATCTCGACCTCGAGCCCCGGGATCTTGCGCAAGCGCGCGGCCAGCAGCTCCGCGGCGCGCTCGACCGCGTCGCTGCCGAGGTGGTGAGGCCCGAGCGCCGCGAGCTCCTCGACGATCGGCCGGGCCCGGGCAGCCGAGAACTGCGTCGCCGGAGCATCGATCGCGGCCGGGGCTGGGAGACGATCCGTCGCGAGGAAGATCAGCAGCGCGCTCGCCAGCACCGCGCCTGCCCCGGCCACCACCCCAAGCTGGCTGCGCACGAGGGCCGCGCTCAGCTCGTCGGCGCTTCGTCGGGTCGCGTCGGCAGCAAGTGCTCGAGCCCGTGCTTGCGCATACGGTAGTACAGCGTCGAGCGGTTGATGCCGAGCGCGCGCGCCGCGCCTGCGATGTTGCCCGCGTTCTTCTCGATCGCGGCGACGATCTCGTTGCGCTCCTGCTCTTGCAAGCGCACGTTGAGCGGCTTCTGGCCCGTCGGGCTCGCCGGCGTGCTCGTCACCGATGGCGTCGACGCGGCGGCGGTCGCGGTCGGCCCGGACAGCGCCCCGGGGCGTCGCCCAAAGTCGAGATCATTGACCGTTACCTCGGCCCCCTTGCAGACGATGATCGCGCGCTCCACGACGTTCTCGAGCTCGCGGACGTTGCCCGGCCATGCGTAGTGCGCCATCGCGTCGAGCGCCGAGGCGTCGAAGCCACGGACCTGCTTGCCGGTCACCCGGTTGACCTTGACCACGAAGTGCTCGACGAGGCGCCCGAGATCCTCGAGCCGGTCGCGGAGCGGCGGCAGGTGGATCGGGAAGACGTTGAGCCGGTAGTACAGATCCTCGCGGAACTTGCCCTCGCCGATCAGCGTCTCGAGGTCACGGTTCGTCGCCGAGATCACGCGCACGTCGACCCGCAGCGTCTCCGCCCCACCGACGCGCTCGAACTCGCGCTCCTGCAGCGCGCGCAGCAGCTTGACCTGCACCTCCATCGGCAGATCGCCCACCTCGTCGAGAAACAACGTGCCGCCATCGGCGAGCTCGAAGCGACCGGCCCGACGCGCCACGGCGCCCGTGAACGCGCCCTTCTCGTGGCCGAACAGCTCGCTCTCGAGGACCCCCTCCGCCAGCGCCGCGCAGTTG
>CAZPEY010000474.1:2105-3528 GCA_964585665.1 uncultured Polyangiaceae bacterium | reverse complement strand
CGGCTTAGAAGGCCGGTGCTCTATCCAACTGAGCTACGGGAGCGGAGGAGAGAATCTCGGCGCGGCTGTAGGAAGCCACCGACGGGGGACCGTGTCAACCGGCCTTCCGGGCTCGCCGCTACGAACGAAGGTTGATGGTGCCGCCAGCGCTCTTCAGCTCGCCGAGGATCTTCTCGCCGAGTGCGAGGACCTGCTTGGGGTGCTCCCCGGAGAGCTTGCCGGCAACGACCTCGACGCGCCAGCCGCCGGGATAGGATCCGACCCGGGCGTTGGTGAAGCGCTGCGCCGCGGCGCGAGCCCTGTTCTCGTCGGTGAAGTCGGCGAGCACGCGGCAGTCGAGGTGGTCGAGCCGGTAGGTCGCGTGCTCGTCGCGGTAGGTCTCGTCCATGGTGTCGACGCTGCAGAGATCGTCAAGCTGCTTGACCTTCGGCGCGGACGCGAAGCCGAGCAGCAGGCACCACGCGACAGGCCAGCGATCCTCCCATTGCGGGGCTTCCGTGTCGTCGTTGAAGCGCTGGCTCCGAAACGGGATGACCTTGGAGCGCACGGGCACCGCATACCCGAGGCGATCCGCGATCGCCGCGACGAACTTGGGGCCACCCGTTCCGACGGTGTTGATCTGGCCGGGCGTGATGGTCACGTCGATCGTGCTGGGGTCGGTCTCCCAGATCACCGGCTGCCAGAGATACAGCGCATCGAAGTCGCTCATGGCCCTCTATACCCCAACTTGACCTCGGGATCGAAGCTGCCGCCGTTGTCGGCGCAGTTCACGGTGCGTGGCTGGACCGTCAGGTTGCCGGCGGGGTTGCCGTCGCCGTTCCAGAACTCCTTGCGGGTCGCGTGGTCGCAGTTGTTGCCCTTGCTGACCCAGTGCGCCGCGACGGCCATCGCCGTGTGGCCGACCGTCGGCTGCCCCTCCATCGTGGTCTTGTCGTACCAGGTGCCGTTGTACTTCCACAGGTTCGGGTTGGTCGGATGCGTCGAGGCCTTCTTGACGACCTTGTCGCGCCACTCGTCGACGTCCTTGCGGTAGCCGGTGCCATAGCACTTGGCGCGGACCTGCGAGCGCAACCCGACCGGCAACATGTACTTGCCCCCCTCGATGACGACGCTCGGGTCGGGATGCTTGGCCAGTCCACCGGCGGTGAAGCGGCCCGTCGCGGGGTCGCGCGCCGTGCGATGGATCTTGCGCGCGATCTCGCCTTCGCCTTCGATTTCGCCCTCGACGCTGTCGTCCTCGGCGCTCTCTTCCTCTTCGCCGCGTTCGGGGGATCGAAAGACCTTGCGATGGATCCCTTTCAACTTGGCCGCGACCGAGAGCGACTTGGTCGCGACCTCAGGCTTCGCCTCTTCGACGGGACCAGTGGTCGCTTCGGCGGGCTTGTCGCCACCCGCGCCCTCGGCAGCTGGCTCGGTGCCCGCG
>CAZPEY010000474.1:0-2005 GCA_964585665.1 uncultured Polyangiaceae bacterium | reverse complement strand
TCGCCACCCGCGCCCTCGGCAGCTGGCTCGGTGCCCGCGTCCTCGCTGCCCGCTGCCTCCTTGCCTGCGCCTTCGCTGCCCGCCGCTTCGCTGCTCCCGGTCGCGTCGCCCACCATCGCAGGCTCGTCCGCCTTCTCGTCGACCTCTGGCGCATCCGCCTCCTTGTCCCGCCACGCCTTCATCGAACGCTGAATCTGCTTGGCGGCGACGGGACGCTCATGCGCTGCGACTGGATCGCGTCGGTCGACGCTCCGTCGCCCGCCCGTACCTACCGAGACCGAGCCGTTGAGGAACCCATCGACGATCGTGGCGCCAAAGGACTTGAGCCCATCGAGAAAGCCGCCCTTCTTCGCCTTGGTCGATCCGCTCCCCTTGCCGCCTGAGTCGATCCCGCCGCTCATCGTCAGCCCCTTGTCCTACAGGAGTTTTCGACAGCGGCCGCCTCGAAGGTGCGTCCCCGTCGCCAGACGATGGACGATTCAGGAGCGAGGCGGGTCCCTGCCGAACCATGGTAGGATGGGCCATGGGCATGGGGCGGAACTTGATGGTCGTCATGGGTCTGTGGGCGGGTTGCGGTGGCGGGGAGCTGGGCGATGGCTGCCCGTCGGTGTACGACGGCGAGTACAACGGCATCCTCGAGTACGAGTGGGAGGACAACACGGTGAACCCGCCGACGATGGGCTCGGGGCAGGTCAAGGCCTCGGTGACCTTCCGTTGCGACTCGGTCAGCGCCGGGACCGCGCGCCTCTCGGTCACGCACGCGATGCTCGACGATCCCTACTTCGCCTGCACGCTCGGCGGCTGCGCCGTCGACGATCTGCTCTCGCTGGCGTACTTCCCAGCGAGCCCCCCCGCGATCGGGCTGGGCAAGATCGCCGTCTACCCGCAGAAGGGCGGCGCGGTGACACCGGGCAACTTCTACACGCAAAGCGACGTCAACGTCACCGGCTCCGGCCACATCATCTCGAGCGGCCCCTCGGGCGGCGACGTGACGTGGTATGCCTTCGGCGGCTCGACCGACTTCCCCGGCGGGACGAAGACGGTCGTGCGTTGGCCGCGCTGGACCTTCTCGAAGTAGCCGGCCTTCGCGTCAGCGCGGGCCGTCGCTCGGCCACTCGCTCATCAGCTTTCGCAGCTCCTCGTCCCACTCGTCGCTGTCGGCGATCAGCCGCTCGGCCAGCGGCCGGGCGCGCGCGAAGTCGCCTTGCTCGGCGAGCGCCAGGATGATGAAGAAGCGCGCCGCCGTCACCTTGCTCGCCTCGTCGGCGGGCGCGCGGCCCTGCCACTTCTCGACGAAGGCGGTGCACGCATGGAGCATCAGCTCGTTGTGCTGGTTGTTCCAGCGCGCGACGATGCAGGGCGCGTGGTCCCGCTCGAGTCCAGGCGGCAGGCCCGCGAGCTTGTCCTTGAGATCGGCGTCGTACTCGGCGCGCCGCGCCAGGCGCTTCTTCTTCGTCTCGGCGATGGCGTGCAGCCGCGCCTCGACCGCGCCGAAGTGCGGGCCGGTGGGAAACGCCTTGAGGTAGGCCTCGCCGTTTTGCAGCGCCAGATCGAACCGGTGCAGTCGGTCGCGCGCCACGAACAGCGCGTAGAGCGCCTCGCTGCTCGGCTGCGCGCCACCGAGCGTCTGCGCCGCCGACTCGAGCGCATAGAAGCGTCGCGCCGCGATCATCTCGCCGAACAGCGCCCGCTCCTTCGCTTCACGCTCCGCCGGTGCGAGCTTGCCGCGAAGCTGTTGCAGCGCTGCGCGCTCACGCTCGGAGAGCTGCACGCTCGCGGTCGCCGCGTAGCCCTGCATGCGCGCCTGCAGCGCGTCGAGATCGCGGCGCGCGTAGACGAACTGCGGATCTTCCTTGAGGAGCTGCTCGAGGAGGGTTCGCTTGCGCCCCGGATCGGGCTCGACGACAGCGTCGGCGTAGACCTCCATCGTGCGCCAGCTCTTGATCACGAAGCGCGGCCGCGGCGGCGGCGGCTTGAGCTTGGCCGCGACGAGGAGCTGGCTCGT
>CAZPEY010000473.1:0-3535 GCA_964585665.1 uncultured Polyangiaceae bacterium | reverse complement strand
CTTGCTGGCCGGCTTCCCGGCTGGCTTCTTCGTCGCTGCTGCGGTCTTTTTGGTCTGCTTGGTCGCTGCCATATGCCTAGCTTTTTGCCCTAGTCCCGGGCCTGGTATTGCCCGTGATCGAACCGCCATGCCTTGCCACAAGACTCAAGCTCAAACAACAACTCTGCGCACTCCCCGACGCTGAGCGCGGTGCGCTCGACCAGCTCCGGCAGGGTCGCTGGCTGCTGTTTGAGGGCCAGATGGAGCTGCACCGCCGCTGGCGAGAGCGCGGCCCGGCGCGGGCTGTCGCGCTCGGCGTCGTCGTCCGGGCTGAGCGGCGCGAGCAGGCGCGGCAGCTCTGCCGGGGCAAGAAGCGGCGTCGCTCCTTCCTTGATCAGATGATCGGTGCCGGGCGAGCCGGGGAGGGCGAGCCGGAGGCGCCCGAGCCGCCGCGCCGCGGCGGCCGTCGACAGCGACCCGGAGCGGAGCTTGCCCTCGACGACGAGCACCGCATCGGCGAGCGCCGCGATGAGCTGGTTGCGGGCCGGAAAGTGCCAGCTGCGTGGCGGCGCGCCGAGGGGCAGCATCGAGACGAGCGCGCCTGAGCAGGCGATCCGATCGAACAGGGGGCGATGGCGCTTGGGGTAGTCGATGTCGATGCCCGTGCCCAGGACCGCGACGGTCTTGCCGCCCGCGTCGAGCGCTGCGGCGTGCGCAGCCGCGTCGATGCCGAACGCACCGCCCGACACGACGGTCCAGCCGGCCGTGGCAGCCTGGCGGGCGACCGCCGCCGCGAACTCGAGGCCGCGCGCCGTGGCCGCGCGAGCTCCCACGATCGCCAGCATGGGCTCCACCGGGAGAGACCCCGAAAGAAAGACTCCGGCTGGCGCTGGTTGCAGCGCGAGCAAGCGCTCCGGATACCCGGTCTCGCCACAAGCCACCCAGACATGTCCCCGCGAATCCATAACCGATAAGGGGTAGTCACCCTTTGCCGAGCCGTCAAGTTACCGAGGCCGGGGCCGAGGCTGGACGGTTACGGCCTCGTCGCGAGGAACTGCCAGAGCGATCGGTCCGCGGGGACGCGGGCCAGCGTACGGTGCGTGTCGTCGACGAGCAGCGAGGCCCAGCGAGGCACCGCCGCTGCGAGCCAGGCACGCTCGAGGCCGCCGAGGTAGCGCACGCCCTGGAAGGCGGCGAGCTCGGCGCCGTCGCGGCTGTCGCGGAGCTTGGACGCCAGCGCCACGAGGTTGCCGAAGGGCCAGTCCTCCGGGGCGACGGGGGCTGAGAGCTGGCGACTCGCTCCCTCCGTGGTCAGCACGGTGATGGCGTGCGAGATCGGCCCGGAGCTGCGCTGACCGACGGGGTCAAAGCCCGTCCAGCAGTCGCGCAGCAGGATGCGGCTCTCGACATAGGCGAGCAGATCGGCGCTCTGCGTCGTGTCGGGCAGCAGCGTCGAGATCGCCTCGATGGATGCGCCGAGGTCGAGCAGGCACTCGAGAAACAGGAACCGCGCGGCGGAAGCTTGGGGGGCCGCGCTCATCGCCATGTGGAGGTAGATCGAGCCTAGCCCCGGCAGCCCAGCCCGCAGCGCCGCCGAGCCTGCACCCGTAAGGAATTGACAGCCTGCCTCCGTCGCTGCGAACTCCCGCAGGTCGAGCTTCGGGTTGCCCCAGGCACCCAGCGCGAAGCGCTCGAAGGCTGCTTCAGGATCGTCGACGAATTGCGCTTCGTCCGAGGCCAGCGTCCAACCGTCGCGCTGCGCCCAGTCGAGCAAGCGAGGGTGGTCGCCGAGCCTCGGCCAGTGTTTGAGACGCGTTGCCCACAGGGTCAGCGTGAACCCCTCGAAGCTGTCGGGGTCGACGGCGATGCGTCCGAGGAGGTCGGCGGCAACGATGCTCTGCTCGAGGCGTCTCTCGGAAAGCTGCTCGACGCACCCCTGGATCGCGCCGTTGCTCGGGCCGTCGGAGGCCAGGGCGGCCAGGCACGCCGGCCAGTCTTTGGGGGGCGCGGAGTCGACCACTTCGGCGGACGATCGTGCCAGTTGACTCTGGGCGCCAAGGCCCAGGCGAGAGGCGTAGTCGCGGAGCAGCATGAGCGGACCTCGGGTTGGAAGATACGACGGCTACGTCGGGACGGCGAAGCCCCGGGCCTTGAGCTCCTTTTCCTTCTGCTTCAGATCGGACCACGCACGGTAGGCCTCCACGCCAGCCTTGATCATCTCCGGAATCTTGAAGAGCGTCTCGCTACCACCGACGAACCAGGCCGTGACGTACTCCTCGATGACCTTGGTGCCGAGGACCTGCTCGCCGATGTAGTTCCACGTGTTGTCCATCACGTCGGTGGTCAAGAACCGCTTGAGCTTCTCCTCGTTGAGCGCCTCTTTGCTCAGCTCCTTCTTGATCTCCTGCCGCATCGTCGCGGCCGTGATGCCTGTCTTGAGCGCGGCACCGACGGCGTCGAGGCCCGCCTTGAAGCTGATGACGGGCGTGCCGGAGGCCTGCCACTTGGTGGCCAGCTCGTTGATCTGCTCCGGCGTCGCCTTCTTGAGCGCGTCCCTGGCCATCGCCTCGTTCATCTTGCGTGCGTTCTCGATCGCCAGGTTGATCTTGTCGACGTTGCGCCCGATGATCTCCTTGGAGAGGCGGGCTGCAGCATAGCCTGCTGCGGCCGCTCCGACGGGGCCGGCCGCTGCCGCAGCCGCTGCGGTGACGCTACCCTTGATGACGTCGGCCAGCCCGTCGATGAGTCGGCCGATCGAGAAATCGGCGATCTTGTGCAGGACCTCCTGATTGGCTGCGATGCGGTTCATCACCGCTTCGCAGTACTCGAGCTGCAGCTCGTACTTGAGCCGCGCCTTCTGCTCCTCGGTGAGGTTCGGATCGTTGGCGGCGTTCTCGCGGACCTTGCGCCAGTCGTCGATCTGCTTCTGCTTGCCGTCCTGAAGGGTCTTGAGCTCGGCCCACTTCGGGTCCTTGTCGCGGCCGTTTTCGCCGAAGGCGACGTTGGCGCGCCAGCGCGAGATCCCGGACACCGCCAGGTTGAAGAGCTGGACACCCTCGTGCTTCTTGATGTCCGCGCCGTCCATATCCTTGATGGCCTTGGCGATGGCCTTGTTGCAGTCCTCTTTGACGAAGTTGTACGAGCTGACGAACTTGCGCGCCTCGGCCTTGATCTGGTCGCCTTCGGGCGGACGGCCGCCGAAGTCGTTGGCCCAGGTCTCGAACTTCGTCTTGTACTGGATGAACTGGAACGCGACCTGTGGTGTCCAGGACTGGTTGCCAGCGTCGGCCATGATGAGGCCGTTGATGCGCTTCATCTCGGCCAGGATGGCGCGGCCCTGCGTCTCGTTCTGCGCGGCGCGGAAGACCTTGCGGCTGATGCCTTGCAGCTTGGCCGAGATGGGGATGGCCTTGGCAGCGACGGGGGCGGGCGCCTCTTCGGGCTGCTCGCCTTCGCCCTCGGCCTCGTCTCCCTCGGCCTTGGAGTCGTCGCCTTTGCCCTCGGCCTCGTCTCCCTCGGTGACCTTTTCGGCGACGGCGTCAGCCTCCTTCTCGGC
>CAZPEY010000472.1:0-3551 GCA_964585665.1 uncultured Polyangiaceae bacterium | reverse complement strand
CGGCTGATCGATGATCTCGATGTGGAACAGGTAGGGCTTGAGGTCGGCGGTGTCCATGTCGTCGGTGCCGACGACGAGGAGGTCGCCTTCCGGGATGGTCATATCGCCTCCCGGCGGGGAGAGGTCGCCGGAGGGCTTGAGCAGATCCGGCGGCGCGATCAGATCGCCGGCGAGGTCGTTCGACTGCTTCGTAAGATCAGGTGGCGGCAGCAGGTCTTCGGACGTGTCGTTCTTGAAGCCAGGACAACCGGTGAGGAGGAGGCCGAAGGCAGCGAGGCCGAGTGCAAGACTGGTGGTGCGGCTAAGCATAGTGGAACCCCCAAAGAGCTAACTATACAGGTGCAGAGCGCTCGCCGACAACGTCGCGTAGCAGGTAATTTTGCTGCGCTGCAACATCATTCGGGAACAGGGCGAGGGCGTGCATCAGCTTGGTGATCGCCGCCTCGACGGACAGATCTCCTCCGGAGAGCGCACCCGCGCGATGCAGGCGCGCGCCGTTCTCGTAGCGATCGAGGTCGACCGCGCCGGCCCAGGCCTGGGTCACGACGAGGACGACGAGGCCGCGCGACGTCAGCTCGGCGACGATGGGCGCGAGCGGCTGGGTGGCGGCAGGCGCGTTGCCGACGCCGAGCGCCGAGAGCACCACGCCCCGCGCGCCGATCGCGTCGACCATCGCGGGGAGGCCGCGCGGATCGATGCCCGGCACGACGCGGTAGTGCGCCACCGCGGAGTCGAAGGCCGCGGCGCAGCGAAACTCGCCGTGCGGACGGCGGACATGCGCCGCGATCTCGACGTCGAGGCCGAGGCGCGCCAGCGGTGGGCAGGCCGGCGACGCGAAGGCGGCGTAGCTCCAGGCGTCACCCTTGGTGGCGCGGTTGCCACGCAGGAGCCGACCGTCGAAGCAGATCCCGACCTCGGGGATGTCGCGCGTCGCGAGATCGACCGCGTCGACGAGGTTGCGGCGCGCGTCGGTGCGGATCTCGCCGAGCGGACGCTGCGACCCGGTCAGGATCACTGGCCGATCCAGCTCCTGGAGCGCGAACGACAGCGCCGAGGCGGTGTAGGCCATCGTGTCGGTGCCGTGAATGATCACGAAGCCGTCGTACCGACTGCGCTCGCTCGCGATCAGCGTCGCCAGGGCGGTCCACTCGGGCGGGCCGATGTCCGACGAGTCGAGGTTGTAGACGATCTGCGTCTCGACCTCGGCGAGGCGGCCAAGCTCGGGCACGCGCTCGAGCAGCGCCGAGGCGTAGGCGTCGGGGCGGAGGGGAGCTGGGCTGTTGGCGTTGGCGGCGACGCTCATGCCGAGCGTCCCGCCGGTGTGGAGGATGAGGACGCGCACGCGGAGCGCTTTAGCGGTGGCGGGGCGGAGCCGGAACCGAGCGCGGCGCGGGCACGACCACCGTCGGGCGACGGTAGGTCGAGGGCGCGGGCACGACGACGTGCGGCGCCGGCGTGTAGACGTGCGGCGCGGGCGCGTAGACGCGCGGCGGCGGGGCGTAGACGCTCGGCGTGTGGACGGTGACGCCTGGCGCGTGCACCGTGACCCCCGGCGCATGGACCTGCACGCCCGGCGTGACGACACGCGGCGGCGGCGTCCACACGACGCGCGGCGGCGCGACGACGACGCGAGCGGGCGCCGAGACGGTCACGCGCGGGCTCGCCCAGACGCGCACGCCGGGACCGGTATAGAGGTGCGAGTGGCCGGGCGGCGGCGGGACGTAGCGACCGCCGTAATACAGGCCGCGGCCGACCACCACCGTCGGGCGATAGACCGGCGTCGGTCGCACGCTCCAGTAGCGGCCGCCGTAGTAGTTGGTCTGGTAGTAGCCGTTGTAGTAGCCCCAGTAGCCGTCGCGGTAGTTGTAGTAATAGGGATCGTAGGAGCCCGTGTAGAGGTAGTAGTTGTCGTTGTACGTGTAGTACGAGGCGAGCGACTGCGGCGGCGCGAAGTGGTGCCGATGCATCCACGGGATGTAGCAATAGCCGCCGCCGAACTCGACGGGGATCGGGTGATTCGAGCCGTAGGCATAGACCTGCCCGTCGTAGCCGAAGTCGCCGAGGTCACCGACGAAATAGAAGTAGCCGTTCGACTCGCGGAAGAGGTACTGATCGAAGGGCGGGTACTCGTGGAAGTGCGCGCTCTGCTCTCGGCAGATGCCGGTGCCGCGCTCGTATGGCACGGGGTGCACGCCGACGTAGGCGTAGAACTGCCCCTGCGCCGCAGGCTGGGCCGCGTTGACCGGCACCGCGTTGGCGGTGTTCGGATCGGGCGGCGGCTGCCCTTGGTAGGTCGGGTAGTATTCGCTATCCACATCGGCTGCCGGGTCGGCGTTCTGGGCGAACGACGACCCCGCTACCAGCAGGCTCCCAGCGACGATCAGACTCGACAATTTCCTCATGCTCACTATGGTACCACGCATTGCCGCGGTCGTCGTGCGGTCAATCACATTTGGAGCCTTCCGATGTCGCTCGAAACACAACTTAACGATCTGCTCAAAGAGTCGCTCAAGGCCAAGGATCAAATGACGGCCGATGTCGTGCGCATGCTCAAGACCAAGGTGATGGAGCGACGGACGGCCAAGGGCTTCACCGGCGTCGTCGACGACGCGCTGGTGCTCGACGTCATCGCGGCCTACAAGAAGCAGCTCGGCAAGGCGATCGAGGAGTTCGAGAAGCTCGGCGACAAGGGGCAGGCACAGGTCGATCAGCTGCGCATCGAGATCAAGGTGTGCGAGCGCTTCCTGCCCAAGGGGCTCTCGGAGACGGAGGTCGTGGCGCTCGTCAAGGAGCGCATCGCGACGCTCGGCATCACCGACGGCAAGCAGATCGGCAAGCTGCTCGGCGACATCATGAAGACGCACAAGGGCCTGGTGGAAGCGGGCGACGTGAAGAAGGCTGCGACGGCGATCCTCGGATGAGGCGTCTGGCAGTCGGGGTGCTGCTGGCGCTGGCAGCGTGTGGCGACGGCGGCGCCAAGGGGAGCGCTGATCTACTCGCGCCGTCGCCGGATCTGGTCTACGTCGACAAGGCCAAGGGCTGCGTCGACACGTTCGGCTCGGCGCTGACCGATTCGTTCGGGCGCATCGACGGTACGCTCGTCGCCGTGGTGCGGCCGTCGGACACCCAGTGCACGATGTTCAACAGCGATCACCTCGTGCTCGAGATCGAGATGCAGGGCGCGGTCTATCGCGCCGTCGTCAACGTGATCTCGGATCGCGCTGGCGACCAGCGGGTCCGCTTCAAGGAGCAAGACGCGCCGCTCGCGGTGCCGTTCGCCGAGGGGTGGCACACCGAGGTGACGCTCGACTACCCGGGCGATCTCGACGCGCACAACTACACGTTCGAGCCCTACGAGATGCAGCCGCTCGTCGACAAGCTGACCGCCATGATGACGGTTGGGCAGCCGATCTCGGTGTTCACGATCAGCTCGGGCGGCTCGAGCTCGCACCTCGTGCACCGCAACCGCACCAACGCCGATGGTGCGATCGTGCTCAACCCGACGACGAGCCCGCACTACGTGCTGCTCGCCTTCGAGACCCAGTCCTTCT
>CAZPEY010000471.1:0-3569 GCA_964585665.1 uncultured Polyangiaceae bacterium | reverse complement strand
GCTCGGCTCCGGCGCCGGCGCCGGCTCCGACTGCGGCTCCGGCCTCGCTGCCCCTCGAGTGCGCGCGCACGCCGCACGTCGGCCTGCCCGACGGGCCGGTCGCGATCGGCGCCTACGACGGGGATCTCGGCGCCGGGCGGCGGGCCTGCCCGCGCTCGGAGATCCAGCTCGGCCTGCGCGGCGGTGCGATCATCGACACGCCCAACTTCTACGGCGCGCTCGCCGCCGACGTGGCGCTGTCGACGAGCTTCGCGATCCGGGGCCGCGGCGAGATCTTCTCGACGCTGGTGCTGGCGCGCTACGTCTACGCGCAGAACGCCACGATCAAGGGCTCGACCTTCGGCCTCGGCGCGACCTCGCTCGGCGGCTCGGTGATCGCCTACGCCAAGGACGGCGCGGTCGTCAGCGCCTTCGTGCGGCTCGTGCTACCCACCGACAGCGCGGTGCGGACGCCGACGCTCGGCGGCGAGCTCGGCCTGTCGGTCGCGGTGCGGCGGTGGCAGAGGGTCGCGCTCAACCTCGCCCTGTCGGGCGACTTTTCCGTCGGGCTGTCGCGCGCGCCCGTCGACGCGCGCGGCGGCTTCCTCGCGCTGTTTGGCGTGCAGTACGCGCCCGCCCACTGGTTCGCCTTCGCGCTCGATCTGCAGGGCCACTTCGGCCAGCGCGCGCCGCTCGACTACCTGGCGCCGGCCCTCGCGCTGCGCTTCCGCCTCTGGAAGGGCCTCGCCCTCGAGCTGGCCGGCATGGTGCCCGTCGTCGGGGCCGACCGACACGACGCGCTCCTCGCGCTGCGCGGCGGCTGGCGGTTCTAGATTCCGGTTCTAATTTCCGGGTTTCCCGCTAGGCTCCGCCCATGCGTGCACGGACTCTCTCTGCGCTGCTCGTCGCCTCGCTCGCTCTGCCCGTCCTCGGCGCCTGCGTCGACGAGACAGCCTACTCGCCGGCGTTGCCCGTCGATCTCTACGTCGATCACTTCGGCATCACCCACACCTTCGCCAAGACCGACGCCGACGCGATGTTCGGCGCCGGCTACGGCGTCGCGCGCGATCGCCTGTTTCAACTCGAGCTCATCCGTCGGCGCGCCCACGGTCGGCTCTCCGAGCTCCTCGGCGAGGCCCGCTACAACGACGATCGCATCGCCCGCCTCTTCGACTTCCCTGGCCTCGGTCGCGCCGACTACGAGCTCATGCGCGCGGAGCGCCCCGAGGACGAGGTGCTCTTCCGCGCCTTCGTCGCCGGCATCAACCGCTACATCGACGAGGTGACGAGCGGCAAGCTCCCGCGGCCCTACGGCTTCGGCGCCGCCGAGCTCGACTTCCTCCCCGAGCGCTGGAAGGTCGAGGAGACCTTCGTCATCGGCAAGTTGCTCGCGCTCGGCCTCTCCAACTCGCTCGACCGCGAGCTCCTCGCATCGGTGATCCGCGTCGTCGCGCCGAACCTGGGCAACGACTTCCCGCTCTTCAAGCCAGCGTTCGACACGTTCATCCAGGCCGTGCCGACACCGCCCGCCGGCAAGAGCGATGGCAAGCGCATGGCGAGCCTCGACGAAGGCTCGCACGAGTCGTCTGCGGCCGCCGCAGATCCGGCGAAGGCGGCGTGGCGCACCGCGGCGCTGCGCGCCTATCTCGCATCGGTCAAGTATCTTGACCAGCTCGAGCCGTACAAGCAGCGCTCCTTCTCGAACAACTGGGCCATCGACGGCCGCTACACCGATACGGGGCGGCCGTACATGGCGGGCGATCCGCACCAGGAGGTCACCTCGCCGATCACCATGGTGCCCTTCCATATGTCGGCGTCGCAGTATGGCGGCAAGCTCGACGTGCTTGGCTTCACCTTCCCCGGCACGCCGATCCTCGCCTTCGGCCAGAACCGCTTCCTGGCCTGGACCTCGACGGTGAACTTCGCCGACGCGCTGGACGTCTGGGACGTGCAGCAGACCGTCGACAAGGAGGGGCACCCCATCGTCCGGCTCGGGGGCAAGGACAAGCGACTGGTGGCGCGCCCCGAGACCATCCGCATCCGCAAGGAGGGCACGCCGGTCACGTACGAGGACCGCGTGTTCGAGGTGCAGGAGGTGCCCGGGGAGGGAGCGATCTTCCCCGAGGACTTCCTGCCCGTGCCCAAGGTGTTCATCGCCGACGGCACGCTGTTCTTCCGCTGGGCCGGCAGCAAGGCGACGCGCGAGTCGCTGTCGTACCTCGACCAGAACCGCGCCGCGACGATCGACGAGTTCGACCAGGCGATCAAGAAAACGCAGGTCGGCGCGGTCAACATCGTCTTCGCCGACAAGACGACGATCGCGCAGCGCGCGGCGGCGGAGATCCCCGACCGCGGCTCGCCGTCGCGGGGCATGCCCTGGCGGGTCGTCTCCGGCGAGGATCCCGAGAACTTCTGGACGCGCGGCTTCCTCGCCGACTGGCAGATGCCGCACGAGCGCGCGCCAGACCGCGGCTACATCGTCACCGCCAACAACGATCCGTTCGGCTTCACCGCCGACGGCTCCGTCGACAACGACCTCTATTACTACGGCGCCTTCTACGCCAGCTCGATGCGCGCGCACCGCGCCGAGCAGATGCTCAAGGAGATGCAGGCGAGCGGCCGCAAGGTGACCCGCGCCGACATGGAGTCGATGCAGCAGGACGTGCACTCGGTGCTCGCCGACGCGATGGTGCCGCTGCTCGTCGAGGCGGTGGCGCAGATCGGCGTCGATCCCAAGCTCGACGCCTATCGCGACCGGCCCGAGCTCGTGGCCGCGACCGAGCGGCTCGCTGCGTGGAACCACAACATGGACGGCACGGCGAGCGAGCCGATCATGTTCACCGCGCTGCAGGCCTACGCGACGCGGCGCGCCTTCCGCGATGCGATCACCTCCACCCTCTTCGACACGATCCAGGACGCGGCGCCGCCCTTCATGGCGGTCTTCCTGCACAACCTGCTGACCGATCGCCTGCCCTCGCCCGAGCGCTTCGCCCCCGATGGCCGCAGCGCGCTGCTCGTCGCCGCGCTCGCCGATGCAGTGGCGTGGTCGCAGGCGCGCTACGGCACGCCCTGGCCCGACGGCAAGCAGTGGAACCAGCTCAACTTCGCGCACTGGAACAACAGCTACGGCGGCAAGTTCAACGCCAAGGACGGCGTCGGCGGCGGCTTCGACACGCTGCGCGTCTCCGAGTCGGCCTTCTTTGCGGGCGCCGAGCCCGCGACGGAGCTGTCGACGCACGTCCAGCCGATCTTCCAGATGGTCTACGGGTTCGAGGAGAGCGGCCGCCCGGTGCTGACGCTGACGATCGCGCGCGGCACAAGCGAGAACCCCGACGGCCCGCACTTTGCCGACACCAACGTGAACTGGCTCGCCGGCAAGCACGAGCGAGCCCCATTCACGATGGAGGAGGTGCTCGGCGAGGCGACCGAGCACCTCGAGCTCAAGTAGCGTTCGCGTTCGCTCGTGGCGCCGGGCGGAGCGGCGACCTCTCCCCGCGCTCCGGCCCCCGACCACGGGGGTGCCCCCGGGCAGGGGCGATCCTGCTCCCGACAAAGTAACGCCGCGCGGGGAGGGGGCGCCCCTCCACCCG
>CAZPEY010000470.1:0-3576 GCA_964585665.1 uncultured Polyangiaceae bacterium | reverse complement strand
CGTCGCGCACTCCGCCAAGCGCGAGTCGCACGAACTTGCTGCCGGTCGCCTTGGCGATCGACTTGGCCAGCGAGGTCTTGCCAACGCCGGGGGGACCGACGAGACAGAGGATAGGGCCGCGCAGCTTCTTCACCAGCGCCTGCACGGCGAGGTACTCGACGATGCGCTCCTTGACCTTGTCGAGGCCGTAGTGATCCTCGTCGAGGATCTGCTGCGCGGTGGCGATGTCGAGCCGGTCGTCGGTCTTGTCTTCCCAGGGCAGCGACAGCACCCAGTCGATGTAGTTGCGGATGACCGTCGCCTCCGCCGACATCGGGCTCATCTGCTTGAGCTTCTTCCACTCCTTCTGGGCCCGCGCCTTGGCCTCCTTGGACATCTTCTTGCTGTTGATCTTCTCCTCGAGCTCGGCGAGCTCGTTCTTGAACTCATCGCCCTCGCCGCCGCCCGACTGCAGCGACTGCATCTGATCGGTCTCGCGCTGGTCGCGCTCGCGCTTCTCCATCTGCTTGCGGACCTTGGTGCGTAGCTTCTTCTCCGCCTGCAGGATCTCGATCTCGCCGGCGAGCAGCTCGAACAGCCGCTGCAGCCGCTCCTCCGGCGAGGACATCTCGAGCAGCGCCTGCTTGTCCGAGAGGCGGAGCGGCATGGCGCCGGCGATCGTGTCGGCGATGATGCTGGGCTCGGCGATGGAGCCGAGGCTGATGAGCAGCTCACCGGGGACGCGCTTGCTCAGCTTGACGTAGGTGTCGAAGGACTCGCGCACCGCGCGCACCAGCGCCTCGACGACCGGGTTGATCTCGGTCATCTCGACGATCGGCGTCGCGGTGATCACCATGCACGGATCATCGGTGGCGAGCTCGACGATGCGCGCCCGCTGCTGGCCCTTGACCAGGATCTTCACCGTCCCATCGGGCAGCCGCATGAAGTGCAAGATCTCGGCGATGGTGCCGCTCGGGAAGATGTCCTCGAGCGACGGCTCGTTGGTCTTGGCGCGCTTCTGTGCCGCCAGCAGGAGGTGCTTGTCGCCGGCGACGGCCTTCTCGACCGCGGCGATCGAGCGGGGGCGGCCGACGAACAGCGGCACGGACATGTGCGGAAAGACGATGATGTCGCGTAACGGCAGCAGCGGCAGGGTGCGTGGCTCGTCGCTCAGACCTGAGATCTCGTCGTCACGGTCGCTCATGCGGTGAGCATACCCCACGGATCTGGCAAGAGCACGAAAGCTGCTTTCGGAGGCCGGGGCGCTACGGATTGAGCTCGTCGGCCCCGATGTCGCAGGTGAAGTTGACCGGGCTCGCCTGGCCTTCGAAGTCGCGTTTCTGGGTCTCGTTCTCGGTACCCCAGCACGAGTTCGCAGCGTCGACGGCGGGAGAGGTCTTGTCGAGGTGGACTCCGTCGGTGAGCTTCGGGTCGGCGAAGATCGAGTCGCTCGTTCCAGCGTCCCCCATCATCTGCTGTTTCGTGACGGCGCCGCCGGTGCCCAGGCTGAGGACGACCTTGCTGTCCTCGAGGATATTGAACAGGTTCTTCTGAAAGCCGCTGACGTCCGAGAGCTCCTTGTTGCAGCTCACGGCTGGCTGCCCGAGGAAGATGTTGTTCTTGGCGTCGAGGATGACGTGATCGGCGGGGCCGAGGCCCTTGACCGTCGTGACGACGGGGAGCTGACCGGCAAGGGTGCAGCCGAGCAGCCTGAGCGTCCCCTCGCTCATCAGGTTGACGGCCATGGCGCCGGCGCCGTACGCGAGGACGGCGGTGCGGCTGATGTCATTGATGCGCTTGTCGAAGCCGAGCACGTCGTGATCGAGCTGGACGCCGCGCGGCTGGCTGTCGCCGATGACCTCGACGCGCGAGCGATAGAGCTGGAAGGGCGCCCCCTCGGCGAGCTGGTCGAGCGTCCCGGTTCCACACTTGACCTGGCTCGAGTGCGCGACGCCCGCGACTACCTGGCTCCCCTTGCCGGCCACGCGCAACACGGAGTCGCTGATCTTGAGCCGCTGCGCGCACGACTGGATTCCGCGAAGATCGCCGATGGACAGGCCGTTCGGTGGCACCTCGACGTAGCTGCGGCGAAGTTCGAGGCGAGAGTTGAAGGTGTTGAGGTTCGGCGGCGGCGGGATGTCGATGGCGAAGATCTTCTGGCCAGGGGCATCGACGGCGGAATGGCTGCGAACGATCGAGTCAATGATGTTGACCTCTGAATCGATGACGCGCACCGCGGAGATTGCAGGCGCGTCCGAGGCGAGGCCGGATGTCGCCTTGCCGGTCACCGTCACGCGGTCGATCGCGACCGAGGACTGCGAGTCGATCGAGAGCACCGGGTTTCCGGCCACCGCGGCCTGGATTTTCGTCGTCGTCGCGTCGAGCGAGCGACACCCAAAATACTTGGTAGGGTCGTTGGGGTCGGCGAAGAAGCCGCCATGAATGGCGAGCTTCTTTCCACTGATCGTTGCGCTCAGCTGGTAGGTGCCGTTGGCGACCAGGATGCCCGTATTGTTGCTGCCAACCGCGCTCAGCGCACTCTGGAGGTCGACGTATGGGTGCACCGCAGTTCCGTCGCTGGCCCCCAGTACCGTCAAGTAGTCCGCCTTGACGTAGAGGTAGTCGGTGTGGGCGGGCAGCGGCTCCGCGCAGGAATCGAATCCGAACAGATCGCTCGACTGGAAGAGATCGGGAAGCTGGTACGGCTTGAGGTCGGGCGGCTCGGGAGGAACCAGATCGACGTTCGTCAGATCCGTCGCGGACGCCAGGTCGACCAGCAGCAGGTCGCCGGATGGGCCGAGATCTGACGGCGGCGTCAGGTCGTTGCCGCCAGTCGACTGCGCCAGGTCGCGACCGTAGTCGCGCGAGAGGCGCTCGAACTCGAAGCAGCCAGCGGAGAGTACAGCGCAAGCCAAGACGACAACGAGTCGCACGCACTCATCGTAACAGATTCTCGGATTGATTTCTGGGGGACGCTCGTTGGCAGGCGGGCCCTGCTGCGTCGCTACTTGCGTTCAGAAGGGGCGGCGGCGGCCTCTTTTTGATTCTGGTAGATCATCATCGGCTGCGCCTTCTCGTCGATGACGTCCTCGTTGATCAGCGTCTCCTTGACGCCGGTCGTCGACGGGATCTCGAACATGACGTCCATCATCGAGGTCTCGAGGATGGCGCGCAGGCCGCGGGCGCCCGACTTCTGGTTCAGCGCGGAGCGCGCCACCGCCTGCAGCGCGCCCTTGGTGAACTTGAGCTTCACGCCGTCCATCTCGAACAGCTTCTGGTACTGCTTGATGAGCGCGTTCTTCGGCTTGATCAGGATGTCGACGAGCGCCTCTTCGTTGAGCTCGTGCAGCGGCGCGATGACCGGCAGTCGCCCGACGAACTCGGGGATCATCCCGTACTTCAAGAGATCCTCGGGCTGCACCTCTTTGATGTAGTCCCAGATCTTCTTCTCGGCCTTGCTCGACACCTTGGCGCCGAAGCCGATCTGCTTCTGGCCGATGCGCTGCTCGATGATCTCCTCGAGCCCGGTGAACGCACCGCCACAGATGAAGAGGATGTTCGTCGTGTCGACCTGCAGGAACTCCTGCTGCGGGTGCT
>CAZPEY010000469.1:1798-3576 GCA_964585665.1 uncultured Polyangiaceae bacterium | reverse complement strand
GGTGCTGCGCGTCCTCGACGCGCTGCAGACCGGCGCGCTCACCCCGTGCAACTGGCAGAAGGGGCAAGCGACGCTCTAGGAGCATGCTGCTAGCGAGCTCGCCAGCGTCAGTGCGGCGTCAGTTCGCGGTTGGGGCGGGCGGTGGTGCGGCGGGTGGCGGCGCGGCGGTCGTGGTGTGGCGCGAGACCAGCACCCACTGTCCATCGCGCTTGTGCCAGACGTCGGTGATCACCGCCTCGCCCGCCGAGGTCTTGCCGTAGCCGAAGGACTCGTAGACGAGCCGCGCCCAGACGATCGCGCTGTCGCCGTAGACCGCGCCCCGCGCCTCCCTGACCTCGAGGCGATTCATCTTGCGCTTGCGCACGATACCATCGAGGTAGCTGTCGCGCGTGTTGAGGCCGATGTTGTTCATCAGCAGGAACTCCGGCGCGAGGATCGCCTGCACCTTGGCTTCATCCCCGGCGAGCAGCGCAGCGCGTAGATCGTGCTCACGCGCGACGACCTCACGCGCGAGCGGGTGGTTGGGATCGAGCACCGGAGGCGCAGCGCTGGCGGCGGACGCAAGGAGAAGCGGGGCGAGGAGGCAGGCCAGGAGGAGGTTTCGGGCGGACGCGATCTTCATCGCGCCACGATACCCCGAGCGGCGAGGCTACTGCAGCAGGGTAGCGAGCTTCTGCTCGAGATCGCCGAGCGCCGCCTCGCCCTTGACCGAGCCGGCGAACTGTCTCCCCGAGCCCCGCCCGTCGGCGAGCGGCCGCGCGAACAGCGGAATGTACTCGGAGACGTAGCCCGCCTGGCGCAAGCGCGCTTCGTCGCGATCGAGGTCGAACTCGACGAGATCGAGCTGCGGAAAGCGCGCGTCGAAGCGTCCTGCCTTGGCGGCGTCGTGGAACCGCTTGCACGGCTCGCACCACTTGGCGCCGACGTAGACCAGCAGCTGCCGTCGCTGCTGCTGCGCTGCCTGCAGCTTGCCGGCGATGTAGGGAGCGATGGCTCCCTCCGCGGGCGCGGCCTCGAGCGTGAGCTTCTGTCGCGTCGGCGCGCCGCAACCGGCCTGGCCGAGAGCGACGAGCACGAGCAGGATCGCGGAGAGCTTCCTAGCCGCGCGCTGCATAACCCTTTTGCTGCAAGCGGTCGCTCAGCACACGCACGATGCGATCCTCGCTGTGCGGAATGGTCATGTCCCAAAGCATCCCAGCCGGTGACAGAAAGTCAAAGAGCGGCATGCGATGCTTGGCGAGCAGCGCGACGTAGTGTGCCGGCGGATCGACGACCAGCGCGTCGCTCCCCCGTCGGAGATAGAGCGCCTCGGAGAAGCCCGACGGGTTCGAGATCGTCAGATCGCAGCGCGCCAGGATCTCCATCTCGCACGCCCACGACTGCCCGGTCAGGTGGGTGGCATGCTCGTCGGGCAGATCGAGCCCGTACTCGGGATACTTGTTGTCGACGCGGTGCTCGTTCTCGGCGGTGCGCTTGACCCGCATGCCGCAGATGAGGACATGGCAGCCGAACCGCTCGATGAGCCGGCGAAACGCGCGCGAGTACTTGGCGACGTAGTCGGCCGGATCGGACGGCCAAAGGTTCTTGATCGCGCCCCCGGGCGCGCGATAGCGCCAGAGGAAGCCGATCGTCGGACGAGAGAACAGCGCGTCGCTCAGGCCGAGCTCGCGCTCGATCTGCTGCCGACGCTCGACGCCTTGCGGACTGAGCGCGAGCTGAAACTTGTCGGAGAACGGATGGAACTTGCGCAGGTAGTGCCAGGGCAGGTGCTTGTCCGT
>CAZPEY010000469.1:0-1698 GCA_964585665.1 uncultured Polyangiaceae bacterium | reverse complement strand
ATGAAGATCTCACGCATTCTCGTGCCGACTGACTTTTCCGCCGGCGGCGGCAAGGCGCTCGACTATGCGCGGCTCCTGGCCAAGGAGCTCGACGCGATGATCGAGCTGGTCCACGTCTGCGAGATCCCGTCGACCCTCGGCCCCGAGCTGGTCGTCGGCCTGCCGGGTGAGCCACCGGTCTCCGTCGAGGACCTGATTCGCAGCCGCGGTGAGGTGCAGCTCAACGACCTGCTCGCGACGGTGCAGGACAAGGGGATCACGGCGCGCGGCCGCGTCCTCGTCGGCAAGCCGGCGGAGCTCATCGTCGAGACCGCGACCCGCGACAAGGTCGACCTCATCGTGATGGGCACGCACGCGCGGCGGGGCCTGTCTCGCGTCGTGCTCGGCAGCATCGCGGAGAGCGTGATCCGCAGCGCGCCGTGTCCGGTTCTCACCGTGCGCAACGAGGACGATGGTACGATGTGACGTGACCCGCCACCCGTACTTCGACTGCCCCGTTCCCTTCCTGACCGATCTTCCGGCGGCGCTCGACGCTGCGCAGAAGCAGGCGCGGCCTGTCCTCGTCGTCTACGGCGGTGAGCGCTGCGCCGCGACCCGCTCCCTGCTCGAGAAGACCATGGGAAAGGACGAGGTCGCCGAGATGGCCAGCGAACAGTTCGTCGCGCTCGCCGCCGACAACCGTCCGACGAGCGAGCCAATCGAGGCGCTGCTGCGAACGTTGCCCAAGCGCGAGCCCACGCCGGTCTGCATCTACCTCGCACCGACGGGGGAGGTGCTGCTCTCGACGGTGGGCGGCCGCCCGCCCGCGGTGATGATGAACGACATGATGCAGGCCCGCGCCAAGCTCCGCAGCGAAGCTCGACGCTGACGGTGCACTCTGGCAAGATCGCTCCATGACACGCCGGAAGGTCGATCGCCTCGCCGAGGAGGTCGCCTATTGGCGCGAGCGCTTGGCGCCCGAGATCGACGACGTGAGCCTCGAAGATCTCGACCTCGTCATCTGGTCGCTCCTGCGCCAGAAGTATGGTGGCAAGCCACGCTTTTTGCTGCGACGCAGCAAGGATGGCCGTGGCTTCGTCTTTTGAAGAGCAGCAGCTCGTCGCGCTCGCGCGTGCTGCGACCGCTGTGGGCCTGGACTACGTGGTGATTGGCAACGCCTCGGCGGCTTTGCAAGGGGCGCCAATCATGACCCAAGACATCGACCTGTTCGTCCGTGACACCAAGCGAAACCAAGAGAAGATCGCTCAACTCGCCGTTCAGCTACGCGGCACTTGCGACCAGCCGTTCCTCCCGACTTCGAACATGTTTCGCATCCGCACTGCTGACGCGATCGTCGACTGTGTTCTTCGGCTCTCGAGCGGCCAGCGCTTCGAATCAGTGCGCAGTCGCGCCGTCGAGATCGAGCTCGGCTCCCACAAGCTGCGAGTCGCTGCACTCGCCGACGTGATCGCCCAGAAGGAGGCGGCAGGGAGAGACAAGGATCGGGCCGTGCTGCCCATCTTGCGCGCCACTCTCAAGGCACGAGCGAAGCTGCGATAGTCCTCTGTCTGGCAGAGGGCTGGGGCGCCCGTGCCGGTTGCGGTTGCGGAGGCCCGTCGGTCGTGCTAGCTGCCGCCTCGTGAGTATCGATTCGCCGCTGCCCGATCTGCGCAGCCTCGACCCCGAGGCGCTCTCCGAGTTTCTGCGCACGCTCGGGGC
>CAZPEY010000468.1:0-3578 GCA_964585665.1 uncultured Polyangiaceae bacterium | reverse complement strand
TACAGCGCGCCGAACTCGTCCCAGAACCCGGTCTGCGTGCGGGGCACGCGGAAGACCAGATCGCCGGCGAGGTTGGCGACCGCCTCGGGGAGGACCTTGGAGTAGTTGCCGCGCGTCCCCTTCTGCGCGACGGAGTCCCAGACCTCGCTCATGCTGAGGTAGCCCCAGCCGGGTTGGCCGACGGGGATGACGCGTAGGCCGAGGGTCACGCCGCTCGGCGAGGACTTGAGATCGGCGTGCTCGAAGGCGCCCACCGGCAGGAGCACCATCGCGTCGAGCCGCTTGCTGTAGACCATCTGGTTGGCACCCGTGAACGCCCCGGGTTGCGCGTAGTCGGTGAAGGCCATTCCATCGGAGATCCCGCAGCCGCCGCTCGCGCCCATCCCCGAGCGGAGAGTGACCTTGCCGTCGGGCGCCTTGGCGACGACCCAGGCGGCGCTGATGCCGTACGCCGCGGGGTTGACGCCGATGTCGTAGGCGCGGTTGACGAGCTGAAAGATCGTCCCGTCGGGAGCGACGGCGGCGGCGATCATCCGATCGTCCTCTTTGAGCGGCGTGGTGGGCAGCCGCGACTCCCACTCCGGGTCGAACGCGATCGTACTGAGCGCCTCGGCGACGAGAAAGGTGCGCGTCGTCGCCTTGGTGCCGAGATCGAAGCAGCGCACGCCGTCGAGGTAAGGCAGGCAGGCGCTGCCATCGGCGAGCACGAACATCGGCCCGTCGATCGGCGGCAGCGCGGCGTCGGCGTTGTCGCTCGACGTGATCGTGACGTAGCTCTTCTGCGCGGTGTCGCAGCGCACCGTCCAGAAGGTCTTATTCGTCCCCTGATCGACGACGGTGACGAGCTGCTTGGCGTCGGGCGTCATCGCGCCCCAGCCGGTGCCGATGGCGCCGTCGCTGATCGCCAGCGGCGGATCGGCGGACGCCGGGTTCCAGCAGGTCAAGGTACCCGCGTCGACGAGGTAGATGTAGCCCGCGTCGTCGAAGCCGTAGACGTGACCCGGCGCGGTGCTCTTCTGCTCGATGCCGAGCGCGGTGAGGCGCGGGTTGCCCGGTTGCTTGATGCTCCCAGCGTGGGCGACGAGCGGCGCGAGCAGCAGCCCGAGGGTCGCGATCGCGCGCACTAGTAGGTCACCGTCGTCGGCGTGCCGTCCGTCGCATAGAACGTCCACGTCCCGGTGCGGTCGCCCTCGACGTAGCTGCCCTGCGACTTGAGCTTGCCGTCGGAGTACCACTCGGTCCACGCGCCCGTGCGGAGCCCCAGGCGGTAGCTCCCTTCGCCCTGCTTCTGCCCGTTGTCGTAGTAGAAGACCCAGGGGCCCTCTTTCGCTCCGACGAGATAGCTACCCTCGGCGGACTTCTGCCCGTTGACCCACCACTCGGTGGTCGGGCCCTCGGCGAGGCCGTGCAGGTAGGTGACCTCCGTCAGCTTGTGTTGGCGATCGACCGACCAGCCCAGCCACAGCCCCTCGGCGAGGCCGTGCACCTGCTGGCCCTCGTCGAACGAGGGCACCTCGTCGCCGTAGAAGTAGCGGCGCCAGGTTCCCTCGCCGCGCCCCTGCACGTAGCTGCCTTCGGTGTCGAGCGAGCCGTCGCGGTTCTTGGTCGTCCACGCCCCCTCTTTGAGGTCGTCGACGTAGCTGCCCGTCGAGGCGAGCTGGCCGTTGTCGAAGTAGGTCGTCCACGCGCCCGTGCGGAGGTCGTTGGTGTAGGCGCCGTCTTCGCGCAGCTGGCCGTTGTCGTGGTAGCTCTTCCACGCGCCCTGCCGCTTGCCGCCGACGTAGGTCGTCGCGCTCTCGGCCGTGCCGTCGACGAAGAAGGTGGCGTAGGCGCCGTCGAGGAGACCGGCGGTGTAGCTGGCGGTGCGCTGCGGCTTGCCGTTCGAGTAGAACCACTTCGAGGCGCCCTGGCGCGCGCCACTCGCCCAGCTCTCTTGCGATTCGACCTGGCCGTTGGGGTAGTAGGACGACCACATCGCGTCGCGCTTGCCGTCGGAAAAGGCGCCGATCGCGGCGGGTGCGCCGTTGGGGTGCCAGTAGCGCCACACGTCGCTTTCGCGATCGGCGACGAACTGTCCGGCGGCCTTGGGCTTGTCGTCGGGGTACGTCGATCGGAAGTTGCCGACGCGCTGGCCGTTGCTCTCGCAGTAGCGGGCGTCGCCGGCGGTGACCAGCGTGCCGACGGCGCAGGTGCCATCCCAGGCCGGCGCGTCGGACCAGCCGGCCAGCTTGGCGAGCGAGCTCCCGAGCGTCCCGTCGTCCTTCGCGCAACCAACACCGCCGAGCAGGGCGAGCGCTGCCAACCTGAACCACATACGGGCCATCGAGATCCCCCCGATCCATTGTGGCGATGGCCCGGGGGAGGCTGTCAATCGGGGGAAGTTTGCTCGTCGCTGAGCCGCGGGCTAGGGTGAGCAGGTGACGCTCGACGATGGCCTGGCGCTGTACCTCGATCACTGCAAGGTCGAGCGCGGGCTGCAGCCGAACACGCTGCTCGCCTATGGGCGCGACCTGTCGGCGCTGGTCAAGTATCTTGACCGTATCGGACTGCGCCGCATCGGCGAGATCGAGCCGCGCCATCTGCTGGCCTTTCTCGTCGAGCGATCGGAGGCGGGGGTCGGGGCACGCAGCCAGGCGCGCGGGCTGATCGCGGCGCGGGGCTGGTTTCGCTACCTGCGCACCGAGCGTCACCTCGAGCGCGATCCCGCCGCGGAGCTCGCGCTGCCTCGCCTGCCGCGGCAGCTCCCCCATTCGCTGCACCGCGACGACGTCGAGCGCCTGCTGGCGGCGCCCGATCGGCGAACCCGCAAGGGTCGCCGCGACGCGGCGATGCTCGCGACGCTCTATGCGACGGGCCTGCGGGTCAGCGAGCTGTGCGGCCTGCGGCTCGCCGACGTGCAGCTCGACGCGGGCTTCCTCTCGACGGTGGGCAAGGGGCGCAAGGCGCGCCTGGTGCCGCTCGGTGCAGGAGCGGTGGCGCTGCTGCGCGACTACCTAGCGGAGCGCGCGTGTGACGATCCCAGGGGCCAGCAGAGCCCGTACTTGTTCCTGTCGAACCGCAGCACGCGGATGACCCGGCAGGCGTTCTGGAAGCTCATCGTCGGGTACGCGGCGCAGGCCGGCATCCGCGCGCCGCTGTCGCCGCACACGCTGCGCCACGCCTTCGCGACCCATCTCCTCGACGGTGGCGCCGAGCTGCGCGCCGTGCAGGCGATGCTCGGCCACGCCGACATCGGCACCACCCAGATCTACACGCACGTCTCGCGCAAGCGCCTCGCCGAGGTGCTGCGCCAGCACCACCCGCGCGGCTGATCGGGCCAGCGGCGTCGGCCGCGGCGCTACTTGACGTCGGTGATGAGGATCGGCGGGTGGTGCAGCATCGTGATCTCGGCCGAGCGGCCGAGGCGGCTGCGCGCCGAGGCGATCGCCTCGGTGAGCGTCTGGGCGTGATCCCAGCCGAGCATGTTCGGCACGGTCGTGTTGTCGACACCGACGGCGATCACCTGCCCGAGCCACTCGCGGCCGCGCTGGCCCCAGTAGTACATGTAGAACGGGTGCGCGCCGTGGTAGGCGTTGCCG
>CAZPEY010000467.1:2218-3579 GCA_964585665.1 uncultured Polyangiaceae bacterium | reverse complement strand
GGTTTTTGTGTCCAACCAGGGCCCAGACAGTCAGCAGACCATCATCGCCGGGGCCGAGCCCCTCGATGGGCCGCAGCCGAACGAGCGCTACGGTGACTACGAGGTGATCAAGCCGCTCGCCTCGGGCGGAATGGCCGATATCTTCCTGGCGCGCAAGCTGGGCGCCCAGGGCTTCCAGAAGCTCGTCGTCATCAAGCGTATCCGGCGCGATCTGATCAAGCCGACCGATACGCACATGATCGACATGTTCATCGACGAGGCCAACGTCGCCGCCAAGCTCGATCACCCGAACGTGGTCGTCGTCAGCGACCTCGGCGAGATCGACAACAGCTACTTCATGGCGATGGAGTACCTGCGCGGGCAGACGCTGCGCGCGCTGCAGCTCCGCGTCCAGCAGTGGGGCCAGCTCCTGCAGCCGCAGCTCTGGGCGCGCATCATGGAGTACGCCCTCGACGGCCTCCACTACGCCCACGAGCTCGTCAACGACGACGGCAACCTGATGGGCCTCGTGCACCGCGACTTCACGCCGTCGAACATCATGATCACCTACGCGGGCACGGTGAAGGTCATCGACTTCGGCGTTGCCCGCGTCGAGGGCCCGCAGCGCCACGAGACCAAGATCGGCACGCTCAAGGGCAAGATCTCGTACATGTCGCCCGAGCAGGTCATGGGCACCGTCGCGCTCGACCGCCGCACCGACGTGTTCGCCGCGGGCATCGTGCTGTGGGAGCTGCTGTCGGGCAAGCAGCTCTTCGACGGTCCGAGCGAGACGGCGATCCTCGTCGAGATCCTGCAGGGCACCGTGCCGTCCCCGACGTGGGGCGGCCATCCGCTCGATCGCGAGCTGCACGACATCGTGATGAAGGCGCTCGCCCGCGACGTCAACGACCGCTTCCAGTCGGCGGCGGAGATGCGCGACGCGCTGCGCGAGTACCTGCGCCACCACCCGGGCCGCGTCGATGCGTCGGACATCGCGGCGCTGATGACGCAGTACTTCGAGCAAGAGAAGACCGCCGACGATCGCCTCACCGGCAAGGGGGAGACCGGGGCGCGCAGCAATCCGGGCACGCGTCGCGGCGAATCGGTCTCGAAGAGCCGGCCGGGTAGCGGATCGATCTCGCGCTCGTCGGTTCGAGGGCAGCAGACGACGAATCCGGCGGCGACCCAGCCTCCGAAGAAGCGCGCCGGCATGTTCGTCGTCGGCGGAGCAGCCGCGGTGCTGCTCGGCGGCGGCATCGGCGGCGGCATCTACACGTTCACCGCCCGGCCGACCCATCCGCCACAGGCAGCGGTCGTGCAGCCCAAGCCCGAGGCGGCCAAGCCCGAGGCGGCCAAGCCCGAGGCGGCCAAGCCCGAGGCGG
>CAZPEY010000467.1:0-2118 GCA_964585665.1 uncultured Polyangiaceae bacterium | reverse complement strand
CCCGAGGCGGCCAAGCCCGAGGCGGCCAAGCCCGAGGCGGCCAAGCCCGAGGCGGCCAAGCCTGAGGGCACCGAGCCCAAGGCCGAGGCGGCCAAGCCCGAGGCGGCCAAGCCCGAGGCGGCCAAGCCCGAAGCGGCCAAGCCCGAGGCGGTCGCCGAGAAGGGACCCGACAAGGTACCGGCGCACAAGAACCCGGCGCCCAAGAACACCGCGCCGGCCTCGGAGACGACGGGCGGCTTTGGCCTCCTCGACTTCGACACGCGCCCGTACACCGTCGTCTATCTCGGCAAGAAGAAGATCGGCGAGACGCCGATGATCGGCGTCAAGGTGCCCGCCGGCAAGCTCAACTTGACCCTCGTCAACGAAGAGGCAGGGATCAAGGAGTCGTACGAGATCAGCGTGCCCAAGGACGGGCACGTCTCGAAGAAGCTCAAGCTCTAGCTCTAGCGCTCACTCCCGCGTGAACCCCTCCATCGTAGCGAGCCCCAGCTTCGACGCGCAGGCCAGCGGCTACGAGGCGCGCGCCGGCCTGCCTTCGGCGGTCGGCCAGGCCGTGGCCACGGCGCTCCTCGATGGGGTGCCTCCGCCGGTGCGCCTGCTCGACGTCGGCGCGGGGACGGGGACGATCGGACGCCATCTGATCGCCGCCGGCGTGCACTACTGTGGTCTCGACGCGTCGGCGGCGATGCTGGACGAGCTTCGCCGCTCGCTCCCGCAGCTCGGCGCGCCGTCGCGGGTCGCGCTGCACGCGGTTGACGCGAACCGGCCCTGGCCCGTCGAGGCGCAGAGCGTCGACGTCGTGCTGTTCTCGCGCTCGCTGCACCACCTCGACGGGGCGCACGCGCTCGCCGAGGTGCGGCGCGTCGGCGCGCCGGGGGCGCGGGTCTGGGTCGGGCGCGTGCGCAAGCACGAAGACAGCGTCGCAGAGCGCCTGCGCCGACGACTGCAGGAGCTGCTGCGCGAGCGCGGCCTGGCGGGTCGCAGCGGGGAGCGCGCCGGACGGGCCCTCCTCGACGCGCTGGCGGCGCACGGCGCCGCGCCGCTGCCGCTCTGGCGGAGCGCGCCCTGGTCGACGGCCGCCTCGGTGGACTCGCTCGTCGCGGACTGGCGGGGCAAGCCGGGGGTCGGAGGACGCGCTCTCGATGGCGCGCTCCAGCAGGAGCTCCTCGACGAGCTCGCCGCCTGGGCGCGCATCGAGCTCGGCGATCCGGGTACGCTGCACGAGGTCGTGCGACACTACGAGCTACAAGGAGCGAGACTTGCGAAGTGAGCTACTGACGGAGCTCGGGCGGGCGCTGATCGACCGCTCGCTCACCGACGAGAGACTACAGGCACAGACGGCGGGCGGACCGCAGGTCCAGATCCTGCCGCAGGCCAACGTGATCAAGATCGGCGGCCAGAGCATCATCGATCGCGGCCGCGCCGCCGTGTTCCCGATCCTCGAGGAGGTCATCGCGAACCTGCCGCGCCACCAGATGATCCTCGGCACAGGCGCAGGGACGCGGGCGCGTCACGCCTACAGCGTCGCGCTCGACCTCAACCTGCCAACGGGCGTGATGAGCGTGCTCGGCACCTTCGTGTCGATGCAGAACGCGCGCATGATCCATTACCTGCTCGCCAAGCATGGCATCCCGTTCATCGAGCCGGCCCAGTTCCCGCAGCTCCCGCTCTACCTGGCCGAGCGGCGAGCGGCGGTGTTCTTCGGCATGCCGCCCTACACGTTTTGGCAGCAGAACCCGACGGTGGGACGCATCCCGCCGCATCGCACCGACACCGGCGCCTACCTCATCAGCGAGGTGTTCGGAGCGCGCTCGATGATCTACGTGAAGGACGAAAAGGGCCTCTACACGGCCGATCCGAAGAAGGACAAGGGCGCCAAGTTCATCCCGCGCATCACCGTCTCGGAGCTCAAGGCGATGGACCTTCAAGACGTCGTCGTCGAGCGCGCCGTCCTCGATCTCCTCCAGAGCGCCAAGCACCAGCGCTCGATCCAGATCATCAACGGCCTCGAGCCTGGCACGCTGACGCGCGCGCTCGAGGGCGAACCGGTCGGCACGATCATCACGGCGGACGCGACATGAGCGACGAGCGACACCATCTCAAGAGCCTCCTCATGCG
>CAZPEY010000466.1:0-3593 GCA_964585665.1 uncultured Polyangiaceae bacterium | reverse complement strand
CCCGACGGGCAGCAGCAGTTCAGCGATCTCTTCAACTGCCTCGCCAACACCTGCGTCGGCTCGGGCGACTGCCAGGTCAACAGCACTGGCGACGGCCTGGTCACGTCGACGACGTGCAGCACCTGCCTCAACGCGGACGCGACCTGGAATAGCTGCGCGACGGAAGTCAACGCCTGCATGTAGTCGCCGCGCTCCGCTACTCGGCCTTCGCGCTTCGTAATCGGCCTAACCGGTTACATCTAGATAGTTAAAATCACTTCATCTTTTTCATCTGCGCGTGCTAAAGCGACTTCGCTTTTTCGAGGGAGCTTAGCCATGAGATTCGCATTCGTCGCGGTGGTACTGGCGGTCAGCAGCATCTCCTTTGTCGCCTGCTCATCGGGAGGCGGAGGGCGCCACGGGGGAGGCGGAACCAAGAAGGACCTGTCGGTCGATCTGTCCGAGCCGCCCCCCGAGGGCGCTGATCTCAAGAAGGTCGATCAGAAGGGCTCCGACCTGACGACCACCGGCGGTGGGATCACCGTCACGTCGCTCGCCGCCGACCCGCAGAGCAGCCTGTCCGAGGAGCCGATCACGTTCACCGCGGTCGTCGAGACGACCGGCGGCGCGGAGATCCTCGGGGTCATCCTCACCGACACGAACCAGACGGTGAACTACGGCAGCATGGCATCGACCGGCTTTGCCGGCAGCTACTCGCTGACCCTCTCCTGGTCGGCGATCTCCTCGGCGCAGAAGCTCGACTTCGTCGGCGGCGCGACCCGCACCTTCAAGGTCGTCGCTGCGACCACGGACGATCAGACCGCGGAGAAGACGATCACCGTGTCGTTCTCGTGCAACGGCGTCTCGGCCTGCGACGGTGTCTGCGTCGACACTGACACCTCGTCGCAGCACTGCGGCGGCTGCGATCAGCCGTGCAGCGGCTCCTGCTCGGGCGGCACCTGTGGCGGCCTCGGCTCGGCGACGCTGTCGTCGTGCGAGTCGGTCACTTCGACGAGCCGGACCTGCAACGACGTGTGCAGCGGCGCCGGCGGCACCTGCGTCGCGGCGGGCTGCGGCGGCGTCACCGCGATCAACTACTGGGATGGCACCTGCGGCTCCGAGCACGGCACGAGCGCTGGCTCCTGCTCGACGGGCTTCGGCTCGATGTTCTCGGGGACCATCTCGTCCGACACGATCAAGTGCTGCTGCCAATAGTCTAGGAGCTTGACCATGCGAACCCTCTCCATCTCCCTGCTGGCTGTTGTCGCCGCTGCTGCCGTTGCTTGCTCGTCGGGAGGCGGCAGCCACCGCGGCAAGAGCACGCAGTCCAAGAGCAAGGACCTCTCCGAGACCATCGAGGAGCCCTTCGATCTCTCGGAGCCCGCCAACACCGGCGACGTCGATCTCAAGAAGAGCGACATGAAGGCGCCCGACATGAAGTCGACGGACCTGGCGACCTCGAACACCGGCCCCACCGTCGGGACGCTCACCCCTTCGCCGTCCTACGCGTATGACGGCGAGAGCGTCACCTTCACGGTCAGCGTCGGCCACCCGATCGGCCTCGACTACATCTACACCGTCGAGCTCTTCGACAGCTCGGGGTACTCGTACGGCTCGATGAGCACGTCTGGCTTCGATGGCAACTACTCGCTGACCTTGTCGTGGACCCAGATCGACGCGGTCTCGCCGCTCAACTTCTCGTCCTCGACCTCGCGCAGCTTCCTGGCCAAGGCGACCGACATCGACAGCAAGAGCAAGAGCACCTCGTCGACGAGCGTGTCCTTCTACTGCAGCGCTGGGGAGACGTGCAACGGCGTCTGCGGCGGCTGCTCGTCGGGCGGCACCCCGACCTTGACCACCTGCTCGACGTCGTACTCGGGCAGCGAGACCTGCAGCAGCATCTGCGCCTCGCTTGGCAAGACCTGCGCGGAGACGGCGTGCGGCGGCAAGACCCAGAACATCTACTACGGCGGCTGCTCCGGCTCGGTCGGCGGCACCAACGTCAGCTGCTCGACGGCGATCAGCTCCGGCGGATACGCGACGAGCTACGGCGACGGCGCCTCCTGCTGCTGCCAGTAGTTTCTTTGCAACGGGCGCTGGTGCCCGTGTCCTTCGCATGAGGTGACTCATGCGCCCCCTGCTCCTTCTCTCCGCGCTCGTCCTGGTGGCCTGCTCGAACGGTGGCTCCACCAAGAAGGGACATCCGTCTTCGTCCGTCGACCTCGGCGCCGAGGCGCAGCCCGACCTGCGCGAGCCGCCGGTGGCCCCGACCGTTGACCTCTCCACCGACGCCACGACGACCGAGCCGCCGAGCGATCTGGCGACGCCCAAGAGTGACGGGCCGCCCCCCGGTGGACCGGCGATCACGTCGATCCAGGTGGCCGCGAGCGAGCTGTGGGACGGCGACGCGCTGGTGATCACGGCGACGGTGGTGGCCCCGGTGCCGCTGGCCGGTGCGCGTTTGAGTGATGGGGTGGGCAACGACTACGGCGCGCTGGCGCAGGTCGGCAGCAAGCAGGTCGGCAAGACCATGACGTGGGCGGAGATCGAGGCGGCCGGCGGGTTGTCCTTCACGGACACGCTCGTGCGCACGCTGTGGGTCAAGGTCACCGACGTCAACGGCAAGCAAGCCACCGCGTCCGTCGACGTGTCGTTCCATTGCACGAGCGGCGCGTGCAGCCACGGCGTTTGCTCGCCGGAGACGGCCTCGCTGGGCAAGTGCACGACGACGCTCGACGTCGCGACGACCTGCACCGAGATCTGCGCGCGCACGAGCCAGACCTGCAAGAGCCTGGGCTGCGGCGGCTTCACCGGGGTCCTCGTCGCACCCGACTGCAGCGGCACCGAGAGCGGCCTGGCGTCGCTGGCCGACGGATCGAAGATGACCTGCGACTCGGTGTTCCTCGCCATCGCGACGCTCGGCCTCGGCGGAGTGCGCTGCTGCTGCGAGTGACCTCGGCCGTGTGATACAGTACCCGGATGGCCGGTGATACCCGCGTCGGAGATCGGCAGCCCGCGATCCTTCGCATCAAGCTGAAGTACCCGACGGTCGAGACGTTCATCGAGAAGTACGCGGTCAACATCTCGCGCGGCGGCATCTTCATCGCCAGCCGCACGCCCAAGCCCGTGGGCACCCTCATCAAGTTCGAGTTCCTGCTGCAGTCGGGGGAGACCGGGGTGTCGATCATCCGCGGCGAGGGCCAGGTCCAGTGGGTGCGCGAGTTCGATCCGGCGGCTCCCAATCGCCCGCACGGGATGGGCCTGCGCTTCACCCAGCTCGACGGGGAGAGTCAGAAGGTGATCGATCGCGCGCTCGCCTGGCAGCAGCAGCACATCGCGCCGATCCGACGCGAGCTGTCTGGCGTGGGCAGGCTGCCGACGAGCGAGGGCTCGGCGCTCAATCGTCTGCCGCCGAAGGACGCGTCGGCGCCGCACCCGATGCCCGCCGCGCCGGCGAGCGCCGCCGAGGGCAAGGACGCGTCGGCGCCGCACCCGCTGCCGGCCCCCCTCGCGAGCGCCGCTGAGATCAAGGACGCGTCGGCGCCGCACCCGATGCCGCCCGCGCCGGCGAGCGCCGCCGAGGGCAAGGACGCGTCGGCGCCGCACCCGCTGCC
>CAZPEY010000465.1:0-3610 GCA_964585665.1 uncultured Polyangiaceae bacterium | reverse complement strand
GTCGTCCGAGTCGTTGAAGCAGTTCTCGACGGCGGCGCAGTTGAGGAGATCGGCGAGCACGAGGAGATCGGGCGACGCCACGAGATCGGGCGACGCCGCGAGATCCGGCGGCACCGCGAGATCGGCCCCGCCGCCCCCCGTGAGATCGGCCGCGACCCGCAGATCGGCGCCGCCGTCGCTGGCGCCGCCACCGTCCTTGCCTCCTCCCGCATCTCCGGCGGCGCGCAGGTCGTGCGCACCGCCATGAGAACCATCGCGCGTCGTCGGGGGCAACGACTCGGCGCACCCGAGAAGCAGGAGAGGCAGCAGCCAGCGCATCGGCCCGCCAATCATAGGCGGCCGCGCTAGCGAGGCAACAGCAACATCACATGGCGCAGCGGAAACCAGCGCGAAGGAACGTGCGCGACCTCCGCCACAGTGAACAGCTCCGCGATGGCCTCACCGACGCTGGCCGGGTTGAGCTCATGGAGGTGCCACTCGTCGGTCATGCGCTCCGAGGCCTGGTACTCGCCCTTGCCGCCCGAGAACAGCCGCCACAGGCCGACGCGGCGCAGTCCATCTTTGACGCGATCGATGAGCCCCTCGTTCGGGAACGAGATCACCGCTCGCCCGTCGGGACGAATCACGCGCCGCATCTCGCGGAGCACCGCCACGGGATCGACGACATGCTCGAGCACCTCGGAGCAGTAGACGCGATCGAAGCGACCGCTCTCGTAGGGCAACGACTCTGCAAAGGCCTCGACCAGCTCGGCGCGCGCCCCGAGCCGCCGGCGCGCCTTGTCGAGGAGCGCCGTCGAGAGATCGGCGCCGAAGAGGCGCGCCCCGCGGATCTGCTCGAGGATGTTGCCCGCCCCGCACCCCACCTCGAGGACCTGCTGCCCGGGCTGCACGGCGAGGAGCTGCAGCAGTCGGCGCACGCGCAGTCCCTCGACGAGCCGCACCATCGGGTTGGGGTGATGGTGGTAGGCGTCGGGGTCGTACTTGTGCGCCATTTCTTCGTTCCAGCGACGGAACGCTTCGCGATCTTGCAGGTTGGTGACGCGGTCTGGAGTGCTCATGGGGTCTTCGCTCAACGAGGAATCATCTGAAGCTGGCGCGCCAACGACCAGGTCACTGGATCGTAGACCTGGTCGAACGCCCACAGCTTGTACCACAGCGCTTCGTCCACGAGGACGACGGCGATACCCAGCCCGATCGCCACCCGGCGCGCGCGCCGACCGCCCTCGACGTAGACATCGTAGAGCAGCGCCGCGACGAGCACGCGCAGCAGCACATCGACCGCGAGCACGTAGCGCAGCGTCTTCGGAAGAAACGCGTTGGTGCTGAACAGAACGCCGAGCACCAGGCCGAGCGGCGCCGTCAGAGCGCGCCACCGTTCTTGCCCCAGCATCCGGGTCAACCCCGCGACGGCCAGGACGACCACGAGCGGTGCGACGATGACGAAGTCCACGAGGTAGCGATAGGGCGGCCCCGAGACGAACGCGATGTTGCCCGTCTTGACCAACGCGCCGACATACACGACGACGAGCGACCACAGCGTCTCCCACCCGCCGCACACCACCACAGTGCTTGCTGCAGCGACGACGCAGCCGCCCAGCATCGCGGCGATTGGCCAGAGCCGCGTCCGCATCGCACGCGCCGCCATCGCCTCGGTAGGTCGCCTTGCGTAGTACAGCGCCAGCGCCATGGCCGCGACAATCGAGAGCAGCCCTGTCTCGCGCACCGTGATCAGCAAGAAGGCGGCCGCCCCCTGCGCCCACAGCAGCCATCGCCGCGGCGCGTGCGCCCACTCGCTCGTCAGATAGACGAGCCACATCGTCGAGGACATCTGCAGCGAATCGGGCAGCGGATACTTCGACATGCCGCGCAGCAAGGGCGACAGCGCGACCAGGCCGAGCGCGAGCGCGACGACCTCCGGTTGCACCAGCCGCCGCAACCAGAGTCCGAGCGGGACCAGCGCGAGCACGCCGCCCAGCCACGCGAGCAGCACGATCGGCTGATACTCGTCGTGACCGCTCGGCCAGATCTTCATCAGGCCAGCGATCATCGCCAGCCAGGTCCACCGGGTCGGCGGCGGGAAACCAACCCACTTCTGCTTCCACTCGTTCATCAGCATCGGGAACGCCGGCATCCCCTCCTTGACGACGAGCCGCGACCAGTCGCGGTAGCGCACGCAGTCGCCACCGTTGCGATGCAGGAAGAAGGACGGCACGGGCCGCAGGAGCGCCGCCAAGAGGACCGCAATGCCGACGAGCAACGCGCTCCGCTGCCGCAGCGTAGCCCACCCGATGCGCTCAACCATCGGCGTGGGGTAGCACGGGCGCGGCCAGGCCAACAACCGCCTTTCGCAGTTCCCGGGTTCCCAGCGTCCGTGGTATGCAGCGCGCGCATGGGAGCCAGCCCCCTCGCAGCGACGGCCAAGCGTCCGAGCCTCAGCATCGTCGTGCCGTGCATGAACGAAGAGGAGACGCTGCCCGAGCTGCTGACGAAGCTCGACGCCGCGGCGGCGACGCTGCGCGACCGCGGCCACGAGGTCGAGGTGCTCATCGTCGACGATGGCTCCAAAGATCGCTCGCTCGAGATCCTGCGCGCCGCGACCGAGAGCCGGCCGCACCTCCGCGTTCTCCGCTTCGCCCGCAACTTCGGGCAGACCGCCGCGATGGCCGCGGGGTTCGAGGCGGCGACCGGGGACGTCATCGTTCCACTCGACGCCGATCTGCAGAACGACCCCGACGATATCCCGCTGCTCCTCGACAAGCTCGCCGAGGGCTACGACGTGGTCAGCGGCTGGCGCCGCAACCGCCAGGATGACGTGACCCGCACCCTGCCGTCGCGCCTCGCCAACGGCCTCATCTCGTGGGTCTCGGGCGTGCGCCTGCACGACTACGGCTGCACGCTCAAGGCCTATCGCCGCGAGGCGCTCGAGGGCGTGCACCTCTACGGCGAGATGCACCGCTTCATCCCGATCTATGCCGCCCAGCAAGGCGCCAAGATCACCGAGCTGCCGGTCCGTCACCACCCCCGCACCAAGGGCAAGACCAAGTATGGCCTCGGCCGCATCCCGAACGTCGTGCTCGATCTGCTGCTCGTGCAGTTCTTGTGGCGCTACGGCACCAAGCCGATGCACGTCTTTGGCAAGTTCGGGCTCGCCAGCCTGGCCGCCTCGATCCTCAGCTTCCTGGGCATGTTGTATTTCAAGCTCTGGGGCCAGAAGCCGTTCGTCGAGACGCCGCTCCCCTTGCTGACGATCATGTTCTTCCTCATCGGGGCGCTCTCGATCTTGATGGGCCTCCTGGCCGAGATGACGATGCGGACGTACTTTGAGTCGCAGCGCGCGCAGACGTACCGCATCCGTGAGATCTTCCGCGACGGCAAGGCCGCGCCGCCGCAACCGCGGATCTAAGCAGGAACGCATTGATGAAGATCCAGCGGAAGCGTTCCTGTTTCGTCTGTCGTGACGGGGCGTGCCGCCCCGCCCCGCCGGCAAAGCCGTCGGGTCCCCAGCCCTGCGTGCGCGGCGACCTCGCCGCGGCGCGGCCTTTGGGCCGCTTGATCTTGGATCGCGCTCCGCGCGAGTCTGTCTAGCGAGCCTCGACGATGTGCGGCCTCG
>CAZPEY010000464.1:0-3613 GCA_964585665.1 uncultured Polyangiaceae bacterium | reverse complement strand
TCGACAGCTCGAACGCCCGGACGAGTTGGTTGACTGGAAACGCAGGCTTCGAACCTGCTCGACCCGTAGGTCGATCACCCTAGATAACCCAGTCAATCCGGCCCGCACGCCGAACTGCAATTTGCACGTTGGAGGAGAGCCTCTCGTCGGAATCGAACCGCCTTGGCCGCCTACGATGCGGCTGTCTTCCCAGAAGACCTCGAGAGGCAGGGCCAGGCCCGCTCGCGCGGACCCGGCTGTTTGTTGCAAACACGAGAGGGTCGCTGCTCGCGCCCTCTCTAGAACCGGCTGATCACCTCCGGCGTCGCGGTGTCGAACCCGACGACGTCGAGCATTCCCGCGTCGTCTGGATCGGCGATCGTAAAGCCGTTGGCCACCATGCCGACGACGACGAGCTTGGCCGCGATGCCCGTCGCCTTCCGATACGCGCGCAGCGCCTGCACGGGGTGCACGCTTCCCGCCCAGGTCTCCGAGTCCGTGTACACCACGAACTTGTCGACCTGGATCTTTCTGCGCTGCGCCCAGATCATCGGCTGCGCGCAGTCCGTACCGCCGAACGGCATGCCGCTCGTCATCCGCACGACCTTGTCGAGCCGCATCTTCGGCGAGATGTCGAGCTCGGTGAGCTCGGTCGCGAACGCCACGAACGCGTGCTGCGGCTCGACCGCCGCCGTCACCAGCGCCATCGCGGCGGCCGCGACACGCGGCGTGAGTCCCGGTACGCCCGCTACGACGCCGCCCTCCATCGATCCCGACACGTCGAGCGCGAGCAGGGTCCGCTCGCCCGACGGCTCGAGCACGCGGAACGTCTGGTAGAAGGCCTCGTCGAGCGCATCGACGATCGCAGGGACCTTCTTCCACTCGCTCTGTCCCTTGACGCTTCGCCCCGACTCATAGGTCTTGAGCGCGGCGAGAACGGCAATGGGATGGATGCGTGCCTGGCGCAGCCGCTCGGCGTCGCCAAGGCGTGCGACCACCGTCTTGGTCGCCGTCGACAAGGGCCGGAGCAACCCGACCTTCGTCATCGTCGCCAGGTTGCGGATCATCGCGGTCATCGGCATCCGCTCGAGCAAGGCCTCCCACACGAGCGGTTCGGCAAGCCACTGCGTGGGCACCGCCTCGCGGGGCAGATCGTGCTCGCGCACGAGAGCCGCCATCTCGGACGCCGAGCCGACGTACTTGCCGTGCTCGAACGCGTCGATCACGGCGAGCGCCTCGGCGACCGGCGGCTCGAGCACGCCATCGGCGATCCAGCGATACACGGCCTGATGCTCCGCGGACGCCGCCCGCGGATGCGAGAGGCGAAGCAGGTCGCGGAGCGACCAGCCGTCTCGCGCCTGGTACTTCACGGCCTGGTACGCGAGCGCCGCGGCGCTCTTGTCGTTGAACCAGCGCGCCACGGCGTGCCGCGAACCCCGACCCCAGCCGCCGAACAGCTCGAGCCAGCTCGCGAAGTGCATGAGGTGCGTGCCGGTCCGCGCCACCCGCGGCAGGGCCGCGTGCGCCGCGCGCCGCGTCTCGAAGTCGCCGAGCTTGGCGGCCATCGCGAGCGCGAAGATCGCCGGATCGTTCTTGGGCGCGCGGCCCTCGACCGAGATCTCGACGATCCGCTGAACGACGCGCTGCCCATCCTGCTGGATCACGCGCTCGACGGCGGCGGCGCTGTCTCGCGTCAACGCCCGCTCGCTAGCGTAGTAGCTTCCGCCCTCGGTGCCGAGGATCAAGAACCGATCGAGGCGCGCCCAGTCGTCGAGGCGCCACGCGTGGCCTCCCGCCGAGTTGGGCACCTGAGTCGATCCAGGGATCGCCTCCGACTGCGGCGTCTGTGCCTGATTGAAGATCTTTCTGAAGTTGATACCCATGGGTCGCTCCTTTCGGCCCGCGTCGTGGTTGGATTGAATTGGCGGGCAAGATTGAACTGCAGTGCGGGACCTGGGAATCGAACCCAGCGCCTCGAGCTTGTAAGGCTCGAATCACCCCCAGGTGGACTGTCCCGCGTGGAACGAAGACTCGCTGGTGCTCCCGGCAGGACTCGAACCTGCAACGACCGGTTTAGAAATCCGGCACCCGTTCCGCTCGGGTCTCGAGAGCGCTGTCGGCCGGTACCCTCGGCAGGAGTCGAACCTGCATCGTCTCCTTCGGACAGAGCTGACCTACTCCGTTGGTCGACGAGGGCAAGACAAGTTGGTAGCCCCGGAGGGATTCGAACCCCCAACTTCAGTTTCGTAAACTGAGGTGATCTCCATTTCACCACGAGGCTGACGAAGCGAAGACTTGACAAGAAGTATCTTGAGCCCAAGATACTATGCGTGGCGGATACTTCTGGGACGCATCTATGGCTCGTCTTGATGAAGGCGCATCGGTCGCTTGGGCGACACGCCGCGCAGAGCATCGAAGGGCTCGAGATGTGCTTGTCAGACTTCGTGATCCTCGAGCTGCTGCTCCATCATGGAGCTCAGCCGGTCAACTCCATCGGCAAGCGGGTCGAGCTGACCAGTGGGTCCATCACGACGGCGATCGATCGCTTGGAGGCACGCGGGCTCGTCGCGCGGGCCTTCGAACCGCGCGATCGGCGCGTCCGCAGCGTTTCGCTGACCAAGGAAGGCAGGGCGAAGATCCGCGCCGCCTTCGCGCATCACAAGCAGACGATGGATCAGGCCGCGCTGGGGCTCTCGAAGGGCGAGCGAGCCACGTTCATCGAGCTGGCCAAGAAGCTCGGCACCACCGCCGAGCAGAGGTTGGAGAAGTCCAAATGACACCACGCCAAGTTCTCCGCGTCATCACCTCCCATCAGCAGCGTGAGGGAGGCGGCTTCGTCGTTCGCCGCCCCTTCCCGACTCGGGGTTTCGACGACGCCGATCCGTTCCTCATGCTCGATGAGATGGGCCCGGTCGAGTATCCACCCGGGGAGGCGATCGGCGCGCCCGACCATCCGCACCGCGGCTTCGAAACCGTCACGTACGTCCTCGAGGGCGAGGCCGAGCACGCTGACTCGGCCGGTCACCGTGGCAAGATCGGCCCCGGCGACGTGCAGTGGATGACGGCGGGGCGGGGCATCGTCCACGCGGAGATGCCGTCTCGCACCTTGCAGGAGCACGGGGGACGGATGCATGGCTTTCAGCTCTGGGTGAACTTGCCGGCCCGCGACAAGATGATGGCGCCCCGGTACCAGGAGATCCCGAAAGCGAAGATCCCGACCGCCACGAGCTCCGACGGTCTGGCGACGGTTCATGTGATCGCTGGCACCGCCCTGGGCGTCTCGGCGGTGATCGAGACGCGTACCCCGATCACCTACCAGCACTGGCGCCTTCGGCCTGGCGCGGCGATCGATGTGGCAGTGCCAACCGACCACACGGCGTTCGTCTACGCCTTCCAAGGTTCGCTCACGGTCTCGGGACGCGCGCTCGCCGCAGGGCAGCTCGCGGTGCTGGGCGAGGGGGACGCCGTCGCGCTGGCGGCGAGCGAGGACGCCCAGGCGCTGCTCCTGACGGGTGTCCCGCTGCGCGAGCCGGTTGCCCGCTATGGCCCGTTCGTGATGAACACGGAGCGAGAGATCGAGCAGGCGATCCGCGACTACCGTGCTGGCAAGCTCGGCGTCATCGACCGCTAGGCG
>CAZPEY010000463.1:0-3624 GCA_964585665.1 uncultured Polyangiaceae bacterium | reverse complement strand
GCCTCGTCCACGCCGTCGCGCGCATCGCTCATGGCGACAGGCTACCACTGTCGCGTCGAGGGATCACCCGCCACCGTCCTTCGCAATTTGGATGCGCGCCCGGATCGACGGCGGTAGGGTTGCGCTCCACGCATGACCGCGATCCACTGGCTGGTCACCCTGCTCCAGCTCTTCGAGGGCGCTGCGCGGCCGCTGCCCAACGTCGTGCCGCCGGCGGGCCTCACGGTGTCCGCGCGCTCCTGCGAGCCGTGCCACGCCGAGGTCACGGCCGAGTGGCGCAGGTCAGCGCACGCCGACGCGTTCGACAACGCCCTGTTTCGCGCCTCGTACCGGTTCGAGCCGAGCGCGTGGTGCGTCAACTGTCACGCGCCGCTGCCCGAGCAGGCGGCAGGACAGCTCCGCGACGAGGGCGTCGGCTGCGCGGCGTGCCACATCCGCGGCGGCGCGATCCTTTCGGCGCGACCACCGACGCAGGCCGCCCAGGAGGCCCACCCGATCGTCGTCGAGCCGCGCCTCGATCAGCCCGAGCTCTGCGCCGGCTGTCACCAGTTCAACTGGCCGACCTCGATGGCCCCGGTGCGCTACGGTCCGCACCCGATGCAGAACACGTTCGCCGAGTACCTGCGGAGCGGGAGCAGCCAGACCTGCGCCGACTGCCACATGGCCAAGGGACATCGCATGCCCGGCGGGCACGATCGCGAGCTGGTTCGCGCAGCGCTCGACGTCTCGGTCGAGGCCCGGCCGCGAAACCAGGTGCGGGTCCGACTGGCCTCGCGGGGCGTCGGGCACGCCGTGCCGACCGGCGATCCGTTTCGACGGCTGGCGCTCCAGCTCTGCGTCACCGCTGCGTGCGAGGCGCCGCTCAAGGAGGTCTTCTTCGGCCGTCGCTTCGACGCCGCGCGGAACGGCAGGCTGGTCGCGGAGACGACGGTCCCCGCGTCGGGCGAGCGCCGGGTCGTCGTCACGACCGCCGAGCGCGCGCGGTACTGGCGGCTCGTCTACCGGTACGCGGCCATCGGCACGGACCGCGAGCTCGACGACGACGAGCGCGAGCAAGAGATCACCCACGGAACACTCGATGGAGGGCCCTAGACCATGCGCGCGATCCTGCTGAGCGGACTGCTACTGACCTCGAGCGCCTTGGCCGAGCCGACGCTCACCGTCCTCGGCTGGACCGCCGACGGCACCTCGCTCGTCTACAAGACCACCGACGAGACCGGCGCTCAGGACGAGGACGGCAACTACGCCGGCAGCACCCAGCTCGCGGTCGTCGTCGACGCGACGCCGCAAGCGGCCCAGCAGCCGTACCTGCTCGCGCTCGGCAGCACGACCGCCGAGGAGAAGAAGCGCTACCACGCCCTCCCCAACCGCCAGGCCTTCGAGCTCTGGCTCGCCGCCCACCCCGTCAGCTGCGCCCGCGGGCGCGAGTCTCCCGATGGCAAGGCCCGCGCGGAGATCAAGCTCAAGGGCAAGGCGTTCGCCGGCGCCTGGAAGGGCAAGGCAGGCAAGGCGCAAGGGAGCCACTACGTCATCTCGCCCAAGGAGGACGACGACAACGGCCCGTCCGCAGAGGCGTTCCAAGCCGTCTTCAGCGTCAAGGCGGACGGCGTCGAGTGGCCGACCTCGGAGTTCGAGGGGCGCGTCGCCTTCTACGGCACCGCGCAAGGGAGCGACGTCAATCTCTGCTGGTCCCTCGACGGCAAGCGCGTCGCGTGGACGGTGCACTCGTCCCGAACGATGCGCGATCCGGAGTCGAACGAGCTGCGGATCACGACGGCCGAGATGACGCTCGATCCGGAGGGCGCGCGCACCGTCGCCAGGCGCGCAGCGACGCTCGCACGACGCGCCAACGCGAGGGGCATGAAGGCCTACCGCGCCAAGGACTACCCCGGCGCCGCCAAGCAGTTCGAGGAGGCGATCGCCGCCGACAGCGGCTTCGTCAACGGGCACTACAACCGAGCGTGTGTCGCCGGCCTGCAGGACGACAAGCAGACCGCGCTGCGCGAGCTCAAGTGGCTCGCGGCCAGCCCCGATCCCGCGGCCAAGGCCAAGCTCAAGAAGGCCGCCACCGATCCCGACCTGCGCTCGCTCTCCGGCGATCCGGAGGTCAAGGCGCTGCTCGGCCTCTAGTCCTCTCGCCAGCGACGGGGAGTCGACCATGATCAACCAGGCAGGACCCTAGGAGCCATGCCCATCGACACGCTTTCCGACGTCCTCCAGGCCGTTCGCTTGAAGGGAGCGGTCTACTTCAACGTCGCGGCCTCTCCCCCCTGGGCCGCACAGTCTCCGGACGGGAGCCAGATCGCCCCGGAGATCGTCGCGGGCGCGGAGCGTCTCATCCACTTTCACGTCGTGACCGAGGGATCCTGCTGGGGCACGATCCTTCGCACCGGCGAATCGAGGCCCCTCGAAGCCGGTGACGTGATCGTCTTTCCGCACGGCGACGCGCACGTGATGTCGAGTCGGCCCGAGCTTCGCGGCAGCACGCCCAGTCCGGCCAAGTATCGGCGCCCGCCCGATCGCAGCTTGCCGTTTCAGCTGCACGAGGGGGAGGGCCCCGTCGGTGCCAAGCTGGTGTGCGGATTCTTGGGCTGGGATCTGCGCCCGTTCAACCCTCTGCTCTCGACGCTCCCGCCCGTGCTGATCGCCAACGGCCGCGAGGGTTCGTCGCACTGGCTCGAGCAGCTCTGCGCCGTCGCGCTCGCAGAGTCGACCGCGCCGAGCCTCGGCGGCGAGAGCGTGCTGGCGCGCCTGAGCGAGCTCATGTTCGTCGAGGTCGTGCGCCGCTACCTGGCGACGCTTCCCCCGGAGGAGACCGGCTGGCTGGCCGGCCTGCGGGACGAACAGATCGGCCGCGCTCTGGCGATCGTGCACGCGCGCCCGGCGCAGGATTGGTCGCTCGACTCGCTGGCCAAGGAGGTGGGGATGTCCCGATCGGCCTTCGCCGAGCGGTTCTCTCACTTCATGGGACAGCCGCCGATGCAGTACCTGACCCACTGGCGCATGCAGGTCGCCTCTGGGCTGTTGATCTCCGGTGGAGCGAGCATCGCCACGATCGCGGCAGAGGTAGGCTACGACTCCGAGGCAGCGTTCAGCCGAGCGTTCAAGAAGAGCGTCGGCGTCTCGCCATCGCACTGGCGCAAGGCTCGGGCTCGCACGACGAGCGGCCGCTGATCCTCGACGAGGCGGCGGGGGCCTGGAGAACCAAGCTCAGTTCTTCGGTGTCGCCTGGCCATGGAGATTGCTCCCCCAGCAGACGACCTTGTCGTCCGTCTGAACCGCACACGCGTGGAGGGTGCCGGTGCTGACCGAGAGGAACGTGCCGGCGGGCGGGTGGCCGAGTCCGTCGCGGTCCTGCCCCGCGACGAGACACTCGAGCGAGCCGTCCAGGCGGATCCCGCACCCGTAGCCATTCCGGGTGAACGCACGGAAGAGGCCCGGCATGGTCTGCTTGAGCAGGGTTCCCGACCAGAAGTCGCGGAACCAACAGAAGACCGCGCCGCTCGCCCGCAGCCAGCGGAAGTCTCCGTACAGGGAACCGAAGTCGGTGATCGTGGGCTGCGTGCCGACGAACTCGACCGGCTGCTCGCCGATGCCGCTCGTCTTGATGTTGCCCCAGCACGC